>NZ_JAPEVI010000003.1:4032500-4332500 GCF_026240905.1 Roseibium salinum
GGGTCCGGGTTGACGTTGGCGGCCGCGTGAACGGTTTGCGCGAGCTGTTCTGAGGTTGTTTGGGTGTTAACGCACTCAAGCAGCTCGAAGAGCGGTAGTGCAAACAAAGATGATCTTTTGCGCGACCTGTTCTGAAGGTATTTGGGTGTTAGCGCACTCAAGTAGCTCAAAGAGCGGTAGTGCAAATAATGGATCATCTTAAAGCGCTGTGCGCTTTGAGATGAACATTGATAATGAGAGTGATCAAGTGTCTTAAGGGCATTCGGTGGATGCCTTGGCGACAAGAGGCGATGAAGGACGTGATACGCTGCGATAAGCGTCGGGGAGCTGCGAATAAGCTTTGATCCGGCGATTTCCGAATGGGGCAACCCACTCCGCATGGAGTACCCGAAAGGGAGCGAACCCGGGGAACTGAAACATCTAAGTACCCGGAGGAAAGGACATCAACCGAGACTCCGCTAGTAGTGGCGAGCGAACGCGGACCAGGCCAGTGGTCATATTTTAAGAACCGGAACCGTCTGGAAAGTCGGGCCTTAGCGGGTGAGAGCCCCTTACGGGTAGAAAGAGATATGATCCTTGAGTAGGGCGGGACACGTGAAATCCTGTCTGAACATGGGGGGACCACCCTCCAAGCCTAAGTACTCCTTGTCGACCGATAGCGAACAAGTACCGTGAGGGAAAGGTGAAAAGCACCCCGACGAGGGGAGTGAAACAGATCCTGAAACCGGATGCCTACAAACAGTTGGAGCCCGAGAGGGTGACAGCGTACCTTTTGTATAATGGGTCAGCGACTTAATTTAACGAGCAAGCTTAAGCCGGTAGGTGTAGGCGCAGCGAAAGCGAGTCTGAATAGGGCGCTGAGTTCGTTGGATTAGACCCGAAACCGAGTGATCTAGCCATGGCCAGGTTGAAGGTGCGGTAACACGCACTGGAGGACCGAACCCACGCCTGTTGAAAAAGTCGGGGATGAGCTGTGGCTAGGGGTGAAAGGCCAATCAAACTCGGAAATAGCTGGTTCTCCGCGAAATCTATTTAGGTAGAGCGTCGGATGAATACTCCCGGGGGTAGAGCACTGGATGGGCTATGGGGGCTTACCGCCTTACTGATCCTAACCAAACTCCGAATACCGGGAAGTACTGTCCGGCAGACACACAGTGGGTGCTAACGTCCATTGTGGAGAGGGAAACAACCCTGACCGCCAGTTAAGGTCCCCAAGTTATGGCTAAGTGGGAAAGGATGTAGGACTCCCAAAACAACCAGGATGTTGGCTTAGAAGCAGCCATCATTTAAAGAAAGCGTAACAGCTCACTGGTCTAAATAAGGGGTCCCGCGCCGAAAATGTACCGGGGCTCAAGCCATACACCGAAACTGCGGGTGCATCCTTCGGGATGCGCGGTAGCGGAGCGTTCTGTAAGTCTGCGAAGGGAGACCCGTGAGGGCTCCTGGAGATATCAGAAGTGCGAATGCTGACATGAGTAACGATAAAGCGGGTGAGAGACCCGCTCGCCGAAAGTCCAAGGGTTCCTGCGCAACGCTAATCGGCGCAGGGTTAGCCGGCCCCTAAGGCGAGGCCGAAAGGCGTAGTCGATGGGAATGCAGTTAATATTCTGCAGCTTGTGGGTAGTGACGGATGCCGTGTGTCGTATCCCCTTATTGGATTGGGGGTGCTGCGAAGGTGTTCCAGGAAATAGCTCCCACGTATAAACCGTACCCGAAACCGACACAGGTGGACTGGTAGAGCATACCAAGGCGCTTGAGAGAACTATGCTGAAGGAACTCGGCAAAATGCTCCCGTAAGTTCGCGAGAAGGGAGACCTCACGACGGGCAACCGTTGTGGGGTGGCACAGACCAGGGGGTGGCGACTGTTTATCAAAAACACAGGGCTCTGCGAAGCCGTAAGGCGACGTATAGGGTCTGACGCCTGCCCGGTGCTGGAAGGTTAAGAGGAGGTGTGCAAGCACCGAATTGAAGCCCCAGTAAACGGCGGCCGTAACTATAACGGTCCTAAGGTAGCGAAATTCCTTGTCGGGTAAGTTCCGACCTGCACGAATGGCGTAACGACTTCCCCGCTGTCTCCAGCATAGACTCAGTGAAATTGAATTCCCCGTGAAGATGCGGGGTTCCTGCGGTCAGACGGAAAGACCCCGTGCACCTTTACTACAGCTTCACACTGGTATTCGTGTCGACATGTGTAGGATAGGTGGTAGACGTTGAAGCAGGAGCGCCAGCTCTTGTGGAGTCACCCTTGAAATACCACCCTTGTCGTCATGGATATCTAACCGCGGTACAACAATATCCGGGACCGTGTGTGGCGGGTAGTTTGACTGGGGCGGTCGCCTCCCAAATGGTAACGGAGGCGCGCGAAGGTGGGCTCAGAGCGGTCGGAAATCGCTCGTTGAGTGCAATGGCATAAGCCTGCCTGACTGCGAGACTGACAAGTCGAGCAGAGTCGAAAGACGGCCATAGTGATCCGGTGGTCCCTCGTGGAAGGGCCATCGCTCAACGGATAAAAGGTACGCCGGGGATAACAGGCTGATGATGCCCAAGAGTCCATATCGACGGCATTGTTTGGCACCTCGATGTCGACTCATCACATCCTGGGGCTGGAGCAGGTCCCAAGGGTTTGGCTGTTCGCCAATTAAAGTGGTACGTGAGTTGGGTTCAGAACGTCGCGAGACAGTTCGGTCCCTATCTGCCGTGGGTGTAGGAGAATTGAGAGGATCTGTCCCTAGTACGAGAGGACCGGGATGGACGTACCTCTGGTGGACCTGTTGTGGCGCCAGCCGCATTGCAGGGTAGCTATGTACGGAAGGGATAACCGCTGAAAGCATCTAAGCGGGAAACCCACCTCAAAACGAGTTCTCCCTGAAGAGCCGTGGAAGACCACCACGTCGATAGGAAGCGTGTGGAAGTGCGGCAACGCATGAAGCTTAGCTTTACTAATAGCTCGTTCGGCTTGATCCTCTCATTAGTCAATGTTCATCATCCCAAAAGCGCGAAAGCGCTTTTGAGATCATGGTTTTGTTCTCACGGACGTACGGTCCTTCGGACCTGTCCTGCGAACCACGCGGCCTGACCGGCCGGCGGCCGCTTGGCCTTGCCTTCGCTGCGCTCGGAACTCTTGTTCCCTCGCAAAGCCGAAGGAAAACCAGATCGAAACTCATCAATAATCAGGAATGACCAGTTCTCACCGGCCTCAAGGCTCCAATCCCCCAAGGGAAAAGAGCCCGAACCGCAAGGTTCGCAAGGCCAAGCGGCCGCCGCCCGGTCAGGGCGCGCCGTCCGCAGGCCAGCTGCCAAGCAGCGTACGGCCGTGAGGACAGATCAACACCAGTTTTACGCAAAAACTGCGCTTCGCCGGCCTGGTGGCCCCAGCGGGGAGCCCCCACCCGATCCCATCCCGAACTCGGCCGTGAAACTCCCCAGCGCCAATGGTACTGCATCTTAAGATGTGGGAGAGTAGGTCGCCGCCAGGCCTGCAAATCGCAGTCAATCATCTTCAACCTGTTGCCGCTCACGCGCGTAACGCCCTGCGGGCTGCGCTCCGCGAGGGCGGCCTGACCGGCCGGCGGCCGCTTGGCCTTGCCTCCGCTGCGCTCCGGATCCCAAGTCCCATATCAGCGCAGAATACCGGTCACCCAATGATATACGCTGCCGCATCCTGAAATGGAGCAGCCCCGTTTGCCCGCAGGACCAAAGGTCCGAGGACAAACAAAACAAAAAATGCCGGGCTTCAAACAAGCCCATCCGGGAAACCTCGGTTCCCGTGAACAAAACAATACCGCGGGGTGGAGCAGCCCGGTAGCTCGTCAGGCTCATAACCTGAAGGTCGCAGGTTCAAATCCTGCCCCCGCAACCAAATCAAACAAAAGCCCCTCGGTTAAAACCGTGGGGCTTTTGGCGTTTAGATCAACCCTCATCAAGCCTCCTCAACACGAGGCAAAAGAACGCCTGCAGCACGGGGCTGCGTCTCCAGCGAAGTCGGTGAATGCGTCCGCCGGTAATCAGACGGGGTCATGCCGAGCTCGGCCCTGAACGTGTTGATCAGATGCGATGAATCGCAAAAACCGGTGGCGTGGGCGATGCGCGTCACCGTCTTGTCCGACGTCTCCAGCATCCGGCGCGCCGTATCCAGCCTGAGCTTGAGCTCAACGCGCGAAGGCGAGAGGCCGAGATCGGTCTGGAAGCGGCGCTCGAGCTGCCGGCGGCTGAGGTTCAGTCCGCTCGCCACTTCCTCGACCGTTTCGGGACTTTCGATATTCTGACGCATCCGGATCAGCGCCTTGCGCACCACCGGATCCCGGGCGGCCAGATCGTCCCGGAAACCGGGCTGGGGCTTGTCCCCGGTCATCGCTTCGTCGATGATCATGATGCTGAGGCTCTTGGTCGCCGCGACGCGGCCGATGTGTTTTTCCACCAGCCAGGCGGCCAGATGCGCGGCGCTGTGCCCGCCCGAGCAGGTCAGCCTGTCCCGGTCGACGACGAATATCTGGTCCGAGACAGGGCGGGCGGTGTCGAAGCGTTCCAGGAAATCGTCATGGTGGAACCAGCTCACGCAGCAGCGGTAGCCGTCGAGCAGGCCGGCCTCGTGCAGCAGGAAGACGCCCGTGCAAAGACCGGCCAGCGGTATGCCGGAACGCGCGGCCGATTGCAGAAAAGCAATGTTCTCGCGCGAAAGCCCGCTTGCCTCGGTGATCAGGCCGCCGACCACGACGATGTAGTCATAGTCGGCCGCGTTGCGCAGGCGGGTGTCGGGCTGCACCTTGACCCCGCAGCTGGACCGGACCGGGTTCATGGTGTCGGAGAGCACGGTCCACTCGCAGTTGATCGGTCGCGAGCGGTCCGCCTCGTCGGCCGCCAGGCGCAGGACGTCCACGAAATTGGCGAAGGCGGACAGCGTGAAGTGATCCGCGAGGAGGAACGCGACGCTCAAGCGCTTCTTGCCGGGTTTGTTTCGTGTCTCAACAGTGCTCATGGCGCAATCATACAATATTCCCGGCGCAATTTTCCAGTCCCGTTCCGTGCAGTCCAGCTAAGACTCCAAGGAGTAAAATCAGCCGGGGCTGGTCTGACATGACCCACTTTTCTGCGCTATCGCTCTTGAAGAATGCCCTTACGGGCCACAAGAACTGGACACCGCAATGGCCTGACAGTCAGCCCAAGGCGGAATACGACGTGGTGATCGTCGGAGCCGGCGGGCATGGTCTCGGCGCCGCCTATTACCTGGCCAAGGAACACGGCATCACCAATGTCGCGGTGATCGACAAGGGCTGGCTGGGCGGCGGAAATACCGGGCGCAACACCACGATCATCCGGTCCAACTATCTCTATGACGAAAGCGCGAAGCTCTATGACCATGCGCTTGATCTGTGGGACGGTCTGGCCCAGGAGCTGAACTACAACATCATGTATTCCAAACGCGGCGTGATGATGCTCGCCCATAACGTTCATGATGTGCAGAGCTTCCAGCGGCATATTCACTCCAATCGGCTGAACGGCGTCGACAACCGCTGGCTGACGGCAGAGCAAGCCAAGGAAGTCTGTCCGCCGCTGAACATATCGTCGAGCGCGCGCTATCCGGTCATGGGGGCTGCCCTGCAGAAGCGGGCGGGAACCGCGCGTCATGATGCCGTCGCCTGGGGCTATGCCAGGGCCGCGGCCATGCGCGGCGTCGACATCATCCAGAACTGCCCGGTGATTGCGATCCGGCGCGGCGCTGACGGCCGCGTATCGGGCGTCGAAACGGCGAAGGGTTTCATCGGCGCCAAGAAGGTTGCCGTGTCGGCGGCCGGCAATACCAGTGTGGTGATGGACAGCGCGGGCGTGAAGCTGCCGCTGGAAAGCTATCCGCTTCAGGCGCTGGTCTCCGAGCCGGTCAAGCCGATCTTCCCCTGCGTGGTGATGTCGAACACGGTCCATGCCTATATCAGCCAGTCCGACAAGGGCGAATTGGTAATCGGCTCGGGCACCGACCAGTATACCAGCTACTCGCAGCGCGGCGGCCTGCCCTTGATCGAGCACACGGTTGCGGCGATCTGCGAGGTGTTCCCGATCTTCAACCGCATGCGCATGCTGCGCAAATGGGGCGGCATCGTTGATGTGACCCCGGACCGCTCGGCCATCCTCGGCAAGACGCCGGTGCCGGGTCTCTATGTCAATTGCGGCTGGGGCACGGGTGGCTTCAAGGCGACGCCCGGTGCGGCGCATGTGCTTGCCTGGACCGTGGCCAAGGACGAGCCGCATCCGATCAACGCTCCCTTCACCCTCGAGCGGTTCCGCACGGGCCGCCTGATCGATGAAGCCGCCGCGGCTGCCGTTGCGCACTGAGGATATCCGACATGCTTCTGATCCATTGTCCCTATTGCAATGAAACGCTTCCGGAACTGGAATTCGCCTATGCCGGCCAGGCGCATGTCGCCCGGCCGCTCAACCCGGGCGAGACCAGCGACGAGGAGTGGTGCGAGTTCCTCTTCATCCGCAGCAACGCGCGCGGACCGCATTACGAGCGCTGGCGGCATATTCATGGCTGCGCCCGGTTCTTCAACGCGGTGCGCGACACGGTCAGCGACCGGTTCCTGACGACCTACAAGGCGGGTGAAGCCCGTCCCGACCTGTCCAAATTGCTGGAGAAGGCAGAATGACCCGCTTCCGCGTTTCCGGGCGCGGCCGTGTCGATCATGACCGGCCGATAAGCTTCACCTTCGACGGCGCCAGGATCGAAGGCCGCGCCGGCGACACGGTCGCCTCGGCACTGCTGGCCAACGGCGTGCATCTGATGGGCCGGTCGTTCAAGTACCACCGGCCGCGCGGCCCCGTCGCGGCAGGCTCCGAAGAACCCAATGCGCTCATCGGTACGCGCCGCGGCAAGGGCCGGTTCGAGCCCAATACCCGCGCCACCGTGCAGGAAATCTGGAACGGCCTGGAAGCGAGCAGCCAGAATAAATATCCGAGCCTGAAATTCGACGTCGGGGCGGTGAACGACCGCGCCTATATGTTGTTTTCCGCCGGGTTCTACTACAAGACCTTCATGTGGCCGAAGTCCTTCTGGGACAAGGTCTATGAGCCCTTCATCCGCGCCGCGGCCGGGCTCGGCGTTTCGCCGAAGGAAGAAGATCCGGACACCTATGCATCGCGCTACCTGCACACGGATGTGCTGGTCATCGGCGCCGGTCCGGCGGGGCTGGC
Source organism: Roseibium salinum (assembly GCF_026240905.1). Taxonomy (NCBI): domain Bacteria; kingdom Pseudomonadati; phylum Pseudomonadota; class Alphaproteobacteria; order Hyphomicrobiales; family Stappiaceae; genus Roseibium; species Roseibium salinum. Next base: position 4,039,687 of record NZ_JAPEVI010000003.1, read on the forward strand.
GGCGGCGCTCAATGCCGCCCGAGCCGGACTGCGCGTCACGCTGGTCGATGAGAATTCGGAAGCCGGGGGCACGCTGCTCAGCGAACCGCAGGCCGAAATCGACGGTGTTGCCGCCTGGGACTGGATCTCCGGCGCGCTCGGCGAACTGGAAACGCTCGGCGTGCGCATCATGACCCGCACCACGGCGATCGGTTACTATCACCAGAACATGGTCGGGCTCTGTCAGAAGCTGACGGATTATCTTGAGACACCCGACAGCCAGATGCCGCGCGAGCGGCTGTGGCGGGTGCGGGCCGGCCAAGTGATCCTCGCTCAAGGCGCGCTGGAAAAGCCGCTGGTCTTTGACGGCAACGACCGGCCGGGTGTGATGCTGGCGGGCGCCGCCCAGACCTATCTGAACCGCTACGGTGTGCGGGTTGGGGACAGGGCCGTCGTGGCCACCTGCCATGACAGCGCCTGGTATGCGGCCTTCGACCTGGCCGATGCCGGCACCAAGATCGAAGCCATTGTCGACACGCGCGCCGAAGTACCAGCGGCATTGCACGCCGGTGCAGAGGCGCGCGGTATTCCGGTGCTCATGAGCCATACCGTCACCGGTACCAAGGGACGCCTGCGCGTCAGCTCGGTGCGGGTCAACCCGGTGCAGGCCGGCAAGGTGGGAGCGGACAGGACGCTTTCCTGCGACTGCCTGCTGATGTCGGGCGGCTGGACGCCCTCCCTGCATCTCTTCTCCCATACCAAGGGGTCGATCGCCTGGGACGAGGACATGCAGACATTCCTGCCCGACCGCAAGACCGAGGCCTGCCAGATCGCCGGTGCGGGCCGCGGCCTTTGGGGGATCGAGGCAGCCCTGAACGACGGCGCGGCCATGGGGGCCGAAGCTGCCCGCGAGCTGGGCAAGGCTTCCGGCGACGTGAGCTATGCGGTAGCACAGGACCGGCCAGGCTCGGGCGTCAGCCATACGGAGCTGCCGACCGACCGCAATCCGGGCGCTGCGCGTGCCTTCGTCGACTATCAGAACGACGTAACGGCCAAGGACCTGCGCCTGGCCGTGCGCGAGGGCATGCGTTCCATCGAGCATGTCAAGCGCTACACCACCAACGGCATGGCGACCGATCAGGGCAAGATGTCCAACATCAACGGCCTGAACATCGCCGCCAGCGCCCTGGGCAGGAAGCAGCCGGAAGTGGGGCTGACCACGTTCCGCCCGCCCTACACGCCGACCACCTTCGGTGCGTTTGCCGGGTATCACCGCGGCAGCCATTTCGCGATGACCCGCAAGACGCCGATCGACAGCTGGGCCGAAGAAAACGGCGCGGCATTCGAACCGGTCAGCCTCTGGCGGCGCGCCTGGTATTTCCCCAAGGCGGGCGAGGACATGCATGCCGCGGTTTCCCGCGAATGCCGCGCCACACGGAAGTCGGTCGGCATCTTCGACGCCTCCACACTCGGCAAGATCGAGATTGTCGGGCCGGATGCGGTGGAATTCATGAACCGCATGTACACCAACCCCTGGACCAAGCTTGCGCCGGGACGGGCCCGCTACGGGCTGCTCCTGGGCGACGACGGCTTCATCCGCGACGACGGCGTGATCGGGCGGCTTGCCGATGACAGGTTCCATGTGACGACGACGACCGGCGGTGCCGCGCGCGTTCTGAACATGATGGAGGACTACCTCCAGACCGAATGGCCCGACCTGAAGGTCTGGCTGACCTCGACCACTGAGCAATGGTCCACCATTGCGCTGAACGGCCCGAACGCGCGCAAGCTGCTCGCTCCGTTCGTGGAAGGGCTGGACATCTCGGACGAAGCCTTCCCGCACATGTCCGTTGCCGAATGCACCGTTGCGGGTTTCCCGGCGCGCCTGTTCCGGATCAGCTTCACCGGCGAACTCGGTTTCGAGGTCAATGTGCCGGCCCGCCACGGTCGCGCGCTCTGGGAAAAGCTCTGGGAAGCAGGCCGGCAATATGACATCTGCGCCTATGGCACGGAGACCATGCACGTGCTGCGGGCGGAGAAGGGCTACATCATCATCGGCCAGGACACCGACGGCACGGTAACGCCGCACGATGCCGGGATCAGCTGGGCGATCGGCAAGAACAAGCCGGATTTCGTCGGCAAGCGCGGGCTTGAGCGTTCCGACCTCAAGGCCGAGGGGCGCAAGCAGCTCGTCGGTCTCCTGACCGAGGACGGCAAGACCCGGCTGGAAGAGGGCGCGCAGATCGTTCTCGATCCCAACCAACCCAAGCCGATGAAGATGGTCGGCCACGTGACCTCGTCCTACCATAGCGATGCGGCCGGTCAGCCCATCGCCATGGCACTGGTCGAGGGCGGGCACGCCCGGATGGGCGAGACTGTTTTCATTCCCATGACCGACAGTGTGATCAAGGCTAAAGTCACCGGGACCGTGTTCTACGATCCCGACGGCGAACGGCTGAAACTGTGAGCGGAGACGATCAGATGACGGCTCATATCCACGCATTTACTCCGGGCCTGCTTGCCAGCAGCAGCGCCGTGACGGTGACGCTTCTGGCTCCGGTCGCCCGGTTGTCGCTGCGCGCTCGCGAGGCGGAGTTGCCGGCGCTTTCGACCGCACTCGGCATCGAGCTTCCAACCAGGGTCGGCGCGCGTGCCGCTTCCGGCACGACGGAGGTTCTGTGCCTCGGTCCCGACGAGTGGCAGATCCTTGCCGCCGAGGCGGATGCGCCCGGACTGATCGCCGCCTGCGCCGGTGTCTATGATCAGGCGCCGCACAGTCTCACCGAGATTACCGATCGCGAGATCTCGGTTCAGATCGAAGGGCCGAAGGCGGCGGATCTGCTGACGCTCGGCTGTCCGCGCGATATTGACCGGCTCTCTGAGGGTGAGGGTCGCAGAACGCTGCTCGACGGATCAACCGTGGTGCTGTGGCGGGACGGCGCAGACCGGTTCCGCGTCGACATATGGCGCTCGTTCGCGCCGCATGTGCTCTCGCTCCTGGAGACCGGCTGCGCGGAACTCGCGATGGACTGAGCCGCGCCGCGCAGACTCGCGGCCGATGAGCCCGGGTCTGAGTTCCACCATCCGATGGCCTTGCTGGCAGTCACCAGCAAGGCCTTTTTTGTGCGCGCTCCGCCGGCATCATCCGGATCCTCGGCCGAGGTCGAATCGCACATGCAATCGGAGCGCCGAACTCGTACCAGCGCACCCGATTGCTGCTTTCATATCCAATTTGCGAAAGTAGTATCCATCCGGCGTAGAATATTCGCGCAGATTTGGATGATTAAGAATTTGTTCAGGGTCGGCGTCTCAATCCTGACGTGCAAATGAATTCTTGGAATGAACTTCATTTTCGGGCGAATGAAGCAGATGATAGTTTCGAAAGCAAGAAAATATCTCATGCATCGCAAGCTTCCTCTCGGGAATGAGCAATTGTTCCAGCAAATGACAATCCCCAAGGGATCCACGGCGGCAACCTGCAACGCTGCGGCGCCGATGGCCGGGGCTTCTGACAAGCGGAGACAAGAATGGCACGTGAAGCATGCCTGACCGGCGTCGAGCAGTTTTTCGACGAGGACGAGATCATCGTTAGCAAGACGGATCTCAAGGGGCGCATGACCTACTGCAACGACGTTTTCCTGCGGATCGCTGGTTATGGCGAGCAGGAGTGTCTCGGCCAGCCGCACAGCATGATCCGTCATCCGCACATGCCGAGATGCATATTCCAGCTTCTTTGGGAGACCATCCAGGACGGGCGTGAAATCTTTGCCTATGTGATGAACCGCTGCAAGAACGGCGACCACTACTGGGTGATCGCGCATGTGACTCCCAGCCGTGACGGCGATGGCAACATCGTCGGCTATCACTCCAGCCGCCGCGTTCCCGACCGCGGGATACTGGAGGGGACGATCATGCCGCTTTACGAGCGGTTGCTGGCCGAGGAGCAGCGGCACGGAAACCGCAAGGATGGTCTCAGGGCGTCGATGGCAATGGTCAAGGACCTGCTGAGCGACAAGAACATGCAATATGACGAGTTTGTCGCCAGGCTCCAGGCAGCCTAGCAACTTGAAAAAGTGCGACTTTGAGCGGATTCCGGACCGTTTGCGAGGTGCCCGAGAAACGCACCGGTCGAACGACATATTGCGCGACACTTCTTCGAAACAGAAAAGAATATAGGTCCAATGTTTTCCAACGAGTACAAATCGGCCGTCCGCAAGGCCGTCAAAGTCTGCGAGGCTGTTGCGGACGGTGATTTTGAGGCGCGTATCGTCAACATCACCGAGAAGGGTGAAGCGGGCCGGTTGCTGCATGCGATCAACCGCCTGATCGATCGTTCCGATGCCTATATCCGCGAGTCGCGGGCGTCGCTCGAATATGTGGCGTCCAACAAGTATTTCCGCCGGATTGCGGTAAGAGGCATGACCGGCGCTTTCGGCGAGGCGAGCCGGACGGTCAATACGGCCATGGATACGATGGAACACCGGGTCGCGGAATTCTCCCGTGTGGTTCAGCTCTTCGAGGCCCAGATGAAAGAAGTCGTCGATCTCGGTCGCCTCAGCGGCAACGGAACTGGAGGCCTCGGCAACGACGCTGGAGAGCTCGACCTTGTCGGGCAAGGAGCAGGCCACATCGGTTGCCGCTGCTGCAGAACACGCGTCCGCGAATGTCGGCTCGGTTGCAGCGGCAACGGAGCAGATGACGAATTCGGTCGGAGAGATCAATCATCAGGTGAGCGAATCCTCACGCATCACCGCCGGTGCGGTTGCCGAAGTCGAGCAGATGACGCGGGACATCAGCGGTCTGTCGGCGGCATCGGATAAGATCGGCGAAGTCGTGGCCCTCATCACAGATATTGCCGACCGGACAAACCTCCTGGCGCTGAACGCCACGATCGAGGCCGCGCGCGCCGGCGAAGCCGGCAAGGGGTTCGCGGTTGTCGCCTCGGAGGTGAAGGGGCTGGCAAGCCAGACGGCAAAGGCGACCGACGAGATCCGTGCGCAGATTTCGGGGATCCAGGGTGCGAGTACCCAGGCCGTCATCTCCATCGAAGCCATCGGCAGCACGATCGCCAAGGTCAATGAAATTGCCTCCATGATCGCCGCCGCGGTGGAAGAGCAAAGCGCCGCCACAAGCGAAGTCGCCCGGAATATCGACCAGGCGGCAGCCGGAACCTCCGAAGTCAGCGAGAGCATCGGCATCATCAGCCTGGCTGCCAGCGATTGCGGCGTTGCCGCGACCCAGGTTCTGGCCGCGTCTTCGGAACTTGCGCACAAGGGCGAAGTTCTCAGAACGGGCGTCGATACCTTCCTGGCCGAAGTTCGCAAGGTGATCTGAAGCAGGGCCCGAAAGGCATAGCTGGTCAGGGCGAGGGGGATACCTTCAAAGGTGACCGGCTAACCGGCATGCCGGGCGGCGAAGCGGTCGAGTTCCCTCTGCTCGGGTGCCAGGCCGGTGAAGATCTCCACATACTGGGGAACGCGCTTCATGCGGACGGCGATGTCTTCCGCCGTCTGCATTGAGATATAGCCGATCTGGACCAGATAGATCGTGCGGGCCCGCACATCCGCGTGTGCCTCGTCGTGGCCGAAGCGAACGAGCATGCGTGCCAGGGCATCGAGCCGCTGCTGGTCGGCGCTGCGGACCTCGGCCAGAATCTCCGGCGCCTGAAGCGCCCAGCTGCGGACCGCGAATTCGAACCTGGCGTCGAACAGTGCGGTGTCGAACCAGCAGTCGAAAACGTTCAGCATCGCCTCGGCGACCGTCTCCGCATAAGCTTCCGACCGCTTGATCAGGTTGCCGGTGTTCTTTTCGCGCCAGCGCGCCACGAGCGCCTCCAGCAACTCCTCCCGGTCCTTGAAGAACCAGTAGAAGCTCGTCCGCGACAGTTTGAGCTTCTTTGCCAGCGGCATGATCTTGACGGCATCGACGCCGGATTCCAGCAGGACTTCATAGGCCGCTTCCAGCCAAAGGTCCGGAGATCCGCGCCAACCGCTCTCGTTCACAATCTGCTCCATGAGCGATCACCTAGCAAAATTATACAAGTGCGTCAATGAAATGTACCGTCCTGACTGGTGAGTTGACACTAATGTACATTTCTGCAAATGTTGCCGGAACGCTTAAACGGAGCCAGGCAGATGTCGAACGACCCACTCCTTCAGCCCTACCAGCTCAAACATCTGACGCTGCGCAACCGCATCATCATGACCTCCCACGAGCCGGCCTACCCGGAGGACGGCATGCCCAAGGGGCGCTACCGGGCCTACCATGCGGAGCGTGCCAGGGGCGGGGTGGCGATGACCATGACGGCCGGCTCCGCCGCCGTTTCCAGGGACAGTCCCCCTGTGTTCAACAATCTCCTGGTCTACAAGGACGAAGTGGTGCCGTGGGTCAGGGAACTGACCGACGCCGTGCACGAAGAAGGTGCGGCGATCATGATCCAGCTGACCCATCTCGGCCGCAGGACGCGCTGGGACAAGGAATTCTGGCTGCCGGTCGTCTCGCCGTCCCACAGCAGGGAGGCTGCACACCGGGCATTTCCGAAGAAGCTGGAAGACTGGGACATCGAGCGGATCATCAAGGACTACGCCAATGCTGCCGAGCGCATGAAGGCCGGCGGCATGGACGGCATCGAGCTGCAGGCCTACGGGCATCTGATGGACCAGTTCTGGTCACCGCTGACCAACGAGCTTGACGGTCCCTATGGCGGGTCACTCGACAACCGGCTGCGGTTTGCCTTCGACGTGATGACGGCGATCCGCAAGCGCGTCGGCCCGGATTTCATTGTCGGCATCCGTTATTCGGGCGACGAGATGCTGGAAGGCGGGCTTTCCAGGCAGGACGGGCTGGAGATTTCCAGGCGGCTGAAGGAAAGCGGCCTGATCGATTTCCTCAATGTGATCCGCGGGCATATCGACACCGATGCCGGGCTGACGGATGTTATCCCGATCCAGGGCATGGCCAGTTCGCCGCATCTCGATTTTGCCGGCGAAATCCGTGCCGCCACCAACTTCCCGACCTTCCACGCGGCCAGGATCCCCGACGTTGCGACGGCGCGCCATGCCATCGCCTCGGGCAAGCTGGACATGGTCGGCATGACCCGGGCCCATATGACCGATCCCCATATCGTCCGCAAGATCATGGAAAACCGGGAAGAGGACATCCGCCCCTGCGTCGGCGCCAATTACTGTCTCGACCGGATCTACCAGGGCGGGGCGGCGTACTGCATCCATAACGCGGCGACCGGCCGCGAGGAGAGCATGCCGCATGACATCGCCAGGGCCAAGAGGCGCAGGAAGGTGGTCATCGTGGGCGCCGGCCCGGCCGGAATGGAGGCCGCCCGGGTCGCGGGCGCGCGTGGCCACGAGGTGGTGGTCTTCGAGGCCGCAAGCCAGCCCGGCGGCCAGATCCGTTTGACGGCCCAGAGCCACCGGCGCAAGGAGATGATCAGCATCATCGACTGGCGCACGGCACAATGCGAGAAGTCGGGCGTCGTCTTCCGCTTCAACACCTGGGCGGAGGCCGATACCATTGCGGCGGAAACCCCGGATGTGGTCATCATCGCGACCGGCGGCCTGCCGCATACCGAGGTTCTTTCCAAAGGCGACGAACTCGTCGTCTCCTCCTGGGACATCATCGCCGGCGACGTCAAGCCGGGGGAGAACGTCCTTGTCTATGACGACGCGGGCGACCATGCGGGTCTGCAGGCCGCCGAACTGATCGCCAATACCGGTGCAAAGGTGGAGATCATGACGCCGGACCGTTCGTTCGCGCCCGAAGTCATGGCGATGAATCTGGTTCCCTACATGCGTGCCATGCAAAAGCTGGACGTCACCTTCACCGTGACCTACCGCCTTGAAGCCGTTGAAAGAGACGGCAATCAGCTGATTGCTCATATCGGCAGCGACTATGGCGGAATTGCAAAACGGCGCCCGTTCGACCAGGTCGTCGTCAATCACGGCACGATCCCGCTGGACGAGCTCTATTTCGAGCTCAAGCCCGCCTCCGTGAACCATGGCGAGATGTCCCATGATCAGCTGATCGCGGGCGTTCCCCAGTCCGTCGTGCGCAATCCGCAAGGCACGTTCCAGCTCTTCCGGATCGGCGACGCCGTTGCCGCGCGCAACACCCATGCGGCGATCTACGACGCGCTCCGGCTGGTCAAGGATGTCTAGGTTGGAACGCGGGGCACCGCCAAAGGGGCCCTGGTTTCAGCGATGCGAGATGATTGGTCGGGCCTAACTACAAAGCGACCTCTTTCTGAGGAGCTAACCTGCTGCGGATATTCACGGACGGATCTGAAGCCGCTCGGAGTTACCTCGGGCGAATGAAGTGAGACCCGGGCCTGCTCATTTCCAGAGCGCCTATGACCTGGCGCTCGAGGCTCGGCCGCATACGTGTCAGCTGCCTTGCCGAGCGGACAAGCGAGTGGGCCCCGGCTCTGCGCTTCGCTGGGCCGGGGTGATTCCGTGGGACAGGGGAGTGCTCCAGCACGTGAAACAGCTCAATTGAAGGGGATCGGGACGGCAAGACGGCGCCTGAAATGCGCAGCCGGCAAAAGCGACCCGCCGCATGATGAAAACCTGAGTTTTTTGATCAAGATCAAGTAGCCCTTCGGCGCGCGAGGGCATATTCGGTTTCAGACAGACCGGTTTGAGAGTGCGGGCACCTGAAGATGCTGACTGCAAGGATCACCACGACGGCAAGGCGAACATTATGGCTGCTGATCGGCTTCCTTGCGCTCGGGCTCGGCGCATTGGGAGCTGTCCTGCCTGTTCTTCCCACGACCCCGTTGGTCATCCTCGCAGCTTTTGCCTTCGGCAAGAGTTCGCCGGACCTGCAGGCACGACTTGAGTCCACCCGGCTTTTCGGGCCGGCCATCGCTGACTGGCGTGCCCACGGCGCGATCGCTCCGCGCTACAAGACGATGGCGATCGTCATGATGGCGGCCGTCTTCGCGGTGAGCCTTGGCATGTCCGTCGCGGTCACTGTCCTGATCGTCCAGGCGGTCTGCCTGACCGGTGCCGCGGTCTTCATCCTGAGCCGTCCAAGCCCGCAACTCCGTGTTGAAAGGCAGCCGGTGGTCTACTCGGACGGGGATACCCGGTAGGGCACGATCCCGCGCCGCGCGGGATCGATGAACGGCTCCTTGTCGATCGCCGGAAAGGCCCGCTGGTCGCAATTGTCTCTCGGGCAGATCCGGCAATTCACGCCGATCGGCTCGGGCGCGGAGATCTGGTCGATGTCGAGGCCGTCGGCATAGACGATCGCGTCCGCGTACTTCACCTCGCAGCCGATGCCGAGCGCGTATCGCCTCTCACCGGTCTTGTAGTCGGGCTGATGCTTGGTGACGCTCGTCGCCATGCACAGGTACTGGACGCCGTCCGGCATCTGCGCGACCTGTGCCGTAAACTTGTTGGAGTTCTGCTCGAACGCCTGATGGACGTTCCAGCGCGGGCACGAACCGCCGAAGCGGGCAAACTGAAAGCGCGTGGCGCTATGGCGTTTGACGACATTGCCGGCGCGGTCGATCTTGACGAAGTAGAACGGCAGGCCGTTCGCCCCGGGCCGCTGCAGGGTCGACAGCCGATGGCAGATCGTCTCGATGCTGACATCCATCTGGTTCGACAGCAGCTGGATGTCATGCCGGCATCTTGCCGCCGCCCGCAGAAACTCGTCGTAGGGCAGGAGAAGCGCCCCGGAGAAATAATTCCGCAGCGCCAGCCTGGCGATGCTTTCGGCTGATTTGGTCTTGAATTTAGCCCTGTCGACCTCTTCCAGGATCAGATCTTTCACGCACAATTCGGCGATCACGGAGCCGAGCAGAAAGTTCTTGGTCGACTGGGGAATGGCCCGGTAGATGGAAATCCTGCGGGTGTAGTCGTCCTGGCGGATGAGCGTGTCCTGGTAGTCCGGATGCTGTTCGACGGAGATGCTGAAACGGTCCTGAAGCCAGCGAGTCAGGCAGTCGAACTTGGAGGCGCCGCTCGGCAGGCCGATCTCGTAGGACAGCTTCTCGGCTGCCCGGTCGAGCGAATCGACGTAGTTGTCCATGTAGTGAAAATAGTCGCGGACATCGTCATAGGCGGATTTCTTCAGGCTCGCGCTGCCTTCGCCGGCGCCGTTCATATGCGCCAGATCGTCCTCGATGGCTTCGCGGTCATGAAAGCTGCGCAGGCTCCCGTAGAGATCCATGATCGCCTGGGTGATGCCGGGCGCGCGGGTCACCAGTTCGTGCAGTTCCTGCTTGCCGACGGACGAGCTGTGGAACTGGGTGTCGGCGAAGATTTCCTGCAGGTCCTGCATGACACGGTCGAGATCGTTCTTCTCGAAGGCCGCCAGGTCGGTGCCGAAGATCCGGTTGATGGACAGGAGAACCGAGGCGGTAACCGGTCTGTTGTTGTTCTCGATCTGGTTTACATAGGCGGTCGAAAGGCCGATCTTCTTTGCAAACTCGACCTGCGACAGACCGAAATCGGATCTGATCTGCCGCAGGGTATGCCCGGAATAGAGTTTTTTGCTCATGGGACAGATCCTCATCAATCCAAATGCAAAATATTAGCAATATGCTATATGCACTTTAACATTTTACAAAACTGTCATCATCGTGAAAAGTCTTTTGATCGACTGGATCACGACCAACCTGGAATGGAACGATGACGGCTCATTTTGCTCTGGACCCGATGACCGGCTTGCGCGAACACGGCAAACCCGCCGTGGGCAACATCCGTTGGCCGATCGATTTGCGCGATACGATGACCCCGCGGCAGCTGGAAATCATGCTCAAGCTGTGCGAGGGAAAGGTGAACAAGCAGATTGCCTACGAACTGGATGTCTCGACGGCAACGGTGAAGGTTCACATCCGCAACGCCATTACCCGGCTCGGGGCGAAGAACCGGGTGAACGCGGTGGCCATTGTTGCCGCCAACAGCGCGATTTTCCGCAACGCGATCAACTGATCCGGCGTGCCCGCGAAGCTCAGGACGCCTAGGCGCCCTTCTTGATCATCGCCGAGCGGATGCTTGCGACTTCCGAGGAGAGGAAGTTGCAGAAATCCCTGGCGACGATGGATATGGGGCGATGCGTGGGCGTGAGGATGGAAAGACTGTTCTGGACGCGGGGACGGAAGGGCCGGAAGACGATCAACGGTGGTCCCATGCCGAGCCGGCTGCTCTCCTGGGCCTTGTAGGCCGTGATCATGTCGCAGACCAGGGCGCATAGCCCTGCCTCGACAAAGCGCAGGCCGGGCGAGGCGGTCTGAAGCTCGAACCGCTGGTTGAAGCGCACACCCGCGTCGCGGAACCTTGCCAGTGTCTGCTTGTGGCTGCGATGCTCGTGATGGAGCAGCGCCAGCGGATAGCCGTCCAGTTCCGTCGGAGTTATCACTTCCCTTGCGGCCAGCGGGTCGCTCGCCGGAATGGCGCACATGCATTCAAGATCGAAGTCGACCTGGTCGAAGGAGTTGCGGGCACGCGGCGTCTCCGCGAAGCCGATGTCGTAATGCTGTGCCGCGATCAGTTCCTCGATCTCGGTCGACGTGCGGCTGGCGAGGGCGACCTTGACACTGGGCTTGTCGGCAATGAATTGCGCAAGGCTGTTTGGCAGAAAGTCGGCCACCGCTTCCGGGATGCCCGCAATGCGCAACTGGCCGTGCTCGCGGTTGGCAAGGCCCCGAAGCGTGCGCTTCGAAGTCTCCAGCCGCTCCAGGATGGCTTCCGCTTCGTCCAAAAAGAACTCGGCTTCCGGTGTCGGGACCAGCCGGCCCTGTTCGCGCATGAACAGTTTCAATTCCAGTTCGGTTTCAAGCCCGGCTATGGTCGAGCTGACGGCCGGCTGTGTCCTCCCGAGCGTACGCGCCGCTTCAGAGATGGAACCGCTGCGCATCACCTCTCGAAAAGTCGCCAGTTGCCGAATTGAGAGATTCATGGTTCCCCGAGCGCTGTTACCCTGTTTTTATTTCAAACAATGTGTCCCTTTATCTGAATGAGGTCAACTCCGGCATGCAGGCAGACTGAAGTCGCTAAGCCTTTAATTGAATTCGTTTTCTTTTATTTAAATGATAACTATTCGGCTTGTCGAAATCAGTTCTGAGTTGCTTCTGTCAGTTGAACGCGTGTTGCCGGCAAGTCCTTGTTGTCATAGATGCTTGCATCTAGATTTTCTGCACCTATTGGGCGAGTGGCGTCCCGAGGCGACCAAGGTCGTAGGCGTGGATGTCCTGAAGCAGATCGACGAAACCTGTTGCGGCATGATCCAGCGACAGGCGGCCCTTCTCGGGCGTCGCCCGGGCCGCATTGCCGAGGGCTCCGGCAGGATTGAGGTCCTCCGTTTTCCAGCCGAACTGCGCCTTGCCGTGGCCGCGCAGGTGTTTGAATTCCTGCTGGAAGCTTTGCTGCTGGGAGGTGAAATCCTCCGCCAGGTCCATGCGCACCAGTTCCGGGTGCAGGTGAAGCATCAGCGACGTTTCGATGTCGCCGCCGTGAATGCCGTAGGCAAATTCGTCTTCCGGAAAAAGCCCGTCCGGCTGGCCGAAGCGCAGCCAGTTGGTCGCCGTGACGAACATATCGTGCTTGACGCGCAGTTCCCTCGCGACGATGTCGAGTACCGGAACGTTGCCGCCATGGGCGTTGATCAGCACCAGCTTGCGGATGCCCGTGCGGGCAATGCTTTCGCCGATCTCCAGCCAGCACCGGGTCGCCGTGTCCCAGGAGAGGGTCAAGGTGCCCGGAAAGGAAATGTGTTCGTCGGATTTGCCGACGGCCTGGACAGGCAGAAACGTCACCGGCAGGGCTTGCGGCAACAGTTCCACGACGCGCCGGATCTGTCCTTCCGCGATGGCCGTGTCCGTCGAGACGGGCAGATGCGGTCCGTGCTGCTCGACCGCCGCGACCGGCAGCACCGCGATCCAGTTTCCGCGGTCCGGGTCGTGAAAATCGACCGTGGTCATCTCATGCCAGAAGCGCTTGGGCAGCATCGTCTTGTCCTGTCGTCAGTGTGACATCACCTGCTTTGCACAGCCGGCCCGGGCAGGCAAGTGGCGCTTGTGAAAGCGCTTCAGGCGTGACACATATAATGCTCCCGCTCGGGCCGCGATACCCAATCATGCCGGCCCTACCCACCCAACTCTGGTTCAATCATGAATGCTAAGGCCGCGCGCCGCGTAGTTTCGGCGACCTTTTTCCTGTGCGGAACGCTCATCGGAATGTGGGCGTCCAGGATTCCGGATATCAAGAATGCGACGGGACTGGATGAGGGCGGTTTCGGCATGCTGCTGCTGGTCATGGCTTGCGGCGCCTTCGTCGCCTTTCCCTTCACAGGGATCCTCATCGACCGGATGGGCGCGGCGCCCGTCAGCAAGGGGCTCGCCGTCGCGGTGGTCGCCGCCTTCACGATGATCGGTCTCGCGCCGACGACGCCCCTGCTGGCCGCCGCGATGTTCCTGTCCGGATTCTGCTTCGGTGCGCTGGACGTTGCCATGAACGGATGGGGAGCTGAGGTCGAGAAGGTGTTCGGCCGGCCGGTCATGTCCTCCTTCCACGGTCTCTACAGTCTCGGGGCGGGGGTATCCGCCGCCGCCGGAGGTGCCGCGATCGGGATGGATCTCGGCGTTGCGCTGCATTTCGTGCTGTGGGCGGCGATGTCCGTACCGTTTATCGTCTGGATCTGCCTTGAGTCCTGGCCCAACATGGACGGTGCGGCTGAAAAAAGCGGCAAGGCGCCGCTACTTGCGTTGCCGAAGGGGGCCCTGGTTCTTGTCGGGCTGATCGCCCTTGTGGCGGCGCTGGGGGAGGGGGCCGTCACCGATTGGGCAGCGCTTTACCAGATCGAGGACCTCGGCTATGCGGAATCGATCGCCCCGACCGCTTTTACCGTGTTTTCCATTGCCATGGTCATCATGCGGCTGGCCGGTGACAGGGTCATTGCGCGCTACGGCCCCGTGCCGGTTGCACGCATGAGCGGCGTGGTCGCCCTGCTGGGCTGCCTGCTCCTGGTCTCCGGTTACAGCCTCTGGGTGGTCTGGGCAGGGTGTTTCGTGATGGGGCTCGGCTATGCCGTTCTCTTCCCGCTGGCCATGTCCCGCGCCGCCAGCGATCCGCACATGTCCAAGGGCGCGGCGCTGGCCGCGGTTGCCACGCTTGGCTACGGCGCCTTTCTGTTCGGGCCGCCCCTGCTTGGGTTTATCGGAGACGCCTTCTCGCTCAGAGCCTCCTTCGGTGCAGTGGCCGTCCTGACCCTGACGCTGCCATTCCTGGCCGGGGCGCTGAAGGTGAGGGCCTGAGCCGGCGCTGAGATCGACGTTCCGTTCCCTGTTCGGTGCATGCACGATTTCTATTTGGGCCACTCAAACGGGACCGGCGTGAAATCCGCCTTTCGGCCCGCAGTGTCATTTGACGGTTAAAGAGTGCGGCTACTGTTCGCCCGCGCGACACGTAACAGCGATTCGAATTGACTTGAGGACAGGTGTGACAAGATGGCTTTCAACTACAAGAAAAGCATAACATTTCGTCTGGTTCAGGCCGCGAAAGCCCAACGCGTCCGCTCCGGATCGCACCTGATGCGGATCGGATTGCATCCGGGGCAGGAACTCGTTCTGAAGGTGCTGGCCGATACGGACGGGCGCACCATGAGCGAGCTGGCACTCGCCCTCGGCGTCCAGCCGCCCACCGTGACCAAGATGGTGACCCGGCTTTCCGCCCATGGTTATGTCCGCCGCCAGGCTTCCGACAAGGATGGGCGTCTCGCCCGGGTTCATCTGACGGACAAGGGCCGCGACCTGGTGACATCTGTCGACAGGGCATGGAAGCGGCTGGAACGCGAGGCCATGTCCGGGCTCGACGACAAGGACCGCAAGAAGCTGCGCAAGCTCCTGCGTCAGGTGGAAAAGAACCTGTCGATTTCGGTCGATGAGGATCCGGATCACGAAGCCGATCTGGACGGCGATACGGACGATGCGGGAAAAAAGGAAAAAGAGGGCAAGGAAAAAGAGCTCTCTGCCGCTTGAGGACGGCCGCCGCGACGGGACGGGACCTGTTTGCCGGAGATCATCCCGGTAAGGTCTTGGCGAGAAAGCCGAGCGCTGCCGTCACCGCCAGCACCGTCGCCATGCCGCGCTTTGCCGCAAAAACCAGGAAAGCCGCCAGGAGGGCAATCCCGGCAAGGATGGGGTCCAGGCTGGTGACGTCGGGCCAGAGAACTTCAAGGGCGCCGTAGCTCAGGGTTCTGGTCTCGGCAAAGAGAACGTTCACGGCAAACCAGATCGCCAGATTGAGGATCGTTCCGGCCACCGCCGCGGTAATGGCGTTCAATGCTTTTGCCAGCTTCCGGTTGCCGCGCAGTCTTTCCATCCAGGGCGCGCCGGTGAGGACGAACAGGAAGCTTGGGGCGAACGTCACCCAGGTGGTCATCGCCGCGGCGAGGCAGGCGCCCGTGAGCGAGGAAAACGGAGTCGGTTCGCGCCAGCCCGCCAGAAATCCGACGAACTGCGTGACCAGAATCAGCGGGCCGGGCGTCGTCTCGGCAAGCCCCAGTCCGTCGAGCATTTCCCCCGCGCCGAGCCAGGCTTTGGTTTCGACGGCCACCTGGGCCATGTAGCTGAGCA
This sequence comes from Roseibium salinum, assembly GCF_026240905.1. Taxonomy (NCBI): domain Bacteria; kingdom Pseudomonadati; phylum Pseudomonadota; class Alphaproteobacteria; order Hyphomicrobiales; family Stappiaceae; genus Roseibium; species Roseibium salinum. The sequence continues at coordinate 4,055,261 of NZ_JAPEVI010000003.1, forward strand.
AGGCATAGGCGCCGCCGAAGCTGACCACCGCCAGCAGCGAAAAGAACTCCGCCACCTCGACAAGAACGTTGCCGGGAGCAAGCAGCACGGCCGCCGCGAGAGGCGGAGCGCCCCAGAGCGCAAGGCCGACGACCAGTGTCCTGACGGAGGAAGCGGCGGACGCTTTCGCCGCCGGCGCATCCTCGTCCGCAAGTTCCGTATTCGGGGCGGACCCGAGCACGAGGCCCAGAAGGCCCGCGCCGATAATCACCAGCGGAAATGGCACGGAGAAGAAAAACAGGGCGCAAAAGGATGCGCCGCAGATGATCCAGGCAAGGCGCGATTTGAGTGCTTTCTTGCCTATCCTGAGAAGAGCCTGCAGGACGATCGCCAGAACGCCCGCCTTCACACCATAGAAGATCGCCGCGATAACGGATGTGTCCGCGTAGGCGGCATAGACATAGCTGACCACCGCCATGGCGAAGGCGCCGGGCAATATGAACAGGAGACCCGCGATCAGCCCTCCGAGCATCCGTCCGCTCAGCCAGCCGCAATAGGTTGCCATCTGCTGGGCTTCGGGGCCGGGCAGCAGCATGCAGTAGTTGAGGGCGTGCAGGAACCGGTCCTCGGAGAGCCACTTGCGGTTTTCGACGAACTCCTGATGCATGACGGAGATCTGCGCGGCCGGGCCCCCGAAGGACAACAGCCCCACTTTCACGGAAACCCTGGTGATCTCGGCAAGCGAGGGGCGCGCATTGACCTGTGCCGGTTCGGTTTCCCGTGAGTGTTGGTCTGTCTGCATGAAGAAGGTGCTTCGTGAACGAGATGCGATGGAACCAGGGCACTGCCGGCAAAAGCGCTTTCAATCGCCATAGGCGGCCCGAAGAGAGTGGTAGTTCCTAGGCCGTTTTTGTGAAAGCAGAAAGACGGAGGTTTCGTCTGGCGGCATTACAAATTGGTCATTTGAAATCCCTCCCGATCGGAACCACGTTTCCTCCCAGTCGTCACCAAGAGTTCGAGGACAGAGGAATTCGGGGCAAGGACATGAACTACCAGACGATCAACGAGGAACGGGGCGCCCGGCGGGCCGCCGAATTGCGGCGACGGTTCCGCAAGGTATCCAGCGCTTCCTTCGGCCGGGCCCGCAGCCGGCTCCAGAACCGCGCGCGCAAGAACCGGGCAGGGGGAATCATGACCTGGTGGGTTCTTGCGGCGATTGTCGTTTTCCTGGGTTTCATCGCACTCTAAGCGGAGAAGCATCAGGGGACCGGTCCAAGTACATGATGGAGATCTGCCGCCTCGCCCCTGGCACTCTGTGCAAGAGAGTGCCAAAATTTTCAGCCAAGTGCTTGAAATCCAGCGATTCGATTCCATAATGGCATATGCGCGATGCCGCAGGGATCGCGTTTCCGGCGCCGGTTTCCGATCGGGTCCGGCGCGGAGGAACCTCTCGAAATGTTTGTCCATAAGGAGAACGACATGACGTTCCGTCCACTACAGGACCGTATTCTGGTACGCCGCATCGAGGCTGACGAAAAGACGCCCGGCGGTATCATCATTCCCGACACAGCCAAGGAAAAACCGCAGGAGGGCGAGGTGGTCGCCGTAGGCCCCGGTGCGCGCGACGACAGCGGCAGCGTGATGGCGCCCGATGTCAAGGTCGGCGACCGCGTCCTCTTCGGCAAGTGGTCCGGCACCGAAGTCAGACTGGGCGGCGAAGACCTTCTGATCATGAAGGAAGCCGATGTGCTCGGTGTGCTTGAGGGAAGCCAGCGCGCAAGTCAGGCCGCCTGAAAGGGGCCTGGCAATCTAACAACAATCGAGAGTGCTGCCTGAAGAGGAGTAGTCCAATGGTTGCCAAGGAAGTGCGGTTCCATACCGATGCGCGCGAGCGCATGATCAGGGGTGTCGATGTCCTCGCCAATGCGGTGAAGGTCACTCTGGGGCCGAAAGGTCGCAATGTGCTGCTGGAAAAATCCTTCGGCGCGCCGCGGATCACCAAGGACGGGGTGAGCGTCGCGAAGGAAATCGAGCTCACCGACAAGTTCGAGAACATGGGCGCGCAGATGGTGCGCTCGGTCGCCTCCAAGACCAGCGACGTTGCCGGCGACGGAACGACCACTGCCACCGTTCTCGCCCAATGCATCGTCAAGGAAGGGGCCAAGGCGGTAGCCGCCGGCATGAACCCGATGGATCTCAAGCGGGGCATCGACAAGGCTGTCGAGGCCGTGGTGGGCGAACTGAAGGGCAAGGCCCGCAAGATCGGCCACAACAGCGAAATCGCCCAGGTCGGGACGATCTCGGCCAATGGCGACGCGGCGATCGGCCGTTTCCTCGCCGACGCGATGGAGAAGGTCGGCAATGATGGGGTGATCACGGTCGAAGAGGCCAAGACGGCGGAAACCGAACTCGAAGTGGTCGAAGGCATGCAGTTCGACCGTGGCTATCTTTCCCCCTATTTCGTCACCGATCAGGAGAAGCTGCGGGTCGAATTCGACGATCCCTATATCCTGATTCACGAGAAGAAACTGTCGAATCTGCAGGCGATGTTGCCGATCCTGGAAGCGGTGGTGCAGTCCGGCAGGCCGCTCCTGCTCATTGCCGAGGACATCGAGGGCGAGGCGCTGGCGACGCTGGTTGTCAACAAGCTGCGCGGCGGACTGAAGGTGGCCGCCGTCAAGGCACCCGGGTTCGGCGACCGCCGCAAGGCGATGCTGCAGGACATCGCGACGCTGACCGGCGGTACGGCGATATCCGAGGATCTCGGCATCAAGCTTGAGAACGTCACGCTGGAGATGCTGGGCCGGGCCAAGAAGGTGGTGGTCGAGAAAGACAACACCACGATCGTCGACGGCGCAGGCACGAAGGAAGACATCCAGGGCCGCGTCGCGCAGATCAAGCAGCAGATCGAGGATACCACCTCCGACTATGATCGCGAGAAATTGCAGGAACGTCTTGCCAAGCTGGCCGGCGGCATTGCGGTCATTCGCGTGGGCGGTTCGACGGAAACCGAGGTGAAGGAGCGCAAGGACCGTGTGGACGACGCCATGCACGCCACACGCGCGGCGGTCGAGGAAGGCATACTGCCGGGCGGCGGCGTCGCCCTCTTGCGCGCGTCCGGGGTTCTGGATGCTCTCAAGGTGGACAATGACGACCAGAAACACGGCGTCGCCATCGTCCGCCGCGCACTCGAGCAGCCCGTCCGCCAGATCGCGGAAAATGCCGGGGAGGACGGATCGATCATCGTCGGCAAGCTGCGGGACAAGCCGGATTTCGAATTCGGCTGGAACGCGCAGACCGGCGAATTCGGCGACCTGTACAGCCAGGGCGTCATCGATCCGGTGAAGGTGGTGCGGACCGCCTTGCAGGACGCGGCCTCCGTCGCCTCTCTCCTGGTCACCACCGAGGCCATGGTCGCCGAAAAGCCGAAGAAGGAAGAGGACGCTCAGCCCATGCCCTCCGGCATGGGCTACTGAGGCGCGCCTCCGGATTCCAGTGATTGAAGATGAGTCTCCCTGGCTGGTGCCCGGGAGACCGCTTCCGGTTGCGCCGGCTCAAAGCAGGAACGGGAACCCGCCTTCCAGCTTCAGGAGGGCGATCTTCGTGTCGAGGCCGCCGTCGCCCGAGTAGCCGCCCAGGCCGTTTGCCGACAGGATCCGATGGCAGGGAATGATGATCGGGATGGGGTTGGCTCCGCAGGCCTGCCCGATGGGCTGGCCGTATGTGTTGAGCTCCTTCGCAAGGTCGCCATAGGTCCTGGTCTGGCCGTAGGGAATTGCCAGCATCGCCCTGAACACCGCCTGATGCAGTTCGCCGCCCCGGGGAGCCAGCGGCAGGTCAAATGTCTTCAGGCGGCCGTCAAGATAGGCCGCCACCTGCCGGCCGGCCTCTATCAGCAAAGGTGTTTCTCCTTGGCATGGAGGGCCGTTCCATTGTAAGCGGGTGATTGCGCCGTCCGTTTCATGGATCGACAGGCGCCCCAGCCATGTTTCGATTTCTGCAACAGGCATATCCGTCCCCCGCTTCGCATGCTGCCTTGGCCGCAGAATGATTAGCGGCCGGCCGGTTCGAGCTCAACCGGACATTTCCCGCAGGCGGAAGTGCCGATCCCCGTCTGTCATCTGGGGATGCTACCAGGAAAAGGCCAGCCGCCGATGGTGCATGACAGTCAGAAACGCTCCGAAAGCGGCGCCGCGGCATCCGTGGCGCCCCTTGCCGGGATCGGTCTCATCGTTCTGGCCTGCCTGTGTTTCGCCTTTCTGGATGCAACGGCGAAATACCTGTCGACCAGCATGCCGACGCTGCAGATCGTCTGGATTCGATTTGTCAGCCACGTTTTCCTGGCGCTGGTCCTGTTTCGGGTCTGGAAAACGCCTTCCCTTTTGAAGACCGGGCGCCCCGTCCTGCAGATCGTGCGCGCCTTCTGCCTGCTGGGAACGACGATCTGCAACTTTCTCGCCGTGCGTTATCTGCAGCTGGCGGAGACCATGTCCATCATGTTTGCCGGCCCGTTCGTGATCACCGCCCTGGCCGGGCCGCTGCTCGGCGAGTGGGCGGGCATCCGGCGCTGGGTGGCGATCATCATCGGCTTCATCGGCGTGCTTGTGGTCACCCGGCCGGGCATGGGCGGCATGCACTGGGCGGCGCTCTATTCGGTCGCCGCCATGTGCCTTTATGCTTTTTACGCGCTGCTGACCCGGCGGCTGACGGCGACGGACGGGTCCGCGGGAATGCTGATCATTTCCGGTATCGTCGCCGCCATTGCGATGACGCCGGCCGGCCTGTCGGTCTGGGTTACGCCGCCGGATCTTCAGACCTGGGCCCTGATGCTCGCCACCGGAGCCCTGGGCGCCGGCGGGCATTTCCTGTTCATCATGGCCCACCGGATTGCGCCGGCGCCGGTTCTCGCGCCGTTCATATACACGCAGATCGTCTGGATGATCACGCTCGGCTTTGTGATCTTCGCCGACGTCCCCACCCCGACCACCATCGTGGGGGCGGCCATCGTGGTCGGATCGGGTCTCTACATTCTCTACCGGGAACGGGTGAAGGGTATCTAGACCTATGTAATTGGATGCCCCGGCGTCGGGTTCGGCAGGCGAATCCGGCCATGTCGCGTGCGAAGGTTGACGGGGGCGGAGAGTTTCAGTCTTAATACCAACCTGCCGGCGAAGAAATGTTACCGGCCGGCATGAAGTATTTGAGATCGATCGCCCTTCCGCTTTCATATATTTGCAAGGGAAGCCGGGCCGGTCTGGGAGGACTGGGATGGAACTCGACCGCCGTGGATTTCTGGCAGGGACTGCCGCCGTCGCCGGCACATTGATGATGCCGCACACGGCCTCGGCCAATGCTGCCGCGAATGCTTATTTTACCGGGTACCGGAAGGATAACGGCTTCCAATACCGCACGACGAACTTCAAGCGCATCGATCCGGTCTGGCACCGGCAGATGGTGAAGTATTTCAGTCCCGAACCGCCGGGAACCGTGGTCGTCGATACCTCCAATCACTTCCTTTACTGGATCTGGGAAAACAACACGGCGCTCAGATACGGCGTCGGTGTCGGCCGCGAAGGCTTTCAATGGTTCGGCCGTGCGCGCATCGACCGCAAGGCGCTGTGGCCCCGCTGGGTTCCGCCGCCCGAAATGCGCGAGCGTCAGCCGGATCTTCCGCGTCTCGTGGAAGGCGGGGCGGCGGACAACCCGCTGGGTCCGCGGGCGCTGTATCTTTACCGCGACGGATCGGACCTCGGTTACCGGCTGCACGGCACGCTGGAGCCTTGGAGTATCGGGCGCGACGTTTCCAGCGGCTGCATCCGGATGTTCCCGGAAGATGTCGTCGATCTCTACCAGCGCTGCCCGAAGGGGACGGCCGTGCTTGTGCTCGAGCATCTCGGCGCCGGTGTCGATGCCGATGCGGGCTGAGGCCGGCAGTTTTTTGAACCGGAGCAACCTGCGCCGAGAGGGGCGCAGACAGGTTCTTCCGGCATTTTGAAGGCGATCAGCTTTTCTGCGGCAGGCGGAACCTGAATGCAGATTGATTGATCCAGAATGAGTTTGGGGGGTTCCTTGAATATATTGACGGGCCGTTTCGGCCGGGGCGCGGCGGTCGCTCTTCTGTGTGGTTTCGGGTTGGCAGCCTGCAACACCTCAGGCAACTTTTCCACGCCGGACGTAACGAACGCGCGCGCGGCCGGGTTCGTGGATATTTCTCCGGGATCTGAGGAGGAATTCATTGTCAATGTCGGCCGGCGCATCTATTTCGAGCAAGGCTCGGCCAGCATCACCGACGAGGCGCGGATGACCCTTGAGAACCAGGCCACCTGGCTCAAGAACAACAAGAACTGGCTCGTCAAGATCCAGGGTCACGCGGACGATCCGGGCAGCGAGGCGGCCCAGGAAACGCTCTCCACACAGCGGGCCGACGCCGTGATGGCCGAACTTGCAAAGCTCGGCGTGGACCGCAAGCGGATGTGGACCAAGGGATACGGCGTGGAACGCCCGGTGACGGATTGCGATGCTTTGAGCTGTCAGGTGCAAAACCGGCGCGTGGTGGTCAATCTGCGGGACGAGTTCGACGAATCGGCCCCGCAGTACCGCTGAGTTGCGCCGAAGGCAGAAAAATCCAATTTCCTGTTTACCCGGGCGGGAGAGGGCTATAACCGTTTTCTCCCACCGCTGATGGGTAACCGAGAACAATGAATGTCTGAAGACAACGGATCCAAGTCTCCGCCGCCGGAGTTGCCGCCAAGACCCGGGAAGCGGCTGACGCTTGGACATATTGCCGACCAGCTCGGCATCTCGACCGCGACCGTTTCCCTGGCCTTGAGGGACAGTCCGCTGGTCGCGGAGGAAACGCGCGAAAAGGTCAAGCAGACAGCCCAGGAGATCGGATATATCTATAACCGGTCCGCGGCTTCGTTGCGCACTTCGCGCAGCCAGATCGTGGGCGTGGCCGTTCACGACATCCTTAATCCGTATTTCGCCGAAGTGTTTTCCGCGCTCGAGGACGTGCTCGAAGAACAGGGGCAGATGATCTTCATCTGCAACCACCGCGACGACGTGAAACGGCAGCGGGCCTTCGTGAACACGCTCCTGCAGCACAGGGCGGACGGGCTGATCCTCTGTCCGTCGGTGGGTACGTCGGCGGAGGAAATCAACCGCCTGGTCGACCAGGGCCTGCCCGTAACGCTCGTGGCGCGTGAGGTTCCGGGCGTCTGGGCGCCCTGCGTGCGCGGCGATGACCTCTCCGGGACCTATCAGATCACCAGGCATTTGCTCGCCCAGGGCCACACACGGATCGCAATGGTCGGCGGCCGGCGGGGCAGTTCGACGGGGCTGCTCAGGAATGCGGGCTGGCGCAATGCCCTGCAGGAGGCTGGGATCGACCCGGACGAACAGATCGACCTGCCCGAACTGATGACGCAGGCCGACGGGCGGGCGGCGGTTCCCAGGATCCTGGAAGCAGAAGTCCAGCCGACGGCCATCGTCGGCTTCAACGATCTGGTGGCCTTCGGCCTGATGACGACCTTGCGCCGTCTGGGCATCGAGCCGGGTCCGGACATGGCGATTACCGGCTATGACGACATCGACGGTGCCGATGCCCGTACGCCGGCCCTGACCACCGTTTCCAACCAGCCGGACAAGATCGGCCGGCTGGCGGCGCTGACACTTCTCAGGCAGATCGCGGGCGAGCGTGTGCCCAACAAGCCGATCGTTATCGAACCTGAACTGAGGGTGCGGGAAAGCGCTCCTCCGCCGGGCGTCCGTCTGGCGCCCAGACTGGCCGAATAGCTTTCCGGTACCGGGAAAAATAGAAACGGGCGGCCGAGCCGCCCGTTTCCTGTTTCAGATGGGGACCTGTCCCTAACGGGGTTCGTCCATGAGCCCCTTGAAGATCGCGTAACAGGCCAGTAGCAGCACGATCGTGAACGGGAAGCCGGTGGAGACCGCCATGGCCTGCAGGGCGCCCAGACCGCCTCCCATCAGGAGCGCGATCGCGACCAGGCCTTCGAATGTGCACCAGAACACGCGCTGGGGAACGGGCGCATCGACCTTGCCGCCCGCCGTGATCGTGTCGATGACCAGCGATCCGGAGTCGGACGAGGTGACGAAGAACACGATGACCAGGACGATGCCGATGAACGAAGTGATCCGTGCCATCGGCAGGTCCGCCAGCATGCCGAACAGGGAAAGTTCGGGGCTGTAGCTGGCGATCACGTATTCCCGCACCTGGCTGTTGGTATCCGTCAGCACCTGCTCGATTGCTGTGCCGCCGAAGGCTGTCATCCAGGCGATGGAGACGACGGTCGGAATGATCAGCACGCAGATGATGAATTCGCGCACGCTCCGGCCACGGCTGACGCGGGCGATGAACATGCCGACAAACGGTGACCAGGAAATCCACCAGGCCCAGTAGAAGGACGTCCACCCCTGACGGAAGCCGTCGTCTTCACGCCCGAAGGGCATGGAGAGGGGAACGATTTCCTGGCCGTAAGACACGATGTTGGCGAAGAAGCCCGAGACAATGTTTGCGGTCGGACCCGCGAGGATGACGAAGACGAGCAGCAGGGCCGCGATCATCATGTTGATTTCGGACAGGACCTTGACGCCGCCATCGAGGCCGCGCAGCACCGAGACCAGGGCGACGCCGGTGATGCCGATGATCAGCACGACCTGAGCCGTGGTGCTGACCGGAATGCCGAAGACGAACTCCAGGCCGGCATTGGCCTGCTGTGCGCCGAAGCCGAGCGAGGTTGCCAGACCGAACAGCGTGGCGAGAACCGCCAGGATGTCGATGATGTGCCCGGGCCAACCCCAGGTGCGTTCTCCGAAAATCGGATAGAACACGGAACGCATGGTGAGCGGCAGGCCCTTGTTGAAGGAAAACAGCGCAAGGGCAAGCGCAACGACCGCATAAATCGCCCAGGGATGCAGCCCCCAGTGGAATATGGTGGCGGCCATGCCCATGGCCCGTGCGGCGGCCACGTTTTCCTCAATGATGTTTCCATCCGCGTCAAACGGCGAGGGTACGCCGACGGGTTCGGAAAACGCCATGTGGTAGACCGGCTCCAGAACCCCGAAGAACATCAGGCCGATACCCATGCCGGCCGCGAAGAGCATCGCGAACCAGCCGAAATAGGTATAGTCGGGGGTTGCGTCCTTGCCGCCGATCCGGACGCCGCCCAGAGGCGTCACGATCAGCGCCAGGCACACAAGAACGAAGACGTTGCCGGAAATGATGAAGAACCAGTCGAGATTTGACGTCAGCCACTTGCGCATCGCCTCGAAGACCGGGCCGACTTCGGCCTGGAAGATGAGGGTCAGCAGGACGAAGGCGACGATCATCAGGCCCGACACCAGAAAGACCGGATTGTGGATGTCGAGGTTGAACGGTCCTACGCTCGCTTCGATATTGTCCTGACCGATTTCATATTCGGTGTCGATGAGGGTGACATCCCCTTCCGGGGTCGGGATGCCCTGGTTGGAAGCGTTATCGCTCATGGGCGGCGTTCCTTGTCGTTCGAGAATTGTGTTATCTGATCAGGAAGACGGAAACGTCCGAATGAGACGCGACGCGACCGCCATTGGACGGCCAGACGTAGTCCTTCAGGTTGGGAACATGTGTGGCCATCACCACCAGGTCCGCGTCCGTCTCGTCTATGGCCTTCAAGAGGGCGTCTTCCAGTTCGACGGCCGGATCGTGAGCGAAAACCGCGTGAGCGGATGCCGTAATGCCGTGCTTGTCGGCCTGTCCGTTCGCGAAAGCGTCGAGCTTTGAGCGAAATTCCTCCGGCGTATGGGCGAGCGCGCCGGGCACGGCGGAGGTTACAGCAGCAAAAACAACGGGGATGTTGTCAAGCTTTGCGAGATAAACGCCTGCGGATATTGCCTTTTCAAGCTTGTCCACGTGGCCGAGGTCGATCGGAATGAGTATTCTTTTGAACAAATTTCCCTCCATGTCTCGATTCGGCAAGAACCACTAAAGCTCTTTCTTTTAGATCGATCCAGCGGAGGGTCCGCTATAGTATAGTCATTGTTTTTATTTTAGTTTCTCGCCACTCCGCAATCTCTGACGATACTGTGGCATATGGCGGCGGCATCGTCAAAAACCGGCGTGAACGTGCGGCCAGACGACAAATCGGCTCGCAAAAGCTACCGATGGCAGATATGGCGATGACGCCGTGCGCGTGGCCGTTATCCGGTCGTTGGCGCGGATTCGGGTCGGTTCAGAAGTAGTTTGCCGGCTTGTTTTCCGGCTTGTGGATAACACACCGGTTGCGGCCGGCGTCTTTTGCCTCATAGAGCGCCGTGTCCGCTTTGCGCATCAGCGTCGAGAACTCGATGTCTTCCCGGCTGGCTGCCGCAAGCCCCATGCTGCAGGTGATCGGCTGTTCCATATGTCCCGGCCGGCACTCGCTGAAGATCTTCTTGCGCAGCCTTTCGCAAACCCGCAGGGCCTCGTCGAGACCGGTGTCGCTCAGGATGAGGCAGAATTCCTCGCCGCCCACCCGGCCGAACACGTCCACGGTCCTCAGTTCCTCGCTGACCGCGTCGGCAAACCGTCTCAATACGTCGTCGCCGACGGCATGGCCGCAACGGTCGTTGATCAGCTTGAAATGATCAATGTCCATCATGACGGCGGTGAGGGGCTGCCTTGACCTGCGGAATCTCTGGACTTCGATATTGGCCTTCTCCAGGAATGCGCGCCGGTTGAGGAGCTGGGTCAGATCGTCGATGCTGGCGACACGCTCCAGGCTGACCTTTGCATCCATCAGGGCCTGGTGGTCCCGCTGGCGGGCGATCTCGTGGCCGATCCAGTCCGCAAACCGGCGGACGATCTGCAGATCGTCCGCCGTGAAGGGCCGTTTGCGGATCTCGGGCGCGGAGAAATTGATCGTGCCGTGAGGGATGCCGTCGACCAGCAGGGGCGCCCCGATATAGCTCTTCAACGAAAGCACTTCTCGGCAGCGGTGGCCCGCGGATTCGGATTGCGTGGAGTCCTCCGTTGCAGGAGGTTTACCGGCCTCAAGCTTCGATACGCGGTGAGTGTCGCCAAGCGGGCAAGTGGTTCCCGGCAGGAGTTCGCCGTTCGGACTGTGTGCGTGAATGATGGTGTAATGATTGTTGACGACGTGGCTGATGATGCCGAACGGCAGGTCGAAATGCTCACACCCGAGCCTGAGGATGTTGCCAATCTTGCCTTCGTGGGAAAGTTCACGGGTTGAGGTGATCGCATAGAACTCCGCCAGTGTGCGTTCCGTCTTCTTGCGGTCCGTAACGTCGGTGATCAGCACGACCAGACCATCTACGCCGCCTTGATCGTTGAGGCGGGGAGTGCAATCCAAATGGCATTCGCGCAGGACGCCGTCGGGAAAGTTCAAGCTGATTTCCACCGAGACCTTTTCCCCCTCGAGGGCATCCAGGAAAATCGACTGCACGGCCTCGCGCTCCTTCCAGGGGAGGCGGTCGCGCAGGTTGGTTCCGATCAGGTCCTCACTCGTGCCGTTGAACCATTCGCAACCGGTCTTGTTGATGAAGAGGCAGGTGCCGTCGGGCGCAACCTCGGTGATATTGGCAGAGACATTGTCGGCAATCAGCGACAGATTTCGATAGGCGCTTTCCGCCCTTGCCCGTGCGGCCTTCAATTCGGTGACGTCGGCCCGAATTCCCGCCGTTCCGCCGCTGCGCATCTTGGTTTCGGAAATGCGCAGCCAGCGGCCGTCGGCAAGATTCTGCTCGATAACCGTCCCGTCTGCGGACTGGTGCCTTTCGAGGCGCTCTGCAAGCCACTCCTCGTCAGTCAGTCCGCCGGTGTCATATTGCTTTCCCTGCAGGCCGAAACGCAGGATCTCCTCGAAGCTGTTGCCGGGAACCATCGCGGGAGCGGACGGAGCATAGATTTCCCGGTAATTGTCGTTGCAGATCACCAGCCGGTCATCACGATCGTAGATCGCAAAGCCTTCGGGAATGGCGTCCAGCGCGTCTTCAAGGGTCAGGGCGATGTCACGAAGCTTGTCTTGCAACGCCTTGCGCCCGCTAATGTCGCGGGCAATGAACAAGAGGCCGGTCAGATTGTGCGATGTGTCAAACAGCGGCGCGCTGACGACCTCCACGGGGGTTTTCGTTCCGTCGCCGCCGATGATGTTGATTGCATATGACTTGCGGTGCCGTCGATCGGCGGGGAGTGGTACAGCACCGCCATCTTCTCGAACTGGGCAGGGTTGGCGAAAAACCGTTTTGTCGTGGTTCCGAGCAATTCTCCGCGGTCAACCTGCAGCAGCTTCTCCATGGCCTTGTTCGCAAAGACAACGATCCTTTCCGGGTCCGTCACCAGGACACAGTCGTTCAATTCGCCGAACGATCGTTCCAGATCCAGAGTAATGCAATCAGCCATGTACTTCGTGTTTTCTCCCGTCGAGATACCTTAAATCGTGGTTCTCCGCCGGATCATATCAAAAGACCGGCATCTGCCGACTGATCCTGATCAGTCGGCAGATGCTTTCGTTCAATTGAGTTGAGATCGCAATAGTTCAGGATACATGCATCAGCGTGTATGATAAATGCGGGAAAATGCTTAAGGTTGAGCAAAGATTACCCTGGGTAATCCTGCTGGGCTTCCCGCAAGGCCGCGAATTCGAGATTGTCTGTTCAGCGCACCTTGCCGCGTTCTTGCAGAAACTGGCCAATGCGCTCCAGGGCCGTCCTGATATTGGCCGTGGAATTCGCATAGGACAGCCGGATGTATCCTTCTCCCAGGATACCGAAATCCGGACCGCCGATGACGGCGACGCCTGCCTCTTCCAGTAGGGCCGAGGCGAGCGGTTTTGCCTTCCAGCCGGTTTGCTTGACATTGGGAAACGCGTAGAAGGCGCCAAGCGGTGTCCGGCAGGTGATGCCGTCGATTGCGTTCAGCCCTTCCACGATCACGCGGCGGCGCCTGTCGAATTCCGCGACCATTTCCTCAACGGCGGTTTGCGGACCGGTGAGGGCGGCAAGGCCGGCATATTGGGCAGGGGCGTTGACGCAGGACCAGGCGTTGACCGCCAGCTTGCGCGCCTTGTCGATCAGGGCGTCCGGCCACACCGAGTATCCCATCCGCCAGCCGGTCATCGCGTAGGTTTTCGACCAGCCGTCGAGCAGGATCAGGCGGTCGGCGAGGGACGGGAAGCTCGTCAGGGAGACATGCTCCATGCCGTCATAGGTCATCTGCGAGTAGATCTCGTCGGAGAGCACCGCCACATGCGGATGGCGTTCCAGGCCGGCGACGAGCGTTTCGATCTCGGCACGGGGCGTGACGCCGCCGGTCGGATTGGCCGGGGAGTTCAGGATCAGCAGCCGGGTCCTGTCGGTGATGAGCGACAGCGTTTCCTCTGCGGAGAAGGCGAAATCGTTGTCCTCCCGGATCGGCACGGGAACCGGGCGCGCGCCGGTGAATTCGATCATGGACCGGTAGATGGGAAAGCCCGGATCCGGATAAAGGATCTCCGCTCCCGGTTCGCCGAACATCAGGATGGCCATGAACATGGTGACCTTGCCGCCCGGCACGATCAGCACGTTGCCGGGGTCGGTCTCCACGCCGTGGCGTTTGTAAAGACCGGCGGCCACCGCTTCGCGCAAGGGGGAATTCCGGTTGCCGGCGTATAGCCGTGATGCCCGTCGCGCAGCGCTTTGACGGCCGCTTCGACGATGTGTTCCGGTGTTTTGAAATCGGGCTGCCCGATGCCCAGATTGATGATGTCGCGGCCCTGGCCGGCAAGCTCGGTTGCCCTTGCCAGAACGGCAAATGCGTTTTCTTCACCAATCCGGTCAAATCCCGCGATCGTCCGCAACATCGCTGCCTCCGTGTCATTGCCTGCGGTTTGGGCAGGACGTTAGGGTACGGACCCTAGTTCGCACGGAATGTCTTGCAAAGGCGGAAATGGGGGCAAAACGTTCGCCGGCCGGCAACACAGCACAGGAAAATTCGGACCCGCCCTCCCATTGAGCCCGGGATATGCTTATATTCCCGGCCAAGGGCCCGCCTCTGCGGGCAAGTTCCAAATCCTCTTGCCAGGAAGTGCTTAATGTCTGCGACCCAGGACGCCCGGACGGACGCCCCGAAACAAATCCCCGTCACCGTTCTGACCGGGTATCTCGGCGCCGGAAAGACCACGCTGCTCAACCGTATTCTGACGGAAAACCACGGCCAGCGCTATGCGGTCATCGTCAACGAGTTCGGCGAGGTCGGTATCGACAACGATCTTCTGGTCGAATCCGACGAAGAGATCTTCGAGATGAACAATGGCTGCATCTGCTGCACGGTCCGCGGCGACCTGATCCGCACCGTGCAGAACCTGATGAAGCGCAAGGGTGCTTTCGACGCCATCATCGTGGAGACGACCGGCGTGGCCGATCCGGCCCCGGTCGCCCAGACCTTCTTCATGGATGACGACGTGCGCGCCGCTGCAAGGCTCGATGCCGTTGTGGCGGTGGTCGACGCCCGTCACGTGCTCCAGCGCCTGGAGGATACGGAGGAAGCGCAAGACCAGGTGGCCTTTGCCGACGTGATCCTGATCAACAAGACGGATCTCGTCTCCGATGACGAACTGGCAAATGTCGAAGCGCGGATCCGGTCGATCAATCCCTATGCTGTCCTCCATCGCAGCGAGCGTTGCGGCATCGATGTCGCCAAGGTGCTGGACCGCGGCGCCTTCGATCTCGACCGCATCCTGTCGCTCGATCCGCACTTCCTGGAGCATGGCCACCATCATGGCGACGAATGCGGCCCGGACTGCGATCATGATCACCACGACCACCACCATGAGCACGGGCATGACCACGGGCACGGACATGATCATCACCACCATCATGACCATGCCAAGGACCCGCATTCGGTGCAGAGCATTTCACTGAGGGCGGGCGACCTCGACCCGGATATGTTCTTTCCGTGGATCAATCAGGTCACCCAGGTTCAGGGGCCGAACATCCTGCGCATGAAAGGCATCCTCGCCTTGAAGGGCGATCCGCAGCGCTACGTGATCCAGGGTGTCCACATGATCGTCGAAGGCGACCATCAGCGCGACTGGAAGGCGGACGAGCCGCGGGAGAGCCGCCTGGTCTTCATCGGCCGCGATCTCAATTGGGACGTGCTGAGAGACAGTTTCCAGGCCTGCGCCGCGCAATAGGGAATCGAGATTTGCCGACAGTAGCTCCAGTGGACGTGGACGGTTTCGTCGTCCGCGCCGGCTTTTTAAAGGATTGCGCCTATTTCGCGTCCGGCGAAGGCGAGATCGTTCTCTCGGGCGCGGGCGAGAAAAGGCATCGCCCGCACAAGGTGGGACTTCTGGCGGCCGAAGCGGCCAGGGACGGCCAGGGCCTGATCACCTCCGGCGACGATGGCTGCATCTATCTCACCAGCGCCGACGGTTCCTCCCGGCTTCTCGCCGAGCGGCCGCGCAAGTGGATCGACCTGATCGCCGCCGGGCCGTCCGGCACCGTTGCCTTCGCCAGCGGACGGACGGCCTGGGTGCGGCTTGCGGACGGCAGCGAAAAGGAGTTCGCCCACGAGCGGGCCGTTGGTGGCCTGGCCTTCGCGCCCAAGGGCCTCCGCCTGGCGGTGTCGCGCTATGACGGGGCGACGCTCTGGTGGGCCGGCACGCAAGGCTCGCCCGTGGAACTTTCCTGGAAGGGCGCCCATCTCGGCGTCAGTTTTTCGCCCGACGGCAAGTATCTGGTCACGGCCATGCAGGAGAATGCACTGCACGGCTGGCGGCTGACAGACAGTCAGGACATGCGCATGACCGGATATCCGGCCAAGGTGAAGTCCTTCGACTGGTCGGTCAAAGGCCGGTACCTGGCAACCTCCGGCGCCAATGCCGCAATCCTGTGGCCGTTCTTCGGGAAGACGGGTCCCATGGGCCAATCTCCCCTTCAACTCGGCGTCAGGGGCGACAACCTCGTCACCACCGTCGCCTGCCACCCGAAGGAAGAGGTTGCAGCGGTCGGCTATCAGGACGGCATGATCCTGATGTGCCGGTTTACCGACAATGCGGAAGTCCTGCTGCGGCGCCCGGGCAAGGGGCCGGTTTCCTCCCTGGGCTGGGACGCGGAAGGCGCCCGGCTGGCGTTTGGAACCGAAGCAGGCGAGGCCGGCATCGTCAGCCTGCAGGATTAAACGGCGATGGCGCGGGTCCTGATGCTGATCGTCATGCTGCTGAGCGGAACCGCGACGTCGCAATTGCCGGAATTCTCCCAGCAGTACCGCCAGCGCCTCGGCGGGGCGATCGATGCTTTGGAAGAGATCATCGCCGACTTCAGGCAGGACGCGGAGCAATACGGCCTCACCATTGCGCAGGCCATCGCACGCCAGAAGGCGTCGAGCGATCCGTTCATCCGCGCACGCGGCGACAGCATGGCCGAGGCCGAAATGCGCCTGGTCCGGCTGAAGGAACAACGGGAAGAGCTGCAATCGGCAGGTCAGTTTCAGCGGCTCTTCATTTTTGCAGGCGGATTCGATCCGCACCTGGCGCAGGCGACCGCCGAGGACTATGAACCCGCCGTGCCCGTGACACTCGCCGGCTTTGCCAGTGCCGGTGCGGGTGCGCTCGCCGCCCTGCTGGTCATCCGCCTGCTTACGGGCCTTGTCCGCCTCGGCGGCCGCCGGCGGACGGCTCATCCCCCGTCCTGACACCACCCCGGCTTATCGTGTTGCCGGCACAGGTGATTTTGCTTTCGGTCGCCCACTCGGCAAGCTGGCAAGATCTTTGACCTTGCGGCAGGAAATGATAAGCAGTCTGTTCGGATAGTGCCGGGGCGGAAAGGATGTCGGATGGATGCCATCACGCGGATGCGCTGCTTCATTCAAGTTGTCGATTCAAACGGATTTTCCGCGGCCGCCCGTGAAATGGGGCGCTCCAAGGCACTGGTTTCCAAGTATGTCGGCGAGCTTGAAGACGAACTCGGCGTGCGATTGCTGAACCGGACGACCCGGCAGGTCTCGCTCACCGAAGTCGGCGAGGCCTATTACAAGGAAGCCGTCGAAATCCTCCAGAGGATCGATGATCTTCAGGCCTCCGTTCAGTCCTCGCACAGGGAAGTGCGGGGCAGGCTGCGTGTGTCCGCTCCCAGATCCATGGGCGACGTCATGCTCAACAAGCCGATGATGCAGTTTCTGGTCGAGAACCCGGACGTGGTCCTGGATCTCAGGCTGGAGGATCGCTTCGTCGACCTTGTCGAAGAGGGCTTCGATGTCGCCATCCGCGTGTCGCAACTGGACGACTCCAGCCTGATTGCCCGCAAGATCGCCCCCTTCAAGACCGTGCTTTGCGCCAGTCCGTCGGCGATAGAGAAATACGGAGCACCCAGGACACCGGCCGATCTGGCGAGCCGGCCCTGCATCATAGATACCAATTACCGCTTCAAGCAGAACTGGATGTTCAACGAAGAGGGACAGCGGCTGTCCGTGACCGTGAAGGGGCCGCTGGAGGTCAACAGCGCGGCGGCGGCGCGCGAAGCAGCCTTGCGGGGCCTCGGGTTTCTCAGGACGCCGCTCTTCTTCGTGGCAGAGGACATCGAGAAGGGCGATCTGGTCGCTCTTCTTGAAGGGTCTGAGAACGATTCGCTCGGCATATACGCGGTCTATCCGCACCGGCGGCATCTGAGCGGCAAGGTGCGTGCTTTCGTCGACTTCCTGGCGAACTGGTATTCATCCGGGAAGTCGGACCGCTGACGGTTTGTGCCGGGCGCGCAGGTTTTCCCGCGCGGCCGAAGCTTGCCGTTCTCACGCCGAGACAGCCTTCAGGACCGGCCGGGCTTTCCTGGTCTTCGCCAGCCGTTCCTCCGCCATTGCATCCGCGACGTGTTCCGGTGTGGTCTCCTCCGTGCCGGCACGCTCGAAAATCGCGGTCAGGGTATCGCCGATGGCGAGTGTCTTCTGGCGCACGAGCGTGTCTTCGCCGCCCGGGGAGGCAAGTGCAATGGAGATGACGCCGCCGGCGTTGATGGCGTAGTCCGGCGCGTAGAGAATGCCGCGTTTCTTCAGCGCTTCGCCGTCGGCGGGGGTCTGAAGCTGATTGTTTGCCGCTCCGGCAACGATCCTGGCCTGGATGTGGGGAATGGTGCGGGCATTGAGGCCGGCGCCCAGGGCGCAAGGAACGAAAATATCGGCCTCGACCATATGGGCCTCGGCCGGGTCGACCGCCACCGCGCCGAAGGCATCGATGGCGCGCAGAACGGCAGGTGCATGGATGTCGGAGACGATCAGCCGGGCGCCTGCGCCGTGAAGCTGCCGCGCGACGTCGTAGCCGACATGGCCCAGGCCCTGGACTGAGACGGTCCTGCCTTCAAGATCGCTGCTGCCGAAGACATGTTTCGCACAGGCCTTGATGCCCTCGAAGACGCCAAGCGCGGTATAGGGGGAGGGATCGCCGAGCCCGGTGGCGCTCGTGCCGCGCACATGGGCGGTCTGGCGCGCGACGGCTTCCATGTCCTGCGGCGAAACGCCGACATCTTCCGCGGTGATATAGGTGCCCGACAAGCGGTCCACATGACGGCCGAAGGCTTCCATCAGTTCCGGCGTCTTGTCCTTGCGCGGATCCGCGATGATCACGGCCTTGCCGCCGCCGAGATCGAGCCCCGCGAGAGCGTTCTTGTAGGTCATCCCGCGGGACAGGCGCAGCGCATCGGTAAGGGCATCGCCCGGATTTTCGTAGGGCCAGACCCGGCAGCCGCCGAGTGCGGGGCCGAGCGTCGTGTCA
This sequence comes from Roseibium salinum, assembly GCF_026240905.1. Lineage (NCBI taxonomy): Bacteria > Pseudomonadati > Pseudomonadota > Alphaproteobacteria > Hyphomicrobiales > Stappiaceae > Roseibium > Roseibium salinum. The sequence continues at coordinate 4,073,977 of NZ_JAPEVI010000003.1, forward strand.
TGGACCGCGATGATCGCCTGCAGCCCGGTGTCCCGGTCGTGTGCGAAGACAACATCTTCGTGCGTCCCCATTTCCGGATGGTCGAATACGGCACTGTGTTGAACTTTTGTGTGTAAGGCGTTCATGACTGGCTCAGTGAGTTGGTTGTTATTGCGAATATTTTACGCCCTCAAAGGGGAAGATTGTGTTCATTCTCCTCATTTTAATCCTCCGATCGTGTAAAATGTTCCCGAAATCCATGTTTCAAGCGAAAATCGTTCCACGACGATTTTGCGGTGCGAAACGGGCTTGGCCATCTTCCTGCCGTGTTCTGTGGTCAAGGAGCGCCAAGCGTGTCATCTAAATATATACGTTCGATTCAATGGGTGGTTCCGGTGCGACCTCTTCCTGATACTTTCCCGAAGGCTTTGTGCACGGCCGGCCGCCGGATTGTGCTGGGGTCAGGGCTCCTGCTTGCGTCGCTGGCCGGAGCCGGCGCGCATCCGCACGTCTTCGTGGAAGCACGCTCGCATCTGGTGTTCGATGAGCGGGGGAACGCCGTTGCGGTCGACCACGTCTTCCGTTTCGACGAGCCGTTTTCCGCCTTTGCGATGCAGGGCTTCGACAAGAACGGCGACGGCGTCTATTCGCGCGAGGAACTGAGCGAACTGGCGAAGGTCAATGTGGAGAGCATGGCCGATTTCGGCTATTTCACCTTCGGCGACAACACCCGGATCGAATTCGACTTCAAGGCGCCCACCGAGTACTGGCTCGAGGTCGAAACCGTCCCGCTCGAAGACTATTGGGTGATGAAGCCGGAAGACTTCGAGGCAATTCAGGAAGACGTCCGCATGAATGGTGGAACGGCTCCGGAAAGCGTCGATCTTCTGGAGCTGCATTTCACCCTGCCGCTCAAGGAGCCGAGCGACGCGACGAAGACGATCACCCTCGATGTCTATGACCCGACCTATTACGTCGATTTCCGCTTCGCGCGGGGCGAAGACGCGGTCGGAACGCTCAACGCTCCCGATGCCTGCCAGGTCACGCGCAAGGAGCCGCCGCCCCTGGACGACGCGACCGCCTATGCGCTTGCCCAGGTCGGCCCCGACCAGCGGAATCTGCCGCCGGAACTGCAATCGGCCGCCGCGTCGCAGATCAACCAGATGATCGTCGACTGCAGCGCCGCTTTCCCGGCAGCCGCTTCCGCGTCTTCCGGCGGGGCAGGAGTGGTCGCGGACAGCGGCGCTCCGGCAGATCCGGACGGGGCGGCCGGCAAGGACACGACGCTGTCACGGGCGGGAGACGTCGCGGATTCCAGCCGGACAGCCGTTGCGGTCATCGAGTCTCCGGAAAAAACCGCGGCCCGGTCCGGCATCCTGGATCGGGTTTTCGGCACGATCGCGGTCAAGCAGAAGCAGTTCTACCAGGCGCTTGTGGGAAACCTCAGATCGTTCCGGAACAATCCGAATGCAATTTGGCTGCTGATGGGCCTGTCCTTCGCCTACGGCATATTCCATGCGGCGGGCCCCGGGCACGGCAAGGCGATCATCACCTCCTATGTGGTTGCCAACAACGAGACGCTGCGCAAGGGCATCGTCCTGTCCTTCGCTTCCGCCTTCGCCCAGGCGGTCACAGCAATCCTGCTGGTCGGCGGGATGGCCATGCTCTTCAACCTGACCAGCATCGCCATTCAGGACACCGCGCGCTGGTTCGAAATCGGTTCCTACGTGCTGATCACCGGCCTCGGCGGCTGGCTGCTCTGGCAAAAAGCTGTTCGCCCGCTTGCCGCGGCTGTGGCTTCCCGGCTGTCGAGCAACGAACTGGCCTTTGCAGGGGCCGGCGCGCATGGTCGTTCTCACGGCCACGGCCACGGCCACGGCCACGGCCACGGCCACGGCCATCATCACCACGACCATCATCATGAAATCGGGCCGGACGGCGTGTGTTCATCCTGCGGACACGCCCATGCCCCGACGCCGGACATGGTCCAGGGACGGATCACGCTGGCACGGGCCGCTTCGATCATTCTGGCCGTCGGATTGCGGCCCTGCACCGGCGCGCTGGTTGTGCTGGTGTTCGCCCTTTCGCAGGGCATGATCGCCGCCGGCATTGCCTCCACGCTCGCCATGGCGGTGGGAACCGGCATCACCGTGTCGCTTCTGGCAGGACTTGCGGTTGGCGCCAAGGATCTTGCCGTGCGGCTCTTCGGCGAGGGCAGTCCGATGGCCGGCAGAGTTCACCGGACCATCGAGATCCTCGGTGCGACGATCGTCTTCCTGCTCGGCGCGACCCTACTGATCGCAACGCTCGGCTGGGGCTAGAAGCGGGTTCGAGACAGCGCTCCGTGCTTCCTCGGGATGAGGTGTTGCTTCCGGCGCCGTAGCCGAACCGCCCGTCAAAGACCCAGCCGCTTTTCCCGGTAGGCGCGGACCGCTTCGCCGAAGGCTTCGAAAAGCCTCTTGGAAGGGCCGTCGGTCATCACCCAGTATTCGGGATGCCACTGCGTGGCGAGCACGTAGCCGGGGCTGTCCTTGAGGGAGGCCGCCTCGATGGTGCCGTCCTCCGCCTGTGCTTCGATGATCAGCCCGTTGCCCAGGTCGCCGACGGCCTGGCGGTGCAGCGAATTGACTTCGAACGGCTCCTCGCCGAGCACGGCGGCCAGGCATCCACCGGGGGTTACTTCCACCGGGTGGGCGATGCGGAAGCGTTCCTCCTGGCGCTCCGTCGTCGGCGCACGGTGATCCTTGCGGCCCTCGAGCGTCTGGACTTCCGTCAAAAGCGTGCCGCCGAGGGCAACGTTCAGTTCCTGCATGCCGCGGCAGACCGCAAAGACGGGAATGCCGCGTTCCACGGCCCGTCTCAGCAGCGGCAGCGTCGTGGAATCCCGGCCCGGATCGTAAGGTCCGTTTTCCTCGGTGGATTCCCCGCCGTAAAGCTCGGGATTGACATTCGAGCGGGAGCCGGTGGCCAGAACGCCGTCGACCTGGTCGAGCGCCGCTTCCAGGTCGAGATCGGCCCCGAGGGAGGGAAGGATCATCGGGATCGCGTCGGATCCCTTCAGCACGGCCTGCAGATAGGTCGAAGCCGCGGCGTGCCAGTTGTAGCCATCAACGGCTTTCACATCGGCGGTTACCAGGACGAGCGGTTTGGTCATGTTTGCCCTGCACTGAAATTGAAGATGGTTCGCAGCCGGAAGTCCGGGCCGACAGGTTTACCTGACGCAGCCCTAATCCAGCAATCCCAGTTCCTGGGCAACCTTGTAAAGCTGCGCGGCATTCTTGTTGCCGACCTTTTCCCTCAGGTTCAGCCGGTGGGATTCGACGGTGCGTACGCTGATGCCGAGTTCCTTGGCGACTTCCTTGTTGGGCTGCCCCTTTGCGATCGCGGTCAGGACCTGCCGTTCCCGGTCGGTCAGTCCGTAAGGGTCCGCCACCGGGGCGGAGGTATTGGCGCCGACGAGCGTCGGTCCGACCGCGGAGGAGAAATAATAGCCGCCCGTCGCGACGCTGGTGATGGCGGTGATCATTTCCGCGGCCGAGATGTCCTTGAGGATGTAGCCGCGGGCGCCGGCCTGCACCACGCCGCGCACGTATTCCGGGTTGTCATAGACCGACAGGATCAGCACCGCGATGCCGGGATGCGTGTCGCGAACCTGCCTTGCGGCTTCCAGTCCGTTCATCACCGGCATGGACACGTCCATCAGCAGGACGTCCGGGCGCAGCTCCCTGGCGAGGTTCAAGGCATCCCGGCCGTTGGTCGCCTCACCGACGACTTCCAGTTCCGGCACTTTCAGGAGCCTGGCGCGGATGCCGTCGCGGACCAGTTCATGGTCGTCGGCGAGCAGCACCCGGATGGGTCTGGCAGGCGTCTTGGCTGCAGGGGAAGGTGAATGCACTGTCATCTTTTGATCATGCCGCGTTTGCAACCGCATTGTCGAGCGGCATTTGCACCTTGATCCGCGTTCCTCCGGAACTCTTGCGGCTCAAGGTAAGCTTGCCGCCATAGGTTTCGATGCGCTCGCGCATGTTGCGGAAGCCGAGGCCTCCCGACTTCGGCAGCGGGCGCGGGAGCCCCACACCATCGTCCTCGACCGTAAGCACAAGCGTCTGAAGGCCGACCTTCAAGCTGATGCTCACTTCGCTGGCCTGGGCGTGGCGGGCGACGTTCGTCATGCATTCCTGGACCACTCTGTAGAGCGCGGTCTTGGCCCCTTCCGACAGGCGGCTGCGGCACTGTTCGGCGCTCACATTGACGGTGATGCCGGACTGGTTCTGGAACTCCTTGCCGAGGCTGACGAGGGCGGAAGCCAGGCCCATGTCGTCGAGGACGCTCGGCCTCAGATCGCGGGATATCCGGCGGACTTCGGCAATGGTGCCGTCCAGCGTCTTCAGGCATTTCGCGGCCTGGACCTGCAGGTCCGGGTCGCGATTGGCTTCGCTGTGGATCATTTCCACGCCGTAGCGCACGGAGACCAGGAGTTGGGAAATACTGTCGTGGAGCTCGGTCGATACCCGTTTGCGTTCCTGTTCCTGCACCTGGAAGATCCGGTTGGTCAGCTCCTTCAGCTTGCTGTCGGCAAAGCGCTGCTCGGAAAAGCGGACGCCGGCGATCAGCGAGCCGGCAATGATGATCGCCGCAAGCGTTATCATGAAGGTGACCAGCAGCGTCTGGCGGATGCTTCGGGCGAAATCGGCCCGGATCGCGGCGACTTCCCGGGCGATGTCGTCGGTGTAAAGCCCCGTGCCCAGCATCCAGCCCCATTTGTCCAGAAGGATTGCATAACCGAGTTTTTCCTCGACGGTGCCTGTTGACGGTTTGTTCCAGACATACTGATGAAATCCGCCGCCGTTCCTGGCCGCCGTGATCAGGTTGCGGATGACATGGTCGCCGTTGTCGTCCTGCAGGTCCCACCAGTTGCCGCCGACCAGATGCGGCAGTTTGGGATGGACGATGTTGGTTCCGTCGAGCGTGTAGACGAAGTAGTAGCCGTCATAGTCGAAGGTGAGGTGCTGCAGGATATCCCTGACCCGGTCCTGGGCCGCTTCCCGGCCGCCGGGCTCCTCGTTGTAGATCTGCTCGATGGACGTCAGCGCCAGGCTGACATAGTTGCGGATCTCCTGCCGTTTGGAGGACAGGATCCGCTGTTCGACCGAATGGGTCTGGGCATTGATGAGTTCCAGAGACTGGTAGTAGGTCGCACCGCCGATCAGGAGGGATACTGCAATCAGCGGCAGAATCGTGATCAGCAGCAATTTTGTCTTGAACGTCACCGGTTTCGCCCCCTTGTTGCGCGTATGACCTATTAGCCGAATTTCTCTTGCGCCGAACTCGGTAGTATTACGCAGAAGATGCGCAGAACCACGAATAGCGCACTGGCCCCCCGGTCAACTAGACATACGTCGAGATCGGTGCAAGTGTGTAGCCCGGTCCGAAACCGGGTCCGTTTAGGGAGGAAACTAATGGATCGTCGTTCGTTTATCAAAAAGGCTGGCCTTGGCGCCGGCGGAATCGCAGCTGGTTCCGCGCTTGCCGCGCCGGCAATCGCACAGGGCACCAAGGACATGGTTCTCGTGTCCACGTGGCCGCGTGACTTTCCGGGTCTCGGCATTCCCGCGCAGCGTCTGGCAGCTCGTATCGGCGAGCTGACCGAAGGCCGCCTCAATGTTCAGTATTTCGCCGCCGGCGAGCGCGTCGGCGCATTCGACTCTTTCGACGAAGTCGCATCCGGCAACGCCCAAGGCTATATCGGCGCCGACTACTACTGGAAGGGCAAGCATCCGGGCTGGGCAGCCTTCACCGCTGTACCGTTCGGCCTGACCTATACCGAAATGGACGCCTGGATCAAGTATGGCGGCGGTCAGGAACTGTGGGACGAGCTGGCCGGAGAGTTCGGCCTGAAGAACCTTGCCATGGGCAACACGGGCGTCCAGATGGGCGGCTGGTTCAACAAGGAAATCGAAACCGCTGACGACCTTAAGGGTCTGAAGATGCGTATTCCGGGCCAGGGCGGCGACGTCATGGCGAAACTGGGCGCTTCGCCGGTATCCCTGCCGGGTGGCCAGATCTACGAAAACCTTGTTTCCGGCGCAATCGATGCAACCGAGTGGGTGGGTCCGTTCAACGACTACTTCATGAAGTTCTACGAAGCCGCCAAGTACTACTACTATCCGGGCATGCACGAGCCGGGCGCAATGCTTGCTCTGGGCATGAACAAGGCGTTCTGGGACGGTCTCGACAAGATCGACCAGCAGATCATCATCGCCGCCTGCGCGGAAGAGAACTCCAACACGATGGCGGAAACCAACGCCAACAACGGGAAGTATCTCACCCGGCTGATCAACGAGCACGGCGTCGAGCTGCGCGAGTTCTCCGACGAGATCTATGACGCCTTCGGTGAAGCCGCCCAGGAAGTCCTCGAGGAAGCGATGGATCACTCCGACCTTTCCAAGAGGATCTTCGAAAGCGTTGTGAATGCGCGTCAGGAAATCGGCAGCTACATGGCGATTGCCGATATTGCCTACAGCAACAAGCGCAACCGCTACCTCGGCATTCCGAAGTAATCGGTACCACAGGCAAAAAGGGGCGGGAGAAATCCCGTCCCTTCTTCATTGACAAGAGATAAAAAGGCTCAGCCACGATGACGGCCTTGGACACGGTTCAAGACGGCTCGCCTGTTATGAAGCCCGGTGCGAACCCGGGAAGCGCCCGCATCTTCCGCCTGTTCGGTTGGATCGTCCTGGCCATCATGACGGCGTTTTTGCTCAACAATTACCTGACCTACTGGCAAGATCTTCCCGGCATCGGCCCCGTTTTCGGTGCAAGGGGCAACGGGTCGCTGCCGATCCTGTGGTCATGGCTGCAACTGGGGCTCTATGCCCTGCTGATCCTCGCGGCCATCGCCTATGTATTGAAAAACAGCAGCACGTTGCGCGAAGACAGCGTCCGCATCAGCAACATCAACGTCTATCTGATCCGCGCCGCGTTCTTTGCCGTTCTGATCGTCGGTCTCGTCGACAGCGCGATCTCCTTCCTGCGCATCGAAGGCTTCCTGCCCGCATTGACGGGGGAGCAACTGGCCAACGATCTCGGCCGGGCTCAGTTCCGCGGTCCCTATGTGCACATGCCGCTGATCGTCCTGTCCCTGGTCATCGCCGCCTTCACACGCACACTCGGCTTCACCTGGCTGGCGCTTCTGGTGGTCGGTGCCGAGCTTCTGATCGTGATCGGGCGCTTCGTGTTCTCCTATGAGCAGGCGTTCCTGGCCGACCTTGTCCGCTTCTGGTATGCGGCGCTGTTCCTGTTCGCTAGCGCCTATACGCTCCTGGAGGAAGGCCACGTCCGGGTGGACGTCTTCTATGCTGGCATGCAGGCGAAGACCAAGGGCTACGTGAATGCCGTCGGCTCGGTCATCCTCGGCATGAGCCTTTGCGCCGTCGTCCTGTTCATCGGTTTCGGCGGCAAGCAGAGCATCATCAACAGTCCGATCCTGGCCTACGAGACCACGCAGGCCGGTTTCGGGCTTTACGTGAAATACCTCATGGCAGGTTTCCTCGGGGTCTTCGCTGTTTCGATGCTGATTCAGTTCGTGTCGTATTTCCTGGACGCGGTTGCCGACATTCGCGGCGAACCGGGCGGCCGGGACCATGACAGCCATACCGTTCAATAGAGCCTGACGAGACCGCAAGACATGGAACTCTTTTTCCTTCTTCTCCTGGTTGTCCTGATGGCGTTCGCGCTCGGGTCCGGCTTCCCCGTCGCCTTTGCCCTGCCAGGCTCCGCCATTCTCACCATCGCCATCGCGGCCGGTACGGGCTACCTGTTCGCCGGGGAGACGGGCGCCTATTTCTCGCATGGCGGGCCGGGCCAGTGGCTCAGCGCCGGCGTGACCAACTTCCGGGGCATCTATTGGGAGGCCGAGCGGGATACGCTGATTGCCATCCCGCTGTTCGTGTTCATGGGCATCATGCTGCAGCGGTCGAAGATCGCCGAGGACCTGCTGGTGACCATGGCGCGCCTGTTCGGGCCGGTTCCGGGCGGCCTGGGCATCTCGGTGGTGTTCGTGGGCGCGCTTCTGGCGGCAACCACCGGCATCGTCGGTGCCACGGTGGTGGCGATGGGCCTGATTTCCCTGCCGGCGATGCTGCGCAACAAGTATTCCGTGCCGCTGGCAACCGGCACGATCGCCGCGTCCGGCACGCTGGGGCAGATCATTCCGCCGTCCATCGTGCTGATCATCCTGGCCGACCAGCTGGCCAGCGCCGTCGATCAGGCGGGCTCGCTGCGCCAGACGCTCTACAAGTCGAGCACCGGCGAAATCTCCATGCCGTCGGACTATTCGGTCGTCTCGACAAGTGCCGGCGAAATGTTCCTCGGCGCATTCCTGCCGGGCCTGGTTCTGGTCGGCCTCTACATGCTGTTCATCCTCGGCTTCGCGCTGCTGAAGCCGTCGTCGGCTCCCGCCGTCCACGAGGAGGGCACGTTCACCCGCGGCTTCGCCCTGAAGGTGCTGATCACCCTGGTTCCGCCGCTGGCCCTGATCTTCCTCGTCCTGGGGTCGATCATCGCCGGTGTCGCGACCGTGAACCAGGCCGGTGCCATCGGCGCCGTCGGAGCGATGATCATGGCGGGCTACCGGCTAGGCGAGGGCAAGCGGGGAGCCTACTCCCCAGCAATCCTTTCGATACTGGCCCTGCTCGGTCTGGCGGTGGTGGTCAGCTTCTACGGCTCGGTCAACATCAAGCTGATCCAGACCAGCGACGATGTGGTGGCGCTGGTTCTGGCGCTGATTGCCGTCTCGCTTCTGCTGATCGCGATCTTCTGGTCCGGCTGGCGCACGCTGGCCATGGGCAACACCCTGCGCGGGGTTATGGTGGAAACCGCCAAGACCACGTCCCTGGTGTTCATCATCTTGTTAGGCGCCGCTATGCTGACGGCGGCCTTCCGGGCGTTTGGCGGCGAGGAGCTGGTCAAGAACTTCCTGCTGGGCCTGCCGGGCGGGTTCTGGGCGCAGTTCCTGATCGTCATGCTGGTGATCTTCGTCCTCGGTTTCTTCCTCGACTTCATCGAGATCGCCGTCGTGGTGGTGCCGATCGTGGCGCCGATCCTGCTGGCGGATCCGGGGGCGAACGTCACCGCGGTCTGGCTGGGCGTGATGATCGGCCTGAACATCCAGACCTCGTTCCTGACGCCGCCGTTCGGCTTTGCGCTGTTCTATCTGCGCGGCGTGGCGCCCGCGGTGGTCAAGACCATCGACATGTACAAGGGTGTGATCGCCTTCATCTGCCTGCAGCTGGTGGCGCTCGGCATCGTCGGGCTTTACCCGCAGCTGGTGAACTACCTGCCCAACCGGTCGTCTCTGCTGTCGGAAACGGCTCCGCCGCCGCAGAACCCGCGTCTGCAGTTCTGCATGGAAAAACGCAGCTACGAGCAGTTCCAGAAGAACGGCGACAGCATTCTGGCGGCAATCCAGTCGGCCGAGAGCATCGACATGAGCTACCTGCCGGAAGATATCCGCGAAGACGTGGCCGAGGGCTTCGAAAAAGCCCGGGAAGCCCTGCCTGCGATGGAAGCCATCCGGGAGGCGGAGAGGGCCGTGGCCGAGGCGGCCGTGGACTACCGGCCGATTCATAGCAACGTGCGCAGGCTTGAACGCGACGCGGGCAGGCTCCAGGAGCGGATCGAACGGCTTCAGCTGATCGTCACCCGGTCGGGCGAAACCGGGGTCTACAGCGCGGAACAGGGCGAACGTGCCCAGGAGCGGATCGAGGTGCTGACAGCCGAGCGCGAAGCGCTTCTGGCACAGATACCTGCCGAGTGGGAAGAGGTGCACGACGTTTTCGCAAAGGTCCAGAAAGCCGAAGACGCCGCCCGCCTGTCCTATCGCCGGACGGTCGACGACGCCTATGAGCCGGTGGTCGAGCTGAAGCAGATCCTGCAGGATGCGGACCTGGTGGCAAGCTTCAAGCCCGAGCTGGAATCGCTCAGGGAACGGCTGCCCGAGCTCAAACCGAAAGAGGCGGTTGATGCCATTGCGGATATGCGCTCCCGGGTCGGCGATGCGGAAGGCACGGGCGACATTCGTGACGGACTGACGGAAGCCCGCAGCATCATGCGCAGCAATGAACCGGATGTCGCAGCGGCCCAGGCGGAAATCGACAAGTCGATCGCCGCCCTGGAAGCCGATCTCGCCTGGCGCCGGAAAGGCGCGGAGGAGATCCTGCCCAAGCTCAATGCCTACGATGCGGCGATCGCGGGCACGATCGGGCTGCGGCTGCAGCCGCGCCTGCCGAGGGACATCGCCCTCGACGTGGCAAGCTGCCTTTCCCATCACCGGGATATCTCCCTGGGCTTCTGATGCCTGGATGACCTGACCATGTAGGCGGGAAGAGCAATCTTCCCGCCTTCGTGCGTTTATCCTTCGGAAGAATGTGAAACACGGCTGAATATCCGCGCCAATCGGCTGCCCAGGGCGGGCAAGACGGAAAGCGTTCATCTCTGCGAGCATCGGGACTGGTTCGGGCGTATCCGAACGCGGCTCACCCCCACTTCACGTCGCAGGTCAGCATGTAGCCCGAACCGTAGATCGTGCGGATATGCGCCGGTTCGTTCTTGCGGTTGAGTTTCTTGCGGATGCGGGAGATACGCACGTCGATGGACCGGTCCAGGCTTTCGTCCCGGCCGCCGTGTTCCAGCAGATAGTCGCGCGTCAGGACCCGCTTGGGCGCGCGCAGCAGGGCTTCCAGAAGGGTCGCCTCGCCGGTGGAGAGGAAGGTTTCCTCGCCCTCGGGCGACGTCAGGCAGTGCGAGGAAGGCTGATAGATCCAGCCTTCGAAGCGCGCCCGTTCCTCGCCGGCGGAGGACTGGATGAGGTCGGAGGAGCGGCGCAGGATCGAGCGGATGCGCGCAACGACTTCGCGCGGGTCGAACGGCTTGACCACGTAATCATCGGCGCCGAGCTCCAGGCCCATCACACGGTCGCTGGAATGGCCGCGGGCGGAGAGAACGATGATCGGCACGAAAGACCGGCGGCGGATTTCGTTGATGAGCGCCATGCCTTCCATGTCCGGCAGTCCCAGATCGACGATACAGGCATCCGGCGTCTCGTTCTTGAGCGCGGCCAGCATCTGCGACGCGGTCGAAAAGACCCGGCCTTCCATGTCGAACTGGACCATGGCGTCCAGCAGCAGATTTCCGATGGCCGGTTCATCGTCGACGATGAAGACCGTTCGTTTTGCTGCCGGTGCGGAGCGTGTCTGCAAGGGGCTTTCCTATGTCTTCGATGAAAGGATCTGCTGCAGGGTGTCTGCAAGCTGATCGTCGGCGAAAGGCTTTGCCAGCACCGGGAATTCGCACTGGGCATCCTGCCCGGCGAGTGCCGACCAGTCGGCGTAGCCGGTCATGAGCGCGATGCCGAGATCGTTCCGTTTCCGGCGGATTTCACGGGCGAGCGCCAGGCCGTTGGTCTGGCCGGGCATGATGATGTCGCTGAGGACCCCGCGCAGCTCCGGCAGGTCGAAAGCCAGGTTGCGCGCATCCTCCGCGTTCTCGGCGCACAGAACGGAATAGCCGAGCGTCTGCAACTGGTCGGTCACCGTGCTGGCGACGTCCGGGTCGTCCTCCACGAGCAACAACAGCTCCCCCTGTCCGCGTTTGAGCGCCGGGCGCTCGAGCCGGGCGTCGTCGCCGGCAGCACTGGCCTGCAACACGACGAGGGGAAGATAAAGCACGAGGCCCGTGCCCTTGCCCAGTTCACTCTTCAGCTTAATCGTGCCGCCGGACTGGTGGATGAATCCGTAGACCATGGAAAGGCCGAGGCCGCTGCCCGTGCCGAAGGTCTTGGTGGTGAAAAACGGCTCGAACACCCTGAGCCGGGTCTCCGGATCCATGCCGGTGCCCGTGTCCTCCACCGCGATGCAGGCATAGCGGCCCGGCGGCAGGCCGATTTCGTCCGCCTCCCGCCTGTCCAGCAGCGTCTCGGACAGGAGGATGCGCAGCGTGCCGCCCTCCGGCATGGCGTCGCGGGCGTTGAAGGCGAGGTTGATCAGGGCGGTTTCCATCTGGGTGGGGTCGATGCGCGCGGCGATGGCGTCATCCTCGATCACCGTTTCCAGCGTGATGACTGGCGGCAGGGAGCCCTCCAGCAAACGCCCGGCACTGGCGATCACCTTGGCAAGGGGCACGGTCTGGGGGTCGATGGCCTTGCCGCGGCTGAAGGCGAGAAGACGCTGGATCAGGTCGGAGCCGCGCTTGGTCGCCTCCAGCATGGGCGAGAGTTTCCTGTCGAGCGCGTTCCGGTCCAGCGGCTGTTCCAGGCGGCTGAGGCTCAGGAGATTGCCCATCAGGATGGCGAGCAGGTTGTTGAAATCGTGGGCGAGGCCGCCGGTCAGCTTGCCGACCGCATCCATGCGCTGCGACTGGACCAGGGCGGCTTCTGCGTGCTTCTGGTCCGTGGCGTCGAGGGAAAGAACGAAAATGCCGAGCGTGCGCCCGTCCGCGGTCATGTCCGGGATCAGGGTGGAGCGCATATAGGCGGTGCTGCCGTCCGAGCGTTTGCGCCGGTATTCATAGCTCACCGCATTGCCCTCGAAGGCATGGGCAATATGCGGCTCAAGCTCCTTGAACAGCTCCTCGCCGACCACTTCCGGCGCCGGCCGGCCGGCGACCGATGCCACCGAATGGCCGAACCAGTCGGCGTAGCGCCGGTTGGCGAACCGGAAGACGGGGCCCGGGGCGAGATAAGCGATCAGGGCCGGGATATTGTCGGTCACCAGCCGCAGCCAGTCCTCGCTCTGCTGCAGGGCGCGGGTGCGCTCCTCCACGGTGCGCTCCAGCTTCTCCTGGCGCCGCCGGTCCTCCGTCACGTCGGAATAGGTGGTGACGAAGCCGCCCTGGGGCAGCGGTGTGCCGCTGACGGCGATCACCTGTCCATTGGGGCGGATGCGCTCGAAATAGTGCGGCTCGAACAGCTTCGCCCGTTCCAGGCGCCGCTGGATCTTGCCTTCGATATCCCCGGGGCCGTATTCGCCGCGCTCGGCATTGACGCGCAGGAACGCCTCCAGATGCGTGCCCCGCCGCGCCAGTTCCTGCGGAAAGTCGAGCATCTCCCAAAGCCCGCGATTCCAGGCCACCAGCGTCAGGTTCGCGTCAAAGACCGAAAACCCCTGATTGATGTGATCGAGCGCCGCCTGCATCAGATCAAGCTGCGCCTTCAGTTGTTCCTCCATGACGGAGAGATTAGAGCAAAACGGCAGCGGGATGAAACGGTTATGTGAGGGGGAGTTGGCTGTGCGCTCTCTTCCCCGATGGGTGCGGCAACCGGTCTGTATTGACCAACATTCGACGTTGCGACAGGCGTGGCGCCGTGTAGGGTACGGGCCCCAGGCCCGTACTCAAGTCTCTGTCCCGCAACCGGGAGGAAAAAATGGCACTCGATGTTTCCGGAACACTGGCGTTGTTGATCGATGCCGACAACGCTTCGCCAAAGATCGTCGTCGGCCTCATGGCCGAAATCGCCAATTACGGCACGGCCAGCGTCAAACGCATCTATGGCGACTGGACCGGTCCCAATCTCAGGGGCTGGAAGCAATGCCTGCTTGAGCACTCCATTCAGCCGGTGCAGCAGTTCGCCTATACAACGGGCAAGAACGCCACCGATGGTGCGATGATCATCGATGCGATGGATCTGCTTTACACCGGTCGCTTTTCGGGCTTCTGCATTGTCTCCAGCGACAGCGATTTCGCCCGCCTGGCGTCCCGCATCCGCGAACAGGGGGTTACGGTCTACGGGTTCGGCGAGCGCAAGACCCCTCGTCCGTTCATCACCGCTTGCGACAAGTTCGTCTATTTCGACGTTCTCAACGCGCCTTCTGAAGAGGCTGACGAAGCACCGGGTGTTGCGCGGACCAAACCTGCCGATGCAAATACGGAGGCTGCCAGGCCGGCCAAGAAGAAGGCGGGGCTTGATAAGGCGGGGCGGGCCATGCTGACCAAGGCGGTCAATGCCACCGCCGACGAAGACGGCTGGGCCCACCTGTCCCGGGTGGGCGGGCACCTGGCCAAACAGGCTCCCGATTTTGATGCACGCAACTACGGCTTCCCCAGATTGAGCGACCTGGTGAAAGCCTCGGGCATGGTCGATGTCGGGCGGGCCGAAGACAACCCCAGATCATCACGGTCCGCCTCAAGAACGCCGCCGGCAACACGAAGTGAAAGGTGCGGGACGGCGTCCAGCGCGCCGATCAACGCATTGGTGTGGCGCCAACGACAATAGCGCATGAATTCCGGTCATTATCGGCCTGGCCAACCCGGACGTCCTACTGCGCGAAGGAACAAGGGCGGGCTCTTGCCGTCCAGGACGGCGGCGGTCAACACGCCGCTGAATGTCGCTCCCGTATCGACGCAAATCCGGTTTTGTCTGACAACCGGCTCGACTCCCGGCGTGTGTCCATGCACGACGAGATAGCCATGGTCGGCATCGCTCTCCAGGAAGCGCGACCTGATCCATAGAAGGTCCTCGGGATATTGCTGCTCGAGCGGCACCCCGGGCGCTATTCCCGCATGGACGAACAGATACGGCTCGACCTGGCGGTGATAGGGGAGTGCCTTGAGCCATGAAACTCTTTCAGCTCCCAGGGCTGCTCTGAGCTTTTCCGGGTCGGGCCGGCCGAAACGCAAGGATAGTCCGAGAGAGGCAACCGTGACGTCGCCGCCGTTGGCCAGCCATGTGGACCACACCCGCCGATCGTCCGTCGCCAGGCATTCCAGCAGCATCGCTTCGTGGTTGCCCATCAGGCAAGTCGTCTGGAATCCGTCCATTCCGGACATAAGCCGGTCGATGACACCCACGCTGTCGGCGCCGCGATCGATGTAGTCGCCGAGATAGACGATCTCGCCAGGACGATTGGGATGCTGCACTTCGTGGTGACTGCGAATGTGTCCGTGCAGCTGATCAAGCAGATCCGCTCGTCCGTGCACATCACCAACTGCATAGAGTATCGATTCCATTGTCCAGGGCCGCTGGTGTTATTCCGTCTGCGTCATGAAGTTCCGGCGGAGGCACCCAAAGCTTCCGTCGTGGATAGCCACGCTAGCAAAATTCGTCCCGATGAGCGAATGACGGTTTGTGTTCCGCTCGTCGGCGTTGAAGGGCAGCAACTGCTCAGTGCGCGCGCGACCCGCACTTATCTTTACCGCAATTGCTGCAGGAACACCCCTTCACGCGCTCCCCGCCGCTCGCCCCTTTCGCACCTGCAGCGCGATTGAAACAATTCGTCATGTTTGGAACATACTGGTGCAAATCGGGGGCTCTAGGCTGCTTTTATCGGGCCGGGGACATTCTGCCTGTTCGCCTTTAATAAATTAGCGGTTGAAGGTTCGGGCAGCAGGTAGTTTCATGACCGGTAGGGATACGACCCCGAACAATGGGGCGCCTTCAGGATCAGCCGGTTTCATGTGGTTCACGCGGAATCGGACAGATTGATCGCATAAGAAGAGATGGAGCATCTTTTTTGCGTTCAGCCGAACGCGGGATGCACAAGATCAACCCGCTTTCATGTGGGCTCACATGAAAGCGGAAAAGTTGATCGCATAAGAAAAGATGGAGCATCTTTTTTGCGTTCAGCCGAACTCAAGATGCTCCGAGGGGAAGAAACGATACATGGTAGGGTCGGCCAGCGCTTCGCCGCGCGGGGAGGACACCTTTCCGAAGATCCTCTTGCGCAATGCTGAGGTTTTCGGGGACCGGACGGCGTTCCGGGAAAAGGACTTCGGGATCTGGCAGAGCTGGACCTGGTCCGAGGTGCTCGAAGAAACACGCGCGTTTTCCATCGGACTGAAATCTCTCGGCCTGAAGCCGGAGGACAAGGTTGCCATAGTCGGGGCAAACCGGCCGAGGCTCTATTGGGCCATGGTCGCCGCGCAGGCGCTCGGGGCCGTTCCCGTGCCGGTCTATGCGGATTCCGTTGCCGAGGAGATGGCCTTCGTCCTCGGCCATGCGGAGGTGCGGTTCGCGGTCGTGGAGGACCAGGAGCAGGTCGACAAGCTGCTGTCCATGTCCGACGACGTGCCGAGCCTGACCAACATCATCTATGACGAGCCGCGCGGCCTCAGGGGCTACGATCACACGCACCTGCACGATTTTCTGTCCGTCCAGGACAAGGGACGCGACGAGCTCGCCAAGGCGCCCTCGCTGGCCCAGGACTGGGAAGCGGGCCTGGCGAAGGGCAAGGGCTCCGACCTCGCCGTGATGCTTTATACTTCCGGCACGACCGGCCGGCCGAAGGGCGTGATGCTGTCCTTCGACAATCTCGTCATCTCGGCCCGCAACGGCAACGCGTTCGACAAGCTGGACGAGACCGAGGAGGTGCTTGCCTATCTGCCCATGGCCTGGATCGGCGACCACGTCTTCTCGCTCGCGCAGGCCTTTACCGCCGGCTATTGCGTCAACTGTCCGGAAAGCATGGACACGATCGACGTGGACCGGCTGGAAATCGCGCCGACCTATTTCTTCGCGCCGCCGCGCGTCTATGAGACCCTCCTTACGCGGATCATGGTGCGCATGGAGGACGCGGGAAAATTCAAGCGGCGGATGTTCGACTATTTCATGGACGTCGCCCGGCGGGTCGGCGAGAAGATCCTCAACGGCGAAACGGTGTCTTTCAAGGACCGCGTGCTCTACGCGGTCGGCGATTTCTGCGTCTACAGCCCGCTCAAGAACCGCATGGGGCTGACGCGCCTGAAGGTGGGCTACACCGCAGGGGAGGCCATCGGCCCGGAAATCTTCCAGTTCTTCCGCTCGCTCGGCCTCAATCTCAAGCAGCTCTACGGCCAGACCGAAGCCAGCGTCTACATCACGCTGCAGCCGGACGGCGAGATCTACGGCGACACGGTCGGCAAGCCGGCGCCGGATGTGGAGCTGAAGATCGCCGAGAACGGCGAGGTCATGTACCGCTCGCCGGGCGTGTTCGTCGGCTACTTCAAGAACGACGAGGCGACCGCAAGCACCAAGACGCCGGACGGCTGGGTGCATACCGGCGATGCCGGCATCATCGCCGAGAACGGCCATCTGAAGATCATCGACCGGGCGAAGGACGTCGGCAAGCTCAACGACGGGTCGCTGTTTGCGCCCAAATACATCGAGAACAAGCTGAAATTCTTCCCCAATATCAAGGAAGTGGTCGCCTTCGGTCACGAGCGGGACAGGGTGGCCGTGTTCATCAACATCGACCTGACGGCCGTCGGTTCCTGGGCGGAGCGCAACAATGTCAACTACGCCTCCTACCAGGACCTGGCCGCTCATCCGGATGTCTATGCGATGATCGAAAGCCACGTGGACCAGGTCAACCGGGATCTTTCCCGCGAGCCGATGATGGCGGGTTCGCAGATCAAGCGTTTCCTGGTGCTGCACAAGGAGCTGGACGCTGATGACGGCGAGCTGACCCGCACCCAGAAGGTGCGCCGGTCCTTCATCGCCGAGCGCTATGCGCCGCTTATCGATGCGCTCTATGACGGCTCGACCTCGAAACATGTGCGCACGGAAGTCACCTACGAGGACGGCCGCAAGGGTATCCTCGAGGCGACGGTCGAGATCCGCGACATGACCACATACGACACCGCCAACGGCTTTCAGGAGGCTGCCGAATGAACGCTTTCGTCGCCGACAAGGCGCTTGCGCCGGCAGGGGAGCCGGAAAGCGCGGAACGGGAGGTCCTGCTGCGGGTCGACAACGTGTCGCTGGCCTTCGGCGGGGTGAAGGCGATCACCGACATTTCGTTCGATATCCGCAAGGGCGAGATCCGGGCGATCATCGGCCCGAACGGTGCCGGCAAGACCTCGATGCTCAACGTGATCAACGGCTTCTATCATCCCCAGCAGGGGACGATCACCTGGCAGGGCAAGGTCCGCCGGAAGATGAAACCCTACGAGGCGGCTAGCCGCGGCATCGCCCGCACATTCCAGAACGTGGCCCTGTTCAAGGGCATGACCACGCTGGACAACATCATGTCCGGCAGGTCTTTGAAGATGCACCGCAATTTCTTCTGGCAGCTGCTGTGGCGCGGCCCGGCGGAGCGCGAGGAAATCGAGCATCGCAAGAAGGTCGAGGACATCATCGACTTCCTCGAGATCCAGGCGATCCGCAAGACGCCGGTGGGCCGTTTGCCCTACGGCCTGCAGAAGCGGGTGGAACTGGGCCGCGCGCTGGCCATGGAGCCGGACCTGCTGCTGCTCGACGAGCCGATGGCGGGCATGAACCTGGAAGAAAAGGAAGACATGAGCCGGTTCATCATCGACGTGAACCAGGAGTTCGGCACGACCATCGCCCTGATCGAGCATGACATGGGCGTCGTGATGGATCTTTCCGACCGTGTGGTGGTGCTCGATTACGGCAAGAAGATCGCGGACGGTCCGCCCGAGGAGGTGCAGGCCAGCCAGGCCGTGATCGACGCTTATCTCGGCGTGAGTCATTAGAGCGTAAGGCGATAAATATGGATCATTTGATGGCGGAAAGCAGTCTACTCGGCAAGGCGCGTCGCGCAGCGCGATGCGGTGTATCGTGCAAGCGGCGGAACGCAGCCGATGGGCTGCTTTCCGTCACCCGCAGGGCCGGGCTCTTTTGCCCGCTGACATCGTTGGATTGCGCTTGTGGTGGACAAACACCGCGGCGCGCAACCCGCCTTGCCAGCAGACAAAAGCGCTCCGGTCAAATGGTCCATATTTATCGCCTTACGCTCTAGGAGGGGCGGGAACATGCTCTACGACATATTCATCGATCCCTTCGTGCAGATGTACCAGATGCCGGATTTCTTCCTGCAGGTCCTGTGGGAAGGCTTCGTCGCCGGCATTCTCTACGCGCTGATCGCGCTGGGTTTCGTGCTGATCTTCAAGGCCTCCGGCGTCTTCAATTTCGCGCAGGGCATCATGGTGGTGTTCGCCGCACTGACGCTGGTCGGGCTTCACGAGAACGGCGTGCCGGCCTTCCTGGCGCTGATCCTGACCATCGCCGTCATGGGCGTGCTCGCCTACGGGGTCGAGCGGGTGGTCATGCGGCCGCTGGTCAACCAGCCGGACATCATTCTCCTGATGGCGACCATCGGGCTCACCTATTTCCTCGTCGGCTTCGGCGAGTTCGTCTTCGGCGGCGAGCCCAAGAGGATGATCACCGAGGAACTGGGCCTGCCTACCGGTTCGACGGCGTTCGAAATGGGCGAGCGCGGCCTGGTCATCCTGCAGCATATCGATATCGCCGCGGCGGTGATTGCGGTGATCATGGTGACGGCGCTCGGGATCTTCTTCAACAAGACCCGCATCGGCCGGGCCCTCAGGGCCGTGGCCGACGACCATCAGGCGGCGCTCTCCGTCGGGATCTCGCTCAACCAGATCTGGGCGATCGTGTGGTTCGCCGCCGGTCTGGTGGCGCTGGCGACCGGCATCATGTGGGGTGCGCGGTCCGACGTGTCCTTCGCGCTGGAAATCGTCGCCTTCAAGGCTCTTCCGGTGCTGATCCTCGGCGGCTTCACCTCCATCCCCGGGGCGATCGTCGGCGGCCTCATCATCGGCTTCGGCGAAAAGATCGGCGAGCTTTACTGGGGCGGCCTTGTCGGTGGCGGCATAGAGTCCTGGCTCGCCTACATCATTGCCCTGGTCTTCCTTCTGTTCCGGCCGCAAGGCCTCTTCGGCGAACGCATCATCGAGCGGATTTAATCATGTTTTATCGCGAAGCTGGCCAGTTCAAGACGAGCTACAAGTCGGATCAGGCGCTGTTCCCGATCCTGCAGGACCGGATCGGCATGATCGCCATCCTGCTGATCGCCTTCGTGCTCGTCCCGGCCTTTGCCAACGACTTCTTCCTGACCTCCATCATGATCCCGTTCCTGGTGTTTTCACTGGCGGCGATCGGGCTGAACGTCCTGACCGGCTACTGCGGCCAGCTGTCGCTCGGCACAGGCGCGTTCATGGGGGTCGGAGCCTATGCGGCCTACAAGCTGACCTCCATCTTCCCGGATGCCAACGTCATCGTTATGGTGCTGGTCTCGGGCGTGTTCTCGGCCGCCATCGGCGCCGTGTTCGGCCTGCCGAGCCTGCGCATCAAGGGGCTCTACCTGGCGGTCACCACGCTAGCGGCGCAGTTCTTCCTGGAATGGTGCTTCATCCGCATTCCATGGCTTTACAATTACAACGCCTCCGGCGCCATCGAAGTGCCGCACAGGGAAATGCTGGGCGTCGTGATCACGGGCGCGGAGGCGACGCCGATCGCGCGTTACTTCGCCGTGCTCTCCATCACCGCGCTGATCGCCTACCTGATGGCCAATGTCCTGCGCGGCCGGTTCGGCCGGTCGTGGATGATGATCCGCGACATGGACATTGCCGCCGAGCTTATGGGCATCCGCCCGCTGCGGACCAAGCTGATGGCCTTCGCCGTCTCGTCCTATATCTGCGGCGTGGCCGGTGCCATGATGGTGTTCTTCTGGCTGAGCGCCGCCGAACCGTCCTCCTTTAACATCCGCCTGTCCTTCCAGATCCTGTTCATGGTGATCCTGGGCGGGCTCGGAAGCCTCGGAGGGGCGTTCATGGGAGCCGCCTTCATCTGGATCCTGCCGGTGTTCCTGAAGTTCATCCCGGGTATCATGGGGTTCAACGTGGCCGCCGAGACGGTGCAGCATGCGACCTTCATGATCGTCGGGGCGCTGATCATTTTCTTTCTGATCGCCGAGCCGCACGGGTTTGCGCGGCTGTGGCAGATCGCGAAACAGAAGCTCAGGGTCTGGCCGTTCCCGTATTAGGGATGCCAGCCTCTTCACCCGCCATCCGGCACTTGGACCAAGCCGGGGAGGAATGGCGCAACTGGTCCGGCAGTGTTATTGAGCCATACGCTGCATGGGAGGAATAACATGAAACATATCAGGCAACTTGCGCTGGGAACCGCTGTTGCTGTCGGGATCGGGTTGACGGGTGCCATGGCACCGGCGGCCCAGGCCCAGGACAGCAACTACGTGCCCCTTCTGACCTACCGGACCGGGCCGTATGCAGGCTCCGGGATCCACATCGCCAACGGCATGCATGACTACCTCAAAATGCTGAACGAGCGCGATGGCGGTATCGGTGGTGTCAAACTCGCGCTTGAAGAATGCGAGACCGGCTACGATGCCCAGAAGGGCGTCGAGTGCTACGAGGCCACCAAGGGCAAGGGCGCCCTTGTCTACAATCCCTATTCCACCGGCATCACGCTGCAGCTGATCCCGAAAGCCGGCGTCGACAAGATCCCCGTGCTCTCGATGGGGTATGGCCTGTCCGCCGCCGCGGACGGCACGACCTTCCCGTGGATCTTCAACGTGCCGGACACCTATTGGGACGGCGCTTCGGTGGTGATCAAATATATCGGCGAGCAGGAAGGCGGCCTTGAAAACCTCAAGGGCAAGAAGATCGGCTACATCTTCCTCGACGCCGGCTACGGCCGCGAGCCGATCCCGCTTCTGGAGCAGTTGGCGGAGAAATACGGCTTCGAACTGCTGCAGTATCCGGTGCCGGGCGCCGAGATGCAGAACCAGTCTTCCCAGTGGCTGAACGTGCGCCGCGACCGTCCGGACTACATGGTCATGTGGGGCTGGGGCGCGATGAACCCGACCGCGATCAAGGAAGCGGTCAAGATCCGCTACCCGATGGACAAGTTCATCGGCGTGTGGTGGTCCGCGGGCGATGATGATGCAGCCGCCGGCGGACAAGATGCCAAGGGTTACAAGGCGCTGAACTTCTCCGGTGTCGGCCGCGAATTCGGGGCGCTCGATGACATCCAGAAGCATGTCATCGACGCGGGTCTGTCCACGACCGATCCGGAAACCATCGGCGGGACGCTCTACAACCGCGGCGTCCTGAACTCGGTGATCATCGCCGAGGGCATCCGTACGGCCCAGGAGCTGACCGGCAAGAAAGCCATCACGGGTGAAGACATGCGTCTCGGCCTGGAGGCCCTGAACCTCGACGAAGCCCGCCTGAAGGAACTGGGCCTTGAAGGCTTCGCGCACCCGATGAAGGTCACGTGCGAAGACCATGCCGGCGGTCACCCGGTGTTCATCCAGGAATGGGACGGCCAGGAATGGCAGCAGGCGTCCGGCTGGATCGAGCCGATGACCGACGTTGTTCGCCCGCTGCTGGAAGCCGCGGCCAAGGAATATGCGGAAAAGAACGCTCCCTGGCCCGAGCGCACCGAACCCTGCCCGAACTAAGGCAGACCGCTCCGCCGCGCCGCGATGTGCGGCGGAGCCTCTCAGGAGAGGATGGAATGGCATTACTGGATATGGAACAGCCCGGTTCGCAAAGCGCGGCGGAGCCTGCCGAAGAGATCCTGTCGGTGAACAACATCGAGGTCATCTACGACCACGTCATTCTGGTGCTGAAAGGCGTATCGCTGACGGTGCCGAAAGGCGGGATCGTCGCCCTATTGGGCGCGAACGGTGCGGGCAAGACGACGACGCTGAAGGCGGTCTCCAACCTGCTCGGCGCGGAACGCGGCGAGGTCACGAAGGGAAAGATCATATTTGAAGGGGAAGAGGTGCAGGCGCTCTCGCCCAATGATCTGGTGCGCAGGGGCTGCATCCAGGTGATGGAAGGTAGGCACTGCTTCGGACACCTTTCCATCGAAGAGAATTTGCTCACCGGCGCCTACACCCGCAAGGACGGGTACAGCGCGGTGAAGGCGGACCTGGAACTGGTCTACGAGTATTTCCCGCGCCTGCGCGAGCGGCGGCAGAGCCAGGCGGGCTATACATCCGGCGGCGAGCAGCAGATGTGTGCGATCGGACGCGCGCTCATGAGCCGGCCGAAAATGATCCTGCTGGACGAACCCAGCATGGGACTTGCGCCGCAGCTGGTGGAAGAGATTTTCGAGATCGTCCGCAAGCTCAATCAAAACGAGGGCGTGTCCTTCCTGCTGGCGGAGCAGAACACGAACGTGGCGCTGAAATACGCGACCTACGGCTACATCCTGGAATCCGGGCGTATCGTCCTCGACGGCGAAGCCAAGGCGCTCCGGGAGAACGAGGATGTGAAGGAATTCTATCTGGGCGTGGGCGGCGAGGGCCGCCGTTCGTTCCGGAACGTCAAACACTACAAGCGAAGGAAGCGCTGGCTGGCCTGATATTTCGGGCCTGTAGAGCAACCAGCGTCCGGCCGGACGTGGACGAGGTGCTCTATCATTTTCAAGGCGATCAACTTTTGTGCCGTCAGGTGAAATCACCTGAGTGCGGGTTGATCCATGGCGGAGAGACGACCATGAGCGACAATCAGTTTGATGCGCGCGAGCGGCAGGATCCCGCTCAGCGTGAACAGGATCTTTTTGCCAGATTGCCGGCGCTGCTGGAGCATGCCGCGGCCAGGTCGCCGGGCTGGGCCGCCCATCTGACCGGGCACGACCTTGGCGCCGTCAAGGACAGGGCCGCCCTGGCGCGGCTGCCGGTCCTGAGAAAGTTCGAGCTGCAGGAAAAGCAGAAGCAGACCCCGCCCTTCGGCGGTTTTCTGGCCGGGGAACTTGCGGGCGCGGCGCGGGTCTTCATGTCGCCGGGTCCGATCTGGGAACCCCAGGCGCCCGGCCTTGACCCGTGGAGCAGCGCCCGGGGGCTTTATGCCGCCGGCTTCCGCAAGGGCGATCTGGTGTTCAACGTTTTCTCCTACCACCTGACGCCCGGCGGTTTCATTCTCGACCAGGGGGCCATTTCACTGGGATGCACCGTCTTCCCGGCCGGAACCGGCAATACGGATACGCAGGTGGAAGCCGTCGAGATCCTGAAACCCACGGGTTTCGTCGGCACGCCGGACTATCTCAAGATCCTCTTGGACCGTGGCCGGGACCAGGGCCGGGACATGTCCTCCATCCGGAAGGCCCTCGTCTCGGGCGGGGCGCTGTTCCCGTCATTGCGTCAGGAATACGAGTCGCGGGGTATTCAGGTCGGCCAGTGTTATGCGACCGCGGATCTCGGCGTGATCGCCTATGAAACAGAAGCCCGGGACGGCATGGTCGTCAACGAGGATTATATCGTCGAGATCGTCCGGCCCGGCACCGGCGAGCCTGTTGCGGAAGGCGAGGTGGGCGAACTGGTGGTCACCAATTTCAACAGCCTTTACCCGATGATCCGCTTCGCGACCGGAGATCTTTCGAAAATCGTGCCGGGACAGTCTCCCTGCGGGCGCACCAATATGCGGCTTGCCGGCTGGATGGGCCGTGCCGACCAGCGCACCAAGGTGAAAGGCATGTTCGTGGACCCCTCGCAGATCGCGCAGGTCGTGGCCGCGCATCCCGAGGTGAAAAAGGCCCGCCTCGCGGTGACCCGCGACGGGGAGAGGGATGCCATGACGCTTTCGGTCGAAACCAGCGCCACCGGAAACGGCCTTGCCGAGCGGATCGCGGCCACGTTGAGGGACGTGACGCGGCTCAAGGGCGATGTCGAACTGGTGCCCGCCGGCGGGCTGCCCAATGACGGCAAGGTAATCGCCGATGAAAGGGATTACGGGTAACGGGCACTGGCGACCAGCGGGAATTCCCGAGCGTATGCGACATTTCGCAGTGGCTGCGGTCGAATGGTTCATTTTGACGGCGAAACGCCCTATGTATGGCGTCAGCACAACACGTCTTTCAGGAATAGCCCCCGCCCATGACCGTTCAACCCACCGAAACCCCGCGCGGCGACCAGGCCGTGGAGTTCAGCCGATTGCAGTTGCCGGACGGTCATCCGTCCGTCAAAAGCGGCAATGTCGGTGTGCTTCTGGTCAACCTTGGGACGCCGGACGCCACCGACTACTGGCCGATGCGCCGGTATCTCAGGGAGTTCCTGTCCGACAAGCGCGTGATCGAATGGCCGCGCGCGATCTGGTATCCGATCCTTTACGGCATCGTCCTGATGACGCGCCCGGGAAAGTCCGGCAAGGCCTATGAGGAAATCTGGAACCACGAGAAAAGCGAGTCGCCGCTCAGGACAATTACCCGCAGCCAGTCGGAAAAGCTTGCCGAAATGCTCGGCGACCCCGGCAGCCGTGTGAAGGTCGACTGGGCAATGCGTTACGGCCAGCCGTCCATACCGGATAAGCTGAAGGCACTGAAGGAAGACGGCTGCGACCGCATTCTGGTGTTCCCGCTCTACCCGCAATACTCGGCAACGACCACGGCAACGGTCAACGACGTGGTCTGCAGGACGCTGCTCAAAATGCGCTGGCAGCCTGCCATCCGCACGGTGCCGCCCTATCATGACGACCCGGTCTACGTGGAGGCGCTGGCGAAGTCGGTCGAACGGCATCTGGCGGGCCTCGACTTCGATCCCGAGGTGGTCCTGACCTCCTACCACGGCATTCCGCAGTCCTATTTCCGCAAGGGCGATCCCTATCATTGCCATTGCATGAAAACGACCAGGCTGCTTAGGAAGGTGCTCGGCTGGGACGAAAACAGATTGCGGGTGACGTTCCAGTCCCGTTTCGGACCGGAAGAATGGCTGCAGCCCTACACCGACAAGACCGTGGAAAAGCTCGCCAGGGACGGGGTGAAGAACATCGCCGTCATGAACCCCGGCTTCGTGGCGGACTGCCTCGAAACGCTGGAGGAAATCGCCGGGGAAGCCGGAGAGATCTTTGAGGAAAACGGCGGCGAGAACTTCACGCACATTCCCTGCCTGAACGACAGCGATCTCGGCATGGATGTCATCGCGCATGTCGTCCGGCGGGAACTGGGCGGATGGATTTGATCTGACGCGGGCCGCTGCTCGGGCCTGAGAGGCGCGGGACTGAAGCAGGTTTCAATCAGTCGCGCCATTGCGCCCTCCCGCGCCGGGCGAGCCCGTTCGTCAACACATGAAATGCAACTCTCAAGCGCACCTTGTTTTGCCGTTTCATCTCAATTTCTTCCGCGCTCTGGCCGCGTCCTTTCGGGGTGCGGCGGGTAGATCCATGCGCAGTCCCCATCAAATTCGGTCGTGTTCTTCTCGAGACTGTAACCACCGTCGAATAGGCTGGAACAGAGGGTGGAAACAGAGCATAGTGACGCCGCTATTCTTGAGATTCTCGGGGGGAATTCATGCCAGTCGATGGTTTTGACGTATTCTTGATCGGCCTGCTGGTGCTGGTCATCCTGGTGTTTTTCGCCGGGGTAAAGACAGTGCCACAAGGCTACAACTTCACTATCGAGCGGTTCGGAAAATACCGAAGAACCCTGACGCCGGGCCTGAATTTCATCGTGCCGTTCATCGACCGCGTCGGTCACAAGCTGAACATGATGGAACAGGTACTCGACGTACCTACCCAGGAAGTGATCACGCGGGACAACGCGTCGGTGAGTGCGGATGGCGTGACCTTCTATCAGGTTCTGGATGCTGCGCGCGCGGCCTATGAAGTGCTCGGCCTGCAGAACGCGATCCTGAACCTGACCATGACCAATATCCGTTCGGTCATGGGGTCGATGGACCTTGACAGTCTTCTGTCCAACCGCGACGAGATCAACGCCCAGATCCTGCGTGTCGTCGATGCGGCTGCGGAGCCATGGGGAATCAAGATCACCCGTATTGAGATCAAGGACATCAACCCTCCGCGGGACTTGGTGGATGCCATGGGCCGGCAGATGAAGGCGGAACGCGAGAAACGCGCTTTCATCCTGGAAGCGGAGGGAAAACGGCAGTCGGAAATTCTGAAGGCGGAAGGTCAGAAGCAGTCGCTGATCCTGGAAGCCGAAGGCCGCCGGGAATCCGCGTTCCGCGACGCGGAAGCGCGCGAGCGTGAAGCGGAAGCCGAAGCCAATGCGACGCGCATGGTCAGCGAGGCCATCGCGTCAGGGAACGTTCAGGCGATCAACTATTTCGTCGCCACCAAATATGTCGACGCCTTCAAGGAACTGGCGACATCGCGCAACCAGAAAACCCTTATCCTGCCGATGGAGGCAACCGGCCTGTTGGGCGCGCTAACGGGCATCGGAGCGATTGCCAAGGAAGCCTTCGGGGAGAATGGCAGCCGGCCGGCGTCCGGCATCCCCAACACGGGCCGATTGGATGGAGACAACCAGTGATCGAGAGTACCATTCGTGCCCTTGGACCCTGGAGCTGGTTCGTCCTCGGGCTCTTTCTGCTGGGGCTGGAGATCCTGGCGCCGGGCACGATCTTCCTGTGGTTCGGCCTGTCGGCGCTGGCCGTCGGCCTGATAGCCCTGGTCTTCGATTTCAGCTGGCAGGTGGATGTCAGCCTGTTCGTGCTGCTGTCGGTGGTCAGTCTGCTGATCGGCCGCCGCCTGATGCGACAGCTTGTCTCCGAAAAAGGAGACCCGGGGCTCAATCAGCGTGGCAGCCGCTATGTCGGCCGGGAGTTCACGCTGACAACGCCGCTTCGGGAGGGCGCGGGCAATCTCTCCGTCGACGATACGATATGGCGCATTACCGGTCCTGACCTTCCGGCAGGAACGAAGGTGCGGGTGGAAGCCGTCGAGGGTGCCAGGCTGGTCGTTGCCCCCGCATCCGCGAAACAGACGCTTCACGCGCGCTGATCCCGCTCCAGAGAGACCAGTGCATTCAATTATATGGGGCCATACCCTACGGCTTGTGGCCGGGCGGTATCGGCGGTTCCTCGGCCCTGAGCAGAATGCCCACCCGCCGGTTGGCGGCAAGGTAAGGATCGTTGGGAAACAGCGGTTCGGTATCCGACTTGCCGACCACCGCGTAGACCTGATGGTCCGGAACGCCGTATTCGGCAAGGATCTGACGCGCCATGTTGGCGCGTTCGCTCGACAGGTCCCAGCCGGTATAGGCCGGGTCGGTGGTCGGCTGGCCGGCTGTCGTGTGGCCCGTGATTTCGATCCGGTTGGGCATTTGCGCCAGCACGGGGGCCATTTTGGCAATCAGGCGGCGGGTGGTTTCATATGGATATTTTGAACCCTCGCGAAACATCGAGCGGCCGTCCTGGTCGACCAGCATGATGTTCAGTCCCTCCTCGGATTCCTCGAGGATGATATTGTTGGAAATCTCCGTTATCTCGGGCATTTCCTGCCAGGCCTGACGGAGGGAAGCGGCGGCCGTCGCAAATTGCCGCGGTCTTTCGATCTCGGCTTCCAGCGTGTCATGGGTATTGGCTTCCGGCCCCTGCTTGCGCCGCTTTTCATGGGGCTCCTGGGCGAAGTCGGAATCCACCTCCTGCTCGACCTGACTGATATCCTTCACATAGTCGCGGATGGGAATGCCCTCGACCTCGATGATACCGGTCTTGCGGGAACTGTCCTTGACGCCGAAGGCTTCGCGCATGGAGCCGGCGACCACCTGCAGCTTTTCCTTATCCTGAATGGAGAAGGAAATGATCAGGACGAAGAAGCAGACGAGCAGCGACATCAGATCCGCGAATGTGACCAGCCATTCCGGTGCGCCGCTGCTTTGTTGCTTTTTTCTTGCCATTGATCCTGATCCGATCCTGCTCTAGATCAACCCGCGCTCGATCCCATGATTCCGTACCCTAGGCCGCCTCGACCATTTCGGAGCGCGCCTTCTCCGGCAGGTAGGCCACAAGCATTTCCTTAATCAGCGCGGGGCTCTTGGATTCGCGGATCTGGCAGACGCCGTCGATGATCAGTGTCTGGTTGAGCTCGTCGACGTCGAATTTTGCGTCGAGCTTGTCCACCAGCGGCAGACAGACGATGTTGGCGAGAAGCGCTCCGTAGAGCGTGGTGAGCAGCGCAACCGCCATGGACGGGCCGATGGCGGCCGGATCGTCCATGTTGGCAAGCATCTGCACC
Source organism: Roseibium salinum (assembly GCF_026240905.1). Classification (NCBI taxonomy): domain Bacteria; kingdom Pseudomonadati; phylum Pseudomonadota; class Alphaproteobacteria; order Hyphomicrobiales; family Stappiaceae; genus Roseibium; species Roseibium salinum. The sequence goes on from NZ_JAPEVI010000003.1 coordinate 4,102,690, forward strand.
AGACCGACAAGCGTGCCGATCATGCCGAAGGCCGGTGCGGAGTCGCCCAGTGCCTTGAACACGCGCCTGCCTTCGGAAAGCCGCGAAAGCTGGAGGTCGCGTTCGCGTTCCATGGATTCCTTGATGAACTCCAACTCGTAGCCGTCGGCAATATACTGGACACCCTTGGCCAGTACCGGGTCCGATACGTCGACATTCTCCAGACCAAGGGGACCGGATTTGCGGACGATCTCGCTCAGGCTGGTGATTTCGGAAATCAGGTCGCGCGGGGTTGCGCTGCGGCCCGCAAGGGCTACTTTCGAGCCGGTCACGAATGCGGCAAGGATGTCTGACAGCTGGAACCGGACCAGCGTGGCGGCGAGGCCGCCGCCGATCACGATCAGGACCGAGGGCAGGTCGACAAACTGTCCGAAGCTGCCGCCAAGGAAGATAGCGGCCAACACGATGCCGAACGCACCGATAATGCCGATGAGGGTCGCCAGATCCATTCTGTACACACACCAAGGTTCAACCAACGAGACTTGGGTGCAGTTTAAGAGGACTATGGCTAATCAAATGCTAATGCGGCGCGTTATCTGCCGCACGAAAGCAACTTTTCGTCCTGCAGCGCACCCCCGATACCGGAATCGCGGCGCCTTGCCCGTCCCTATGCAGCGCCGATCCGCAGCAGATCGTGCAGGTGGACGATGCCGACGGGACGCCCGTCCGAAACTACGAAAACGGAAGTGATCGACAGGCTGTTCACCAGTTCCAGGATGCTGGCGGACAGGGTCTCCGGCACAACGGTTTTCGGACCGCGGGTCATGATCTCGCCGGCGGTCTTTTCCAGAAGGTTGGAAGAGACATGGCGGCGCAGGTCGCCGTCGGTGATGATCCCGATGAGTTGCCTCAGCTCGTCCGTGACGCCCAGGACACCGAAGCCCTTCTGCGTCATCAGGACAATGCCTTCGCTCATCGGGGTGGATTCTGGAACCAGCGGCAACAGATCGCCGGAATGCATGATGTCCCTGGCGGTCTTCAGGCTCGCACCCAAACGGCCGCCCGGGTGGTAGACGCGAAAATCCTGTGCCGTGAAGCCGCGCCCCTCCAGAAGAGCGACCGCGAGCGCATCTCCGATCGCCAGCTGGATGAGCGCCGATGTGGTCGGTGCCAGCCCGTGCGGGCAGGCTTCCGCAACGCTGGGCAGTTTCAGGACGATATCGGCCGCCTTGCCCAAAGTGCTGTCCTCGCGGGACGTGATGGCGACAAGCGGCACCTTGAAGCGGCGCGTATAGCTGACGATGCCGGCGAGTTCCTGGGTCTCGCCGGACCAGGACAGGGCCAGAACGACATCCGCCTCGGTGATCATTCCCAAGTCGCCGTGGCTCGCCTCGCTGGCATGCACGAAGAAGGACGGGGTGCCGGTCGAGGCCAGGCTGGCGGCGATCTTCGTGCCGATATGGCCGCTCTTGCCGATGCCCGTCACGATGACACGGCCCCGGCTCTTCTGGATGAGATCGCAGGTGTCCTGGAAAGGACGGGCGAGACCGTCCTTCAAGGCAGCCCTGACCGCACTCAGGCCGGCGATTTCCGTCTCGAGCGTGCGTTCAGCGGACACCAGGCAAAGGGACGGCATGTCCGGATCGTGTTCAGAAAGAGGGTCTGGCAAAGGGATGCTCCAGGGGCACTGACTGCACCCGTACTAGGCTAGTCGGCGGTCGGGATCAAGAACCGGCGATTCTTTAAATGGATTTAATGGCGAAACTGCGTTGGACCTTGTCAAATTGCGAAACGGAAACGAAGCATTAACCATCCTTCGTCAGTTTGAACGGGATTGAAAATCCGACCGGTCCCGACACCTGATGCGCCGCATTCTCTTCCTGATAATCTGTGCCGGCCTTTTGCAGGCCGCCCCCGCGGCGGCGCAGACGGCGCTGTCCGATTTGAGGGGCAGCGAGGAGCCGGCAGATGCGCTGGACTCCGAAGATGCGGCGGACCCGGCGGACGGCAGTGCGAAGCGCAATCCGACCCAGGCCGATGTGCACGCACTCAGAAGCAGTCTCAATTCCGCGGAGGCCGAATTCGGTTCGAACGGTCTCGGCCCGGCCGGGCCGGTCCTGCCGGTGCGTCCGTTTTCCGACCGGATCGCGGCTGTCGGCCGATCAGTTCCACTGACCAACCCGGGAATCGATGACAGCGTCTTTCAGGGCGACACGACCTTCGACGCTCCGGAAGGCATCCGCCTCGGCTCCTTCATGTTGACGCCGCAACTGACGGTCACGTCCGGCTGGAGCGACAACACCGCCGGGTCGGCAAACGGTACGGCCGGCGGCCTCTACCGGTTTTCTCCCGACATCGCGCTGACCTCCAACTGGTCGCGCCATCAGGTCGACGCCTCCTTGCGCGGGTCCTATACCGGTTATCCGGACGACTCCGATGACAATGACAAATCGCTCGCGGCGGCGGCCAACCTGCGCCTCGACCTCAGCGAGGCGACCGAGGTGACCAGCGGTCTTTCCTATTCCTATTCTCAGGAAGACGACGGCAGTGCCGAGGCATCGTCGGGCACGGATCATGTTCAGGAGCTTTCGGGCAACCTCGGCGCCCGCCGGCAGCTCGGCCTCGTCGCGGCCACGGCTTCGATCGGCGCCGACCGGAATGTCTATACGTCGGACAGCGGTTCGGAAACCGGACGGGACAACACGCTCTATTCGGCCAGCCTGCGCCTCGACGGCAATACCGGCAGCACGCTTTCGCCCTTTGTCGAGGGCGCACTGCTTCTGCGGCGCTATGATGACGGCTGCAGCGACAACCTGTGCGAGGAGCGCAACGCCAACGGCTACCAGCTTCGCGGCGGCCTCACCGTCGCGTCCGGGCCCAAGATTGCCGGTGAGCTGGGCGTCGGCTGGCGGATCGAGGATATCGAGGACGAGCGGCTGGAGGACCTTGCCGGTCTGGTGCTCGACGGCTCGCTCGTCTGGTCGCCGAGCCGCCTGACCACCGTCACCGCCGGCCTCGGGACCAGCTTTGCCTCAACCGATATCGACGGGGCGAGCGGCTCGATCATCTATTCCGGCGACCTCCGCCTTGCCCATGCCTTCAGCGACCGGTTCGTCGGCGAGACCGGCGTTGGCTACAGCTACCGCACCTATGAAGGCGTTTCGATCGAAGAACAGACCCTGACCGGGTTCGGCGGGCTCACGTTTGCCGTGACGCAGAACGTCGCTGTGACCGCCGATTACACGCATCGCCGCTTCGACAGCTCGCAGGAGGGCAGCGATTACACGGAAAATGCAGTTGAAGCAGGTCTTCGTTTCCGGCATTAACGGTGCGGTAACCAAACAATATCATTGATGGTGTGGGGCTGAAGCAATCACGGAACGGGCTTAAGGAGGCCCTGATGCGGACTATTGTGCGTCGAAATGTTAAGGTGAAGGTATCAGTGCCACAGGATAAGCCCTGGAAATCCGCCCTGTTGAGGCTTGCCGGTGCGGCAGCCCTGGCAGGCGCCCTGACGACCTGGTCCCTGCCGGCGCAAGCCGATGCCGGGTTCAATCGCTTCGTCTCCGAATTCTGGCCGACCGCGCGGGCCGCCGGCATATCCTCCCAGACCTACAACGCCGTCTTTTCGGGTATGCAGCCCGACGACGACACGTTGCGCCTGATGAGCAAGCAGTCCGAATTCGTCAAGCCGATCTGGGATTATCTTGACAGCGCCGTCTCGGACGACCGCGTCGAGAAGGGCCGCAAGCTGCTGCGCGAATACGAAGCGGTTCTGAGGCAGATCGAGGCCCGCTACGGGGTCAACCGTGAGGTCGTGCTGGCGATCTGGGGCATGGAAACCAATTACGGCGGCTATATGGGCCGTCACAATGTCGTCCAGGCCCTGGCGACGCTCGCCTATGCCGCGCCGCGCCGCAAGAGTTTCTGGCAACAGGAGCTCGTCACTGCGCTCGGCATCGTCCAGGCCGGCCATGTGCGTTTCCAGGACATGGAAGGCTCCTGGGCTGGCGCCATGGGGCATACCCAGTTCATGCCTTCCAGCTGGAAGGCCTATGCGGCGGACTACGACGGCGACGGCCGGCGCGACATCTGGACGTCGATCCCCGATGCGCTGGCATCGACCGCGGCCTATCTCAACAAGCACGGCTGGCAGACCGGCAAGACCTGGGGCTATGAGGTCGAGCTGCCGTCCGGCTTCGACTATCGCCTGGCTGACGGTGAACAGACGCTGACGCTGGGTGAATGGAGCCGTCACGGCATCCGCCGGACAAATGGCAGGGATTTCCCGCGTCCTTCGGATGATGCCATTATTGTTCTGCCGGCGGGCGCAAGCGGTCCCGCCTTTTTGATGCTGCGCAATTTCTTTGTGATCAAGCGCTACAACAATGCGACGGCCTACGCCCTGGCTGTCGGGCATCTTGCGGACCGGATCATCGGCGGAGGGCCGCTGGAAGGTGACTGGGCTCGCGAATACGTCCCGCTCAGCCGGTCGGAAACCGAAGAGCTTCAGGCGCTTCTCAACCGCCAGGGATTCACGGTGGGTGACGTGGACGGCCAGGTCGGACCCGCGACCCGGCGCGGCATACGCGCCTACCAGAGCGCCCGCGGCCTGGTGCCAGACGGATATGCGTCTGCGGTTTTGCTGGCACACATGAAGGTGGACGGGTAAACTGGGCCGGAGCAAAGCCTGCATGCATGCAGGCGCGGCAGCCTGGATGCAGGTGATCCAGCACAGTCCAGTCGGGAGCCACAAGTGAAAGCGCCTTTCCGGCCACATGGAGCCAGGACCATAGCGAGAGCGTTCGCGCGGCTTGTCGTGGTCTTGGCTGTCGTTCTCCTGAGCATTGATATCACCGCCGTCCTGGCGCAGGACGGGCCGGGCCGGGAGATCGTGGTTGCCCAGAACGGGGTATTTCGCGGTTTCAATCCGTTCGCTCCGCTGCAGCGTCTCTTCGGGAGCAAGGAGAAGCGGCCGGTCCAGAGGCAGCAAGAGCAGCCCGTCCAACAACGCAAGCAAAGGGTGACGCGCCCTGCCGGCACGCCGCCCAAATTCGAGATCGTGGAGAAGGATCCGGACGCAGGCGTGATCCTTGTTGTGGGCGACCGGATGGCACGCGGCGTCGCCGACGGGCTCAAATTCACGCTTTCGGAAAAGCCGCAGATCCGTGTCGAGGCGATCACCGAGGACAAGGCGGGCTTCATCGGCGAAAACGTCCCTGACTGGCCGACCGAGGTGCTTTCCAAGATCCGCGGCGGGGCGGATGTGCAGGCCGTCGTGGTGATGATCGGACGCCATGACCTCGGCAAGCCGTTTCCGGGAGAGCCGCCGGTGGAGTTCATGACCGCGGAATGGCTGGAGACTTACCGGGACAGGGTGAGGGCGCTTGTCCGCGTTATCCGGCAGGAGAAAAAGCCGATCGTGTGGGCGGGCCTGCCGCCGACGAACGAAGAACTCGTCAATGGCGATTTCACCCAGCTCAATTCCATCTTCACGAGCGCGGCCGAAGACCGTCGTGTCCGCTATGTCGATATCTGGGACATCTTCCTGGCCGAGGACGGCAGTTATTCCTCCTACGGGCCGGATGTGGACGGCAAGAACGCGCGCCTGCGCGATAGCGACCGGATCGATTTCACCTGGGCCGGATACCGGAAGGTCGCCTTTTTCGTCGAGCGCGAATTGACCCGGATTCTCGGCGGCTATGGCGGTCTGGCCTTCGAAGGTGTCGAGGACGACCCCAACTTCGTCGTTCTGACGGGCCGCACGACATCGCCCGAAGCGCTGCTTCTCGGCGGCGAGGAGGATGCCCGCCTCGACCAGGACAGTGCCACCTACGACTTCTTCGTGAAAGGAGAACCGTTGCCGCCGATGCCCGGCCGCGTGGACGACCCGCGCATACGGGCCGAAGGGGCTTCCTCCCTGATCGGCGAAAGCCGTTTTCCGGGCGGGTCGTAGAGCTCTGCTGCCAGCGCAAAACAAAACCCCACCGAGTGCAAAATCGGCGGGGTTTTTCGTGATCGTGCCTTATGAACTCAGCGCGGCAGGTCGGAGGAGCCGGTCAGCAACTCGTCAACCGCCCGGGCGGCCTGGCGGCCTTCGCGGATCGCCCAGACGACCAGGGACTGGCCCTTGCGGACGTCGCCGGCGGCAAAGACCTTGTCCATGCTGGTCTTGTAGTCTTCGGTATTGGCCTTCACATTGGTGCGGCCATCCAATTCCAGCTTGTCGCCGGCCTGGGCGATGTAGGTGTCGAGCAGCGGACCGGAGAACCCGATCGCGGCCAGAACCAGGTCCGCGCGCAGGATGAACTCGGTTCCTTCGATCGGTCGGCGTTTTTCATCGACACGCGCGCATTTGACGCCGATGACCTTGCCATCCTCGCCGACGAGCCCGAGTGTCGCGGCGGAGAATTCGCGTTCCGCGCCTTCCGCCTGGGAGGAGGAGGTGCGGAATTTGGTCGGCCAGTAGGGCCAGACCGCAAGCTTGTCTTCCTTGAGCGGCGGGATCGGGCGGATATCGAGCTGGGTCACCGAAAGGGCGCCCTGGCGGAAGGCCGTGCCGACGCAGTCCGAAGCCGTGTCGCCGCCGCCGATGACGACGACATGCTTGCCGCCCGCCCAGATCGGCGCCTCATCGCCCTCCGGTTCGCCGCCGACGCGGCGGTTCTGCTGAACCAGATAGGGCATGGCCCAATGGCAGCCTTCGAGTTCCATGCCGCCGACGCCCGGGTCGCGCGGGCGCTCGGCGCCTGCGCACAGGATGACCGCGTCGTGGCGTTCGGCAAGCTCTTCCAGGCTGACGGTCACGCCGACATTGACGCCGTAATGGAAGACGACACCCTCGGCTTCCATCTGCTTCACCCGGCGGTCGATATAGTGCTTTTCCATCTTGAAGTCGGGAATGCCGTAGCGCAGCAGTCCGCCGGCCTTCGGCTCGCGCTCGTAGACATGCACGGTGTGCCCGGCCCGGGCGAGCTGCTGCGCCGCCGCCATGCCGGCGGGACCTGAGCCGACGATGGCAACGGCCTTGCCGGTCTTGGTTGCCGAAGGTTCCGGCACGATCCAGCCTTGCTCCCAGCCCTTGTCGGCAATGGCCTGTTCAACGCTCTTGATGTTGACCGGAACGTCTTCCAGGTTGAGCGTGCAGGCTTCTTCGCACGGGGCGGGGCAGATGCGGCCGGTGAATTCGGGGAAGTTGTTGGTGGAATGCAGGTTTCGCAGGGCGATGTCCCAGTCGCCCTGGTAGACCAGGTCGTTCCAGTCCGGGATCTGGTTCTCAACCGGGCATCCGTCGGGGCCGTGACAGAAGGGAATGCCGCAATCCATGCAGCGGGCCGCCTGGTTGACGAGTTCCTGATCGTTCAGCGGAAGCGTGAATTCACGGAAATGGCGAATACGGTCGGACGCAGGCTGATACTTCTGTTCCTGCCGATCGATTTCCAAAAAACCGGTTACCTTTCCCAAGGCGACCTCCTCAAACTAGTGCGTCCTTTGGAGCATCCGGTCGAGACGAACTCGGACAGGATCCTCTACCATTTTGACTAAGATCAGCTTTTGGACGACGGCTGATCTGGATGGCTGCGACCGGCCGCGGAGCGCGGCCGAGAGCCAGGCTGTTCAAGTTGTCCCGCTATTCGGCCGCGACCATGCCAAGGCGCTGCTCTTCCATCTCCCGCAGCGCGCGCCGGTACTCGACCGGCATGACCTTGACGAATTTCGGCCGGTAGGTGGCCCAGTCGTCGAGGATGGCTTCGGCCTTCGTGGAGCCGGTCAGTTCCAGGTGCTTGGCCAGCATCTGGCGCAGGCGCTCGTCGTCGTGGCGGGTCATGTCGCAGGAAACGTCGACGCGTCCCTTGTGCTCGATGTCTCCGCCATGATGGTGGAACTTTTCCAGAAGGTCGTCCTCTTCCGTCACCGGTTCGAGTTCGACCATCGCCAGGTTGCAGCGGGACCCGAATGAGCCTTCCTCGTCGAGGACATAGGCGATCCCGCCGGACATGCCGGCCGCGAAGTTGCGTCCGGTCTGGCCGATGACGACGACAACGCCGCCGGTCATGTATTCGCAGCCGTGGTCGCCGACACCTTCCACAACGGCGATGGCGCCGGAGTTCCGGACGGCGAAACGTTCACCGGCCACACCGCGGAAGTAGCACTCGCCCTCGGTCGCGCCGTAGAGCACGGTGTTGCCGACGATGATGGAGTCTTCCGGAACGATGCGGGTGTTTTCCGGCGGACGCACGATCAGCTTGCCGCCTGACAGACCCTTGCCGACATAGTCGTTGGCGTCGCCCACCAGGTCGATGGTGACCCCACGCGCCAGGAAGGCGCCGAATGCCTGGCCCGCGGTGCCCTTCAGGTTGATCTTGAGGGTATCGGGATGCTTCAGCGCCTTGTGGCCGTAGCGCCGGGCGATTTCGCCGGAGAGCATGGCGCCGACGGAGCGGTCGACCGAGCAGATGGTCTCGTCGATGACCGTCGGCTCGCGGTCGTCCAGCGCCGGCTTTGCCGCGGCAATAAGACGGCGGTCGAGAATGTCGACGATCGGATGTTCCTGACGCTTGGTCCAGCGGGTCTCTTCCGGGGCCGCTTCCGGCTGGAAGAAGATCCGCGTGAAGTCGAGGCCCTTGGCCTTCCAGTGGTCGATTGCCGCTTCCTTGTCGAGGAAGTCGGAACGGCCGATGAGTTGGTCCAGCTTGGCAATGCCGAGCTCTGCCATCAGTTCGCGCACTTCCTCGGCAACGTAGAAGAAGTAGTTGATGACGTGTTCCGGCGCACCCTTGAAGCGCTTGCGCAGGACGGGGTCCTGGGTGGCGATGCCGACCGGGCAGGTGTTCAGGTGACACTTGCGCATCATCAGGCAGCCGGCGGCGATCAGCGGAGCCGTGGAGAAGCCGAACTCGTCGGCCCCCAGCAGAGCGCCGATGATGACGTCCCGGCCGGTGCGCAGGCCGCCATCCACCTGCAGGGCAACGCGCGAGCGCAGGCCGTTGAGGACCAGGGTCTGCTGGGTTTCGGCAAGGCCGATTTCCCACGGAGACCCGGCATGCTTGATGGAAGTGAGCGGAGAGGCGCCCGTACCGCCGTCATAGCCGGAAATGGTGATGTGGTCCGCTCTTGCCTTGGCGACGCCGGCGGCAACGGTTCCCACGCCGACCTCAGACACCAGCTTGACCGAGATATCGGCGCGCGGATTGACGTTCTTCAGGTCGTAGATGAGCTGCGCCAGATCCTCGATGGAATAGATGTCATGGTGCGGGGGCGGCGAAATCAGGCCGACGCCCGGTGTCGAGTGGCGCACTTTCGCGATCACCGCGTCCACCTTGTGACCCGGCAACTGGCCGCCTTCGCCGGGCTTCGCGCCCTGGGCGACCTTAATCTGGATCATGTCGGAGTTGACCAGGTATTCCGTGGTCACGCCGAAACGGCCCGAGGCAACCTGCTTGATGGCGGAGCGCTGCGGGTTCATGGACCCGTCCGGGAGCGGATTGAAACGCTCCGGCTCCTCGCCGCCTTCCCCGGTGTTCGACTTGCCGCCGATCCGGTTCATGGCGACGGCAAGCGTCGTATGGGCTTCGCGGGAGATGGAGCCGAAGGACATGGCGCCGGTGACGAAGCGTTTGACGATGTCCTCCGCCGATTCCACCTGATCGATGTCGATCGGAGTGCGGCCGATTTCGTCCGCGCCCTTGATGCGGAACAGGCCTCGGATGGCGTAGCGGCCGCTTTCCTCGTTCACCAGCTTGGCGAATTCGCGATACTTTTCCGGCAGTGCGGAGCGGACCGCGTGCTGAAGCGTCGCGACGGAAGACGGCGTCCACATGTGGCTTTCGCCGCGGTTGCGGAAGGCGTATTCGCCGCCGATGTCGAGCGAGCGGCGCAGGATGGCGACGTCGCCGAAGGCTTCCGCGTGACGCAGGACGGTTTCCTCGGCGACTTCGTCCAGGCCGATGCCTTCGATCATGGTGGCCGTGCCGAAGAAATACCGCCGTACGAAGTCGGAGGACAGGCCGACGGCATCGAATATCTGGGCGCCGCAATAGGACTGGTAGGTCGAAATGCCCATCTTGGACATGACCTTGAGAATGCCCTTGTCGATCGACTTGATGTAGCGCCAGACGACCTCGTCCTGATCGACCTCTTCGGGGAAGTCCATTTCCATGTGCATGGAAAGGAGCGTCTCGAAGGCGAGATAGGGGTTGATCGCCTCCGCGCCGTAGCCGGCCAGAACGCAGAAGTGGTGAACTTCGCGGGCTTCCCCGGTCTCGACCACCAGACCGACGGAGGTGCGCAGGCCCTTGCGGATCAGGTGATGATGCACGGCGGCCGTCGCCAGGAGAGCCGGGATGGCGATCCGGGACCGGCTGATCATGCGGTCGGAGAGGATAATGATGTTGTAGCCGTCCGTGACGGCCTTTTCTGCGCGCTCGCACAGGTCCGACAGGGCGCCTTCCATGCCGGCGGCGCCTTTTTCGGAATTATAGGTGATGTCCAGCGTCTTTGCGGAGAACTGATTGTCCGCGATGTCGCCGATCGCACGGATCTTCTCCAGATCCTCGTTGGTGAGGATCGGCTGGCGCACTTCCAGGCGCTTGGAGGTCGACATGCCTTCCAGGTCGAAGATGTTCGGGCGCGGGCCGATGAACGAGACAAGGCTCATCACCAGTTCCTCGCGGATCGGGTCGATCGGCGGGTTGGTGACCTGAGCGAAGTTCTGCTTGAAATAGGTGTAGAGCAGCTTCGACTTGTCGGAGAGGGCCGAGATCGGCGTGTCCGTGCCCATGGAGCCGATGGCTTCCTGGCCGACCGTCGCCATCGGGGTCATCAGAAGCTTGATGTCTTCCTGGGTGTAGCCGAAGGCCTGCTGGCGGTCGAGAAGGCTTTCCCCGGCGACCGGTGCGCGCTGGCGCACGCCCGGAAGATCTTCCAGGACGATCTGCGAGCGGTGCAGCCAGTCCTTGTAGGGATTTGCCGTCGACAGTTGACGCTTGATCTCGTCGTCGGAAACGATGCGGCCTTCTTCCAGGTCGATCAGCAGCATCCTGCCCGGCTGCAGGCGCCACTTGCGGGCGATGCGCTCTTCTTCGACCGGCAGGACACCGACTTCGGAAGACATGATGACGAAATCGTCATTGGTGACGATGTAGCGCGCCGGGCGCAGGCCGTTGCGGTCCAGCGTCGCGCCGATCTGGCGCCCGTCGGTGAAGGCAACGGCGGCCGGGCCGTCCCACGGCTCCATCAGGGCGGCGTGATACTCGTAAAAGGCCCTGCGGTTGTCGTCCATCAGCGGGTTGCCGGCCCAGGCTTCCGGGATCAGCATCATGGCCGCATGAGCAAGCGAGTATCCGCCCATGACCAGGAATTCCAGCGCATTGTCGAAACACGCGGTATCCGACTGGCCTTCATAGGAAATCGGCCAGAGCTTGGAAATGTCGTCGCCGAGCAGAGCGGAGGAAACCGAGGCCTGACGGGCGGCCATCCAGTTGACGTTGCCGCGCAGCGTATTGATCTCGCCGTTGTGGGCGACCATGCGGTACGGGTGCGACAGGTCCCAGGAGGGGAAGGTGTTGGTGGAAAAGCGCTGGTGCACCAGCGCCAGCGCGGAGGTGAACCGCTCGTCCTTCAGGTCGGCATAATAGGCGCCGAGCTGGTAGGCCAGGAACATGCCCTTGTAGACGATGGTGCGGCTGGAGAGCGAAACGATATAAAAGCCCTTGCCAACCGCATTGGTCTCGGCGCGCACCCGGTTGGAGATCACCTTGCGCAGAACATAGAGACGGCGCTCGAACGCGGTCTGGTCGTCGCCGTTGGACTTCCTGATGAAGACCTGGCGGGAAACCGGTTCGGTGGCGGCAATATCGGCTGCCTTGGACAGGGATGAATTGTCGACCGGCACATCGCGCCAGCCGATCAGCTCCTGGCCTTCTTCCGCGATGACACGTTCGACGATTTTCTCGCATGTCGCGCGCAGGTCCGCATCCTGCGGCATGAAGAGGAAGCCGACGCCGTATTCGCCCGGCTGCGGCAGCGTCACGCCGGCCTTTTCCATTTCGTCCGCAAAGAAGGCGTGTGGAATCTGCACCAGCATGCCGGCACCGTCGCCCATGAGCGGGTCCGCACCGACCGCGCCGCGGTGGGTCAGGTTCTCCAGAACCTGCAGGCCGTCCGCGATGATCTTGTGCGATTTCTCGCCCTTGAGATGGGTAACGAAGCCGACACCGCAGGCATCGTGCTCGCGCGACGGATTGTAGAGCCCTTTCTCGGCGGCCGTGCTCAGTCGTTCGGCAAGGGTGGTGGTGGCGGTGTTCATGTCCGCGCCTCCGGCTTGCAAGGCTGTGCTGGTCGTCAGCTCTGAATTCGTCATATGCGCCCTCACTGTAAACCCCAGTGCCGCCGTGGCCTCAAGCGTCCGGTTCCGTTCGGGTCGCATTCCATCAAGAATGCGGCTCGGCGAACCCTGGCTTTCCTGCCTCGGCTCTGTCGTTGTATTTACTGCGCCGGTCTGTCAAAACCAACCGTCGCAATGACGCAGCGGATGCCCGCTGCCGAAACTTTCCGTCTCGCTATGCTACGAACCCTCTTCGGGACCCGCGCTGGTCAACCTGATCGCCGTTTGCAGACCGGTCGTGGTGCCAGTCTGCAATCTCGCGGTAATTGGGACAGTATCCCTGTCCTAATTCCGGCGCGACCATGACAGATTTCTCAGCCAGGGGCAAGAGTGTTTCTTCATGCCGCTATTATAGTTGTTTCGCGGGGAAAGTGCCAATCGTCCGGAAAGGTCGAAATCAGCCGGTTTTGAGAAACAATCTTGCGTCCGTTAAAATTTTCTCGTGCAGCACTCGCAAAAGGGTAACGTCCGTTTGATTTCCTATTTATCGTCAGGACGCTCATGTAATTTCGTGTGCCTCGCTTCTTTGGAAAGGCGATGGCTCAGGGGTGAATTCGAGGAACGACCAAAGGAGTTCGAGATGAAACATATGGCTATGTCCGCAGCGATCGTCGCCGGCGCAGTAGCAACGGCAGTTGCCGGTTTGCAGACGACACCGGCTCAAGCGGAGGCGAAGGAAAAGTGCTACGGCGTTTCCCTGAAAGGCCAGAACGACTGCAAGGCCGGTCCGGGCACCACCTGCGCCGGGACATCCACCATCGACTATCAGGGCAATGCCTGGACCCTGGTTCCCAAGGGCACCTGCGAGACCATGGAACTGCCGGGTGACCGTCATGGCTCCCTGACAGAGCTCAAGCGTGATCTGCCGGAAACTTAAAATCCGGTCAGCTTGTAGCCGCGGCGGCGGCGCTTCCGCCGGTCAGGCGGTCGGAACGCCGCCCGCCCGGGGCCGGACCAAAGGATTGAATGCAGCACGTTCGATTTGATGCCGGATCCCGACTGATCCTTGCCATCCGGAGCATGCCATGCCTCCCCAGACCATTGCCCAGACACATCCGCGCATTGGCGCCGACATCCCCGCACGCGCCGGCACCGGGCTGAAGCCGGAGCATGCTGCCGAAATTCTGGAAACGCGTGCGAATGTCGGCTTCTTCGAGGTCCATGCGGAAAACTACATGGGGGCAGGCGGTCCGCCGCACCGGCAACTGGAAGCCATCCGGCGGGACTATCCGCTCTCCCTCCACGGCGTCGGTCTTTCCATCGGCGGCGAAGGGCCGCTGGACAAGGACCACCTTGCCCGGCTTGCCGGACTGAACAAGCGCTATGAACCGGGCCTCTTTTCCGAGCACCTGGCCTGGTCGACCCATGATACCGCCTATTACAACGATCTTCTGCCGGTGCCCTACGACGAGGCGACGCTTCAGCGGGTGTGCGATCATATCGACGAAGTGCAGGAGACCGTCGGCCGCAGGATGCTCCTGGAAAACCCCTCCACCTATGTCGCGTTCGAGCAAAGCACGATGGGCGAGCTGGATTTCCTGAAAGAGGTCACGCGCCGGACCGGTTGCGGACTGCTGCTCGACATCAACAACGTCTTTGTCTCCTGCACCAATCATCAGCGCTCCGCGGACGGCTATCTTGCGGAGTTTCCCATGGCGGCGGTCGGCGAACTGCATCTGGGCGGTCACGCTCCGGACACGGACGATGACGGCCGGCCGCTGCTGATCGATGCCCACGACCGGGAAGTGGATCAGGCGGTCTGGGCGCTTTATGAGCGCGTCATCGACACCCACGGGGCGCTGCCGACGCTGATCGAGTGGGACAATGACGTCCCGGCCTGGCCGGTCCTGATGGCTGAAGCCGAGGCCGCGGACCGGATCCTGTCCCGGCGGGACGTGAAACCGGCCGTGAGGCGTGCGGTCTGAGATGAGCGCGCGAAACCCCTCTGCGCGGGTCGGCTCGCTGGAGTTCAGCCGGGCACTGCTCGATCCTCAAGCCGCGGCGCCGGCCGGGCTGATCGGGCCCGACGGCAAAGCGGCGCCCAAGCGCTTCAACGTCTACCGCAACAATGTCATCGTCAGCCTGTGCGAAGCGCTGGGGCAGACGTTTCCGGCGATAAGGACTCTCCTCGGCGAAGACTATTTCGATGCGCTCGCCCGGGCCTTCGCGGCAAAGCATCCGCCCGCCTCTCCGGTCCTTATCTGGTATGGCTGTGAGTTTGCCGCTTTCGTCGAATGCTTTCCGCCGCTTGCGGCCTATCCCTATCTTGCCGACGTGGCGCGGGTGGAATGGGCCTGGCTGCAGGCCTATCACGCTGAGGACGCCGCCCCGCTGAACCCGGCCGCGCTCGGCGCAGTCGCTCCGGACGTTGTCGCCGGGATCCGCTTCAATCGACATCCGGCCGCGGCCGTCATCGCCTCGAAATGGCCGGTGCTGGATCTCGTGCGGGCCAACAGGTTCGACGGCGGGCAGGGCGGTAGCATCGATCTCGGCACCCCGCAGGCGGTTCTGGTCACCCGCCCGGATCTTGACGTTGAGCTGCGCCTGTTGCGGCCGGGCGGGGGTGAATTCCTGAACACCCTGTTCGAAGGAAGTTCACTGGGCGAGGCCGCGGCTTTCGCACAGGAAAGTGCCGGGGAATTTTCGCTGGCCGATTGTTTATCTGATAGCCTTTCGAGCGGTGCTTTCACCGCCATTCAATAATAAGGGGGACTTGATGGGCGCGCTGATTGGTTTTTTCACGAGATTGTACACGCTGGTATTCGGTGGGCTTGAACGCCTGACCAACGGCTGGTTCCTGGGGCTTGCAGCCCGCTTTATTTTCGCGGCCGTCCTGCTGCAGTTCTTCTGGAATTCCGCGCTGACGAAGATCGGCGGAAACATCATGAACATCTTCACGCCGACCGCCGGTGCCTATGCGCAGATGCTGCCGAAGATGATGGAACAGGTCAGCTACGATACCAGTCAGATCGCGTTCTTTCCTTATGGCCTGATGGTCCTGCTCGGCACCTGGGGCGAATTCATTCTGCCGGCCATGGTTGTGATCGGTCTTTTCACGCGCTTTGCAAGCCTGGGCATGATCGTCTTCATCATGGTGATGACCTATGTCGACATCTACGGGCACGGAGCCGACGCCAAGACCATCGGGGCGCTCTTCGACGGCGAGCCCTATGCGATCATCGCCGATGACCGTCTGCTGTGGATCTTCCTGCTTCTGGTGCCGACGCTGAAGGGGCCGGGGGTTTTCTCCCTCGACTGGCTGCTGGGACGCTACTACCGCAGGCGCGAAATGTATTACTAGGATCGATCTTCGGACCGGCCTGCCGCCGGTCCGAAGATCGCCCCGGGCAGAAATCCGGTTGCGGGCCGGCCGGGCTGGTGCTTAAACCGGGGCATGAATTTCGCAAGCGACAATTGGGCGGGTGCGGCTCCGGCGGTGATGTCGGCGCTGGCCCGCCATAATTCCGGGTTTTCGCCGGCCTATGGCGCGGACCCGCTGACCGACCGGATCTCCGAACGGTTCAACGATATCTTCGAACGGGAGGTCGCGGTCTATTTCGTGGCGACCGGCTCGGCGGCCAATTCCCTGGCTCTGTCGGCCTATGCAAGGCCCGGTGGCGTGATCTTCTGCCAGAACGATGCTCATATCCGCGTCGACGAATGCAACTGCCCGGAGTTCATGACCGGCGGCGGCAAGCTGGTCGGCATTGCGGGGCCGGACGGGAAGCTGACGCCGGACGGACTGCGTGAGGCGCTCCAGGCGTTTCCCGATGGCGTGGTGCATCACGGCCAGGCCGCGTCCGTGTCGATCAGCCAGGCAACGGAAAGCGGCACGGTCTATACGCTGGATGAAATCGCGGCGATCAGGGAGGCAGCGCAAGCGCGGTCGCTCCCGCTCCACATGGATGGTGCCCGCTTCGCCAATGCGCTCGTCACGCTCGGCTGTTCGCCCGCCGACATGACCTGGAAGGCCGGGGTGGACGTCCTCTCCTTCGGTGCCACCAAGAACGGCTGCTGGTGTGCGGAAGCCGTGGTCTTCTTCGATCCGGAAGCGGCAAGGGGCTTTGAATACCTGCGCAAGCGCGCCGGGCACCTGTTTTCAAAGAGCCGCTTTGTCGCGGCGCAGTTCGACGGTTATTTCGAAGAGGACGGCTGGCTGGCAACCGCGGCCCACGCCAACGAGATGGCGTCAACGATTGCCGAAGGCATCCGGGCCGCGGGCGGCCGGACCGCCTGGCCTGTGGAGGCCAACGAGGTGTTCCCGATCTTGAAGCGCAGCCGCTTCCAGGCACTGGAGGCGGCCGGTGCCAGGCTCTATGAATGGCCCGCCACGGATCTGGCCGCGACCATTGCGCCGTCCGAAGACGAAGTCTGCCTGCGCATGGTCACGAGCTTTGCGACCACAGAGGCCGAAGTGGAGGCGTTCCTGAGCACTCTTGCGGGTGCTGCCTGACGAAAAAGGGCGCCTGAAATCAGGCGCCCCGCTGTAGCAGTTTCAGGCTGTGAAGGCCCGTGAGTGAGCCTTAATTGACGGCCGATTCGATCTGCTTGGTTTCACCAGTCGTGATATCGATCTTGCGCGGCTTCATGGCTTCGGGAAGCTCGCGGACGAGATCGACATGCAGCAGGCCGTTTTCCAGGCTGGCACCTTCCACGCGCACGTGTTCGGCAAGCTGGAAGCGGCGCTCGAAGGTGCGCGATGCGATGCCGCGATACAGGATTTCGCGGTCGTCATTTTCATCGGCCTTCTCACCCTTGATGGCGAGAACGTGTTCTTTAGCCTCCACTGAAAGTTCAGCTTCGGTGAAGCCGGCTACCGCCATGGTGATGCGGTAGGCGTTTTCGCCGGTCCGTTCAATGTTGTAGGGCGGATAGGCGGGAACTTCGCTGCTGGCGTTGTCCAGCAACGAGAAAAGACGGTCGAACCCGACGGTGGACCGGTAAAGCGGAGAAAAGTCGAAGTGACGCATGTGTCTGTCCTCTCTTGAGCAACGGATACTTCACTGATTTTGCGTTCCTCAGGTCCCCCGTTTGGCGGGACCGGAATGCTGTGCAGACCCGTGGTTGGCGCCTGCAAACCAAAGGTGGGAATTTGAATTTTTCTTTTCAAGAGGGCGGAGACCGGCCTGCTGCGGCCCGGGGCCGCGAAGATGAACGGCAGATGAATAAGAGCTTCCGGTCCCGTTCAAGGACCCTGGTGCATCTTCCCGTCAACGTCAGCGCGGTGCTGACCGCAATGACAGGAGAACGAAGATGTTCGCTCGCTTTTCAAAACTTTCCCGCCCGATTGCCGGCGCTGTCCTGATGGTCACAGCCGGCATCATGCAACCGGCCGCCGCTGCCCCACTGGCCGGCATGTTTCACGCTCAAGTCCCGCAGTCGGAAATGACCGTTCAGGTCGATCACCGGCGGGACCGTGACCACAGGCCGGGCTACGGCAGGCACGGAGGCCGCTGGGGTCGTCATCATGCGCTCGGGCCGCGCGAGATCAGCCGCAGCCTGCGTCACCGCGGGTTTCACGCGATCCGCATCGTCGACCGCCGTGGCCCTATGTATATCGTGATGGCGCGGGGATGGGACAGGAGGCCGGTGCGGCTGGTGGTCGATTCCCGCACGGCCCATATCGTTCGCGTCCACCCGATAGGCCGGCGTGGCGGCAGCCACTTCGAGTGGCAATTCCGCTTCTAGGGCGTTCAGACTGACTCCGGCGCCCCGAGGTAACCGGATCTTTCCAGGCCGGTTCCATGATGGACCGGCCTGAAGTCTGTTGTGGGCCTGCCGGAAGCCCGCTATCACAGGGTGTCGCCTCATGATGCGGGGCGATACAGCTGTTTAATCGGAATGCCATGAAGCTGATCGATCATCCCGACAATCCGGTGCCGGAAGGCGCAAGGGCCGGTTTCGTCGAAACGCCCGACGGCGTCAGAATCCGCTACGCCCACTGGCCGGCCTCCGGCCGGGAGCGCCGCGGCACGGTGACGCTTGTGCAGGGGCGGGCGGAATTCATCGAGAAATATTTCGAGGTGATCGAGGACCTGCGCCGGCGAGGATTCGCCGTGGTTACCTTCGACTGGCGCGGTCAGGGCGGCTCCCAGCGGCTGACCCGCAATCCGAAGCGCGGACATATTTCGAACTTCCGCAAGTATCGGCTGGATCTCAGGACGGTTCTGAAAGAGATTTCCCTTGCAAACTATCCGGGGCCGCATTTTGCCCTGGCCCACTCGACCGGCGCTCTGGTGCTCCTATCCGACAGCCAAAGGCTCAGGACGATGCTGGACCGGGCGGTGATCACCTCGCCGCTGCTCGGCCTGCCTTCGGGCGCATGGGCGCCGAACCTTGTCGCTTCCGCCCGCAGGTTCCTGCGGAAAGCCACTTTCGGCCTGCTCGGGCAGCCGCCGCTGAAAGCCGGCGCGCGCAGGACCTCAGCGCTTCTCGAAAACATCGGCTTTCCCGCCGCCCGCATCTTTTCGCTGCTCGGCATGGGCCGGCTTTTCATTCCCGGCGGAAACGCAGAGATCTTCATTCCCTTTGAAACGAACCGCCAGACCTCCGACAGGATCCGTTTCGACCGGTTCAACAAGGTGCTGAAACAGGCGCCCGAACTGGGTGTCGGCGCGCCGACGATCGGCTGGCTGAACGCGGCTGCAAGGACGATGCTGGCGCTGCGGCGGCGAGATGCCGGCCCCAACATGAAGCTTCCCTGCCTCGTGCTGGCAGCAGGCAATGACCGCATCGTCTCAACGCCGGAGACCGAGGATTTCGTCTCGCGCACCAAAGCCGCCGCTTATGTGGAGATCCCCGGCGCGGCCCATGAACTGATGATGGAACGGGACATCTTCCGCGATCAGTTCTGGGCGGCGTTTGATGCGTTTGTTCCGGGCGCGGAAGCGGAACAGGAGCTGGAGCGCGCCCGGATCTGACGGTGGGAAAGCCTGACGGACTGCGATCGGACGGCGTCTGGGGTCAGGCCTGCCTGGCGAGCTCCCTGAGCAGGGTCTCGTGAAGGCGCGGGTCTCCGGAAGCAAGGATCTGCCCGCCGTCGCAGGGCGAGCCGCCGGTCCAGGTGGTTACCACCCCGCCGGCACCCTCGATGATCGGCACAAGGGCAACGATGTCGTAGGCTTGCAGGCCGCTTTCGATGACGGCGTCGCCATGGCCCGCAGCGACCATGCAATAGGCATAGCAGTCCGTGCCGTAGCGGGAGAGCCGGACCGAGGCTTCCACGCGGTCGAAGGCGCCGCGTTCCCCGTCGGTGAACAGGGCCGGCGTCGTGGTGAAGATCGTCGCCTCCCGAAGTCCGGCGCAAGGGCGGGTCTGAAGCGGTCTCGTTCCCAGCGGGCCGTGATACCAGGCCGCCTGGCAATCCCCGGCGAAACGCTCCCCGATATAAGGCTGAACCATCATGCCGAGGCTCGCGGTGCCCCTGGTGCGCAGTCCGATCAGGGTTCCCCAGGTCGGCAGGCCGGTGATGAAGGCCCGGGTTCCGTCAATCGGGTCAAGCACCCAGACATGCTCGGCGTCCAGATTTTCCGGGCCGTGCTCCTCACCCAGAATCCCGTGCTCGGGATAGGTTTCGTTGATGAGCGCCCGCATGGCCGTTTCGCCGTTCCTGTCAGCGACGGTGACCGGATCGAAGCCGGTTTCCCACTTGTTGTCGATGGCAAATCCCTGCCGGAAATGGGGCATGATCGCCTTGCTGGCGGCATCGGCAAGCCTGTCCAGGAACGGCGCAAACTCACTTGAACTGGCAACAGGCAGTTTTGTCATCGATCTTCCACCTTGCGGATTGCGGCATTTGCGAATTTGCCGCCTGTATAACCCGTTCTGCAAAAAAATGAATCCGCAAATCCGGTTGATTTGCTCATTGTTTGATCAGAAATGTGATCATCGCGGGCTTGACGTTTGTGCAGTGCGATGCGATTTTATTGCAGTGCGGTACATTCTATCGCACCGCCCTCCTTGGGCGTTTCCTCCCTAGACTTGGGCCGCCTCGTCAGAGTGCGGCCTCTTTTTTTATGCTGCTTTTATTCTGCGGCGATTGGATCGGCGTGCAATGCCGCATCGGGCATCGACGTGAGTTCGCGGGCGAATGCGCGCAGGTCATGGAACAGAGTGCCGAACCCGGCGGAGGGCTGGTGAGTTGCCTCGTCCATGTAGAGACCGCGGTTGATCTCGATTTGCAGGGCATGCAGGCCGCTTGCCGGCCGGCCGTAATGCTCGGTGATGAAGCCGCCCGCATAGGGTTTGTTGCGTGAGACGCTGTAACCCATGTTCTTGAGGACGGAGCAGGCGAATTCCGTCAGGTCGCTGCCGCAGCTCGTGCCGTACCGGTCGCCCAGGATGAAGTCCGGCCGTGTGTCGGTCGTCTGGCATTTCACGCTGGACGGCATTGAGTGGCAATCGATCAGAACCGCATAGCCGAAGGTGACGTGGGTCTGGGCCAGCAGCCGCCGCAAGGTCGAATGGTAGGGCTTGTAGATTTCCTCGACCCGGTGCAGCGCTTCGTCGACAGGCAGCTTGTGGCGGTAGATCTCGTAGTTTTCGCTGACGATCCGCGCGACCGTGCCGAGGCCGCCCGCCACCCTGATGGACCGGACGTTGGCATAGGTGGGCAGCCGGCCCTCGAACATCTTGGGGTCGAGCTCATAAGGCTCCCGGTTCACATCCAGATAGGCTCTTGGAAAATGCGCCCGCAGAAGCGGCGCGCCCAGGGGAACGACATGGGAGAACAGATCATCCACATAAGCGTCTTCGGAGCGGCGGATGGTGATTTCGTTCAGGCGGGAGGAGGCCAGGA
This sequence comes from Roseibium salinum, assembly GCF_026240905.1. Classification (NCBI taxonomy): domain Bacteria; kingdom Pseudomonadati; phylum Pseudomonadota; class Alphaproteobacteria; order Hyphomicrobiales; family Stappiaceae; genus Roseibium; species Roseibium salinum. Next base: position 4,123,851 of record NZ_JAPEVI010000003.1, read on the forward strand.
AGCTTCTGGAATACTGGCGGCCCGAATGCGGGGAATTGAAGATGTACGGAATGCGCTGATCTGCAGGACAAAGAACTTCAAACGCCGGAAAGCCGTTAAAATCGGCTTCGAAGGGTGCGCGTGAAGAGGGCTGCCTGTCGTCCGTCAAATGGGGTGTCCCTTTTTTGTTGGCCTCTATCGTGCCAAGGAATCAACACGCAGTCCACAGTGATGATATCAAAAGCTCAGGAGAACCAATTCTCCCTATCATTCTGTGGAATTCGAGCTATAACCGGCTGTAAGGAAACCCGAACAGCCAACATTCAAATCGAGGGAAATGGTCGTCTGCGATGTCGCGTATCCTGCTTGCCGAAGATGATAATGACATGCGCCGCTTTCTGGCAAAGGCGCTGGAGAATGCCGGGCATGAGGTCGTGTCGTTCGATAACGGCAAAAGCGCATATGACCGCCTGTGCGAAGAGCCGTTTTCGCTCCTCCTGACCGATATCGTGATGCCGGAAATGGACGGAATCGAACTGGCGCGCCGCGCGACGGAACTCGATCCGGACCTGAAGGTCATGTTCATCACCGGCTTTGCGGCCGTGGCTCTCAATCCCGAATCGAATGCTCCCAAGGATGCCAAGGTGCTGTCAAAACCCTTCCATCTGAAGGACTTGGTGCAGGAGGTCGAGCGCATGCTGGCCGCCTGACGGCGGTCTTAAACAGGCATGCGCGCCGGACGGTTGAAATTTTGACGGTTCGGTGAAAAGGGGGTTGCACAGACTGGCGTTCCCCGCTATATCGCACTCCACCACGGCGCTGAGGCGCCGGACTACCGAGAATTTCGGGCGTGTAGCTCAGCGGGAGAGCACTTCGTTGACATCGAAGGGGTCACAGGTTCAATCCCTGTCACGCCCACCATTATTGCGCTGATTGAAGGTTCATGAAGCGTGGGTTGATCACAAGTCAGGCGCATGAGAATGCTGCTGCTTGGTGACCGGCCAGGAGGATGTGAGCGCCTTTGGCGCTCATTTGGTTTTAGAGAAGCAGGACCCTCACGGGGGACAGTGACATGAAGATCAAGAACTCGCTCAAATCGCTGATGGCCCGTCACCGCGAGAACCGCATGGTTCGCCGGAAAGGCCGCGTCTACATCATCAACAAGAAAAACCCGCGTTTCAAAGCACGCCAGGGCTGATCTTGCTGCTGCGCAACGCGCTGCGGGGAACCTGAAAAATCCTTTCCGGGTGAAGCGGTTAGACCGCAGACCCGTGGGAATTTCGGGCCGCGGCGGCCAAAGCGCACGAAGATGTGTCAAATTCCCCGATTGACCGCCGCATTCAACGACCCATAATCGTTGAATGCGGATTTTTGTACTTGCCCTTCTCTATGCGCTGAGCGCGGCGATCGCCACTGCACAACCGGTGCCGGATCTCGGCCCGAATGCCGAGCCGCCGTCTGCGGACGACTTCAGCAGCCCGTTGCCGGAAGATCAGCCGGAAGAGGGCGGCGAGGTGGTTGTCGAGGAAGCCGAACCGGGCGAGGAAGAGTCGCGCCTTGACGCGCTCTATTCCGAACTGGCCAAGGCGGAGTCGCCCCAGGCCGCGGAGCGCATTGCCCGGCAGATCCAGATGCTCTGGATAGAGTCTGGCAGCGACACGGTCGACGTGCTCATGTCTCGCGCTGGGAAAGCCATCCAGGCAGACGAATTCGGCCTGGCGCTCGATCTTCTCGACGTCGTGGTGCTCATGAAGCCCTCCTATGCCGAAGGCTGGAACCGGCGGGCGACCGTTCACTACATGCGCGAGGACTTCGGCAAGTCCCTGGTCGATATCGAGCGCACGCTCTCGCTTGAACCCCGCCATTGGGGCGCCCTGTCCGGACTGGCCATCATCCAGCGCCGCCTGGGCTTCGAAACTGAATCGCTGACGACATTCAGACGGGCGCTTGAGGTTCATCCCGGGCTTGAGAACGCCACGAAGGCGATCGAGGATCTGCAAAAAGGAGCCGAGGGCGAGCCGGTTTGAGGTCCTGCCTTTTCTGCCTCATCCTGCCATTGCACCCGACTGCCGCAGAATGGCCGGCTTTCCGCGCCATGGCTCTTGATCGATGACAACCGGTATCGTTCTGTTCTTCCCTGTCGCGCTTGCGTGTCTGGCCGCCGCCTATACGGCCTGGCGATCCGGGCGAATATCCGCTCAGTCGAAACCTGACGGCTCCTTTGCCGTCGTCGACGGGGTGAAGCTGCATTATCATTTTGTTTCGGCCGGTGAAGGCAACCAGGACAAGCCGGTGCTGGTGTTTCTCCATGGAGCCGGTGGCAACGCTTACGATACCAAACTGGCGTTTCTGGAAGCGTTTCGCGGCCGCTACCCGCTGCTTTTCCCCGACCGGCCAGGTCTTGGGCACTCCGACAGAAGATCTCCCGAACACAATTCGCCGGCCGGGCAGGCACAGGCGATCGCCGCGTTGCTCGAGCATCTGGATATCAGGTCCGCCATTGTGATCGGCCATTCTTTCGGCAGCGCCGTTGCGGCCGCCCTGGGACTTGTCGCCCCGGAGCGGGTCAAGGGCCTCGCCTTCCTGGCGCCGGCGGCCTATCCGTGGCCAGGCGGTGTCACCTGGTATCACACCGTTGCCGCCTTGCCGGTCATCGGCCCGCTGTTCTGCCGGACTGTGACCCTGCCGGTTGCCGAACGGATGGCGGCCCGCGCCATCGAAGTGACCTTTCATCCCGATCCGCCGCCCTCCGGCTACGCGACCGCGATCAGGCTGCCGCTCCTGTTCCGCCCAGGTAGTTTCAGAGCCAACTCAAGTGATATTGCAGCATTGAACGGGGCGCTGGCGGAGCAATCGAAACGGCACACGGCCTTGAGGCAACCGGCGCTGATCGTCACCGGAACCGAAGACACGATCGTCTGGCCGTCTATTCACAGCGAAGGTTTGCTGAAAGACCTGCCGAATGCGGAACTGCTGGTGCTCGACAATGCCGGCCACATGCCGCATCACACGCATACAAATGAGATTGTCCCGGCGCTGGAGAGGCTGGCCGCCCGCGTGCAGGAAGACGCGGCGGAGACCGGCGGAGCTCGGCAACCGGCTCGAGGCCAGCCGGAGCCGGCCTGATAAATCTCTCCGTCCCCGGTGCAGGCCGTTCCTCGCCGAAATGCTCTATTTCTGCCGAGACAAAAAAGACGGCCGATGGCCGCCTTTTGTTTTAAACGATTAGGATGTCAAATCCCGCCCTGACCGTCATTGCCGACAAAGGCAATCCGCAGCATGTTGGTCGATCCCGGCGTCCCGAAGGGCACGCCCGCGGTTACGATGATGCGCTGGCCCGGCTTTGCGAACTCCTCCGAAAAGGAGATGCGGCAGGCGCGGTCGATCATGTCTTCCTCGTTGGCGGCGTCCTCACTGACAACGCAGTGCAGGCCCCATCCGAGAGACAGCCGGCGGGCGGTGGCCATTACCGGCGAGAGCACAATGACGGGGCAGGCGGGCCGCTCGCGGGAGGCGCGCAGGCCGGTCGCGCCCGAGGTCGTGTAGCAGACGACCGCTGCCAGATTGAGCGTCTCTGCGATCTGGCGGGCCGCGGCGGAGATCGCATCGGCTCCTGTCGCTTCCGGTTCGGTCCGCTGCGCATAGATGATGTTGCGGTAGTTGCTGTCCTGTTCGACCTGATGGGCGATCTTGTCCATCGTCGTCACAGCTTCGATCGGATAATCGCCGGCGGCTGATTCGGCCGACAGCATGACCGCATCGGCACCTTCGAACACCGCCGTTGCGACGTCGGAGACTTCCGCGCGGGTCGGGACCGGAGAGGAAATCATCGATTCCAGCATCTGCGTTGCAATGACGACCGGCTTGCCGGCACGGCGGCAGGCGCGGGTGATGCGCTTCTGCAGTCCGGGGACCTGCTCCAGCGGCATTTCCACGCCAAGATCGCCGCGGGCGACCATGACGGCGTCGGAAAGCTCGATGATTTCATCGAGGCGCCCGATGGCCTGCGGCTTCTCGATCTTGGCAAGAACGCCGGCGCGGCCGCGGGTGATCTTGCGGACCTCGGCCAGGTCGTCCGGGCGCTGAACGAAGGACAGCGCGACCCAATCGACATTCTGGTCGAGCGCCGCGATGAGGTCCTTGTGATCCTTGTCCGTCATCGCGCTGGTCGCGATCTCGGTATCCGGAACACTGATGCCCTTGCGGTCGGACAGCTTGCCGCCGACGATCACTTCCGTCACGGCCCGTGTCCGGGTCGCTTCGACGACTTTCAGCTGGACCTTGCCGTCATCCAGCAGCAGCCGGTGACCGGGCTCAAGCGCTTCCAGAATTTCAGGATGTGGAAGATGGACGCGGTTGACGTCGCCGCCGGATGTGTCGGCGTCCAGCGCAAAGCTTGCGCCGTTCTCCAGCATGACCGGGCCGTTTGCAAAAGTCCCCACGCGCAGTTTCGGCCCCTGAAGGTCGGCCAGAATACCAATCGGCCGTCCGACCTTGCCCTCGACAGAACGGATGCGTTCGACAAGCATCTTCAGACGATCATGATCCGTATGGCTCATGTTGATGCGGAATACATCCGCACCGGAGCGATACAATTTTTCGATGATGTCTTGTTCTGAGGAGGAGGGTCCGAGAGTTGCTAGAATCTTGACTCGCCGGTTACGCCTCATCGCCCACCTGTTCCCTGTTGCACGGGTTCGGTCAGCTGGACAGTCCAGCTGCTCTGTTCTCCCGTGTCGATTTCAAAAAAGCCTGTCCGCTCAAAGCCTCGAGCTACACAGTCCGCAATCCCGCGAATGGTGAATTCCTTTTCCCGGGTGCACATGAATGCCCGGCCGCCCCATTCGCCGAATTGGTCGTAATCAACTGCGTAGATGTAATAGTATCGTGACACAAGAGCCCCTGGTACCAGCGTCTCGCAGGAGTTGGAGGAAAGGTTCCACCATCCTTCGGTGACCCACTCGGTCTTGTCCTTGTAACCGATGGCCACGCCAACCTGGCTGTCGGTCTTGTTGCAGAGCCGCAGGTCAGCCTTCGCTTCGTCGCTGATTGCCGGGAGAATGAATAGGGCCAGAAGCCCGGCATAGACAGCTTTCATGGGCATGCCAATACGTGCCCGAAACCTGCCCTGGTACCGTTCCCCAACCTCAAACATATGCAGTCGTTCACTTTGCTGCTTTACAGACATTCGCTTTTTGCGTTGGCAAGCGTGTCTTGTCAACGTCGTTAACAGGATTCAGGGGAGCTTTCGCCCAACCTTCTCTCCGCATACCGCTCAAACATTTCTGTCCAGAATATCGGCTATACCTCCTTTGAGGTCAGAAATGGGGCGGGAACATGACCGAATACGTTCTGATAAAATTTAGCGGCTAATAAATCGTATATAAAGGCGTATAACCCTCGGTGATATAACCGTTATCTCCCCGTATGCCGCCTGGGGTCGACCCCTGTGGGGTGCGTCGATTCGCCGGGGAGCCGGTGCATTCCGACTTGGTTCCTGAAGCAGATTGCCTTAAATCTGTCCGCCCGTGACGCCTCAATCCCCTGACCTTTTCACGAAGCGAGAAATGACCAGACCTGCAGCCGCTGCCGGCGAGATCTTTGAGCCGACCGAATATATCGATGGAGATTTCAATTCCGGAATCCTGTTGTTGTGCGACCATGCGCGCAACACGGTGCCGCGGGAATATGGCAATCTCGGCGTTCCGCCGGAGCAGTTCGAGCGTCATATCGGCTACGACATCGGGGCGCGGGCCGTGACGCTTGAACTGGCAAGGCGGCTCAACGCCCCCGCCTGCCTGACGACCTTTTCCCGTCTTCTGATCGATCCCAACCGGGGAGACGACGATCCCACCCTGATCATGCGCTTGTCGGACGGGGCGGTTGTCCCCGGCAATGCGAGGGCGGATGCCGGGGAACGGGCCCGCCGCATCGACCTGTTTCACCGGCCTTACCATCAGCTGATCGAGAGAACCCTGGACGCGATGATCGCCGAGGCGGCCCCGCCGGTGATCTTTTCGATCCACAGCTTCACGCCGGTCTGGCGCGGTGTTCCCCGCCCCTGGCATGTTACCGTGTTGTGGGACAGCGACCCCAGAGCCGTGGAGCCGCTGCTGGACGGCCTGCGGACGCAGGAGGGGCTGATTGTCGGCGACAACGAACCCTATGACGGCGCTCTCAAAAACGACACAATGTACCAGCACGCCACGCAGCGGGGACTGGCCCAGGCTCTTCTGGAACTGCGGCAGGATCTGATCGCGGACGAAGCGGGCGCGATGGAGTGGGCCGGCCGGCTGGAGCCCGTCTTGAGGAAAATTGCCGGGCTGCCCGGCTGCCGGCAGATCCGGCATTTCAAATCTCGCTGTGGTGGGGACTGAAGGTCCCTCGACGGCCAACGGGAATGAGGAGTTCAACGGGATGGATGAACAGACCAAACTGGAATTGGAAGCTGCGGTGTTCAGGCGCCTGGTCGAGCATTTGCGCAACCGCACGGACGTTCAGAATATCGACATGATGAACCTGGCGGGTTTCTGCAGGAACTGCCTTTCCAACTGGTATCAGGACGCCGCCGCCGACAAGGGGCTGGATCTGGAAAAGGCGGAGGCCCGCGAAATCGTCTATGGCATGCCGTATGACGAGTGGAAGTCGAAATACCAGACCGAAGCGTCCGCGGATCAGGCGACCGCATTCGAGAAAAACAGGCCGCAGCACTAGTTTACCGACCCTGGCGCAACCAGCGTTTAGAAGAACGCGCAGGATGCTGCGGCACAGTGGCATCGACCGGCTTTTGAACAGGCGCTGACCAGGCCTTCCGCCAATCCAAAAAGGACTGCTTGACGGCTTGCGGGAAGTCTGGCACGGCACGGTCGGTTTTTTTGGGGCGGCGGCGGATTCGCATTCGCACGCGCCGCCCGTCAACAGGTCAAGAACAAGGAAAAAGGAGAACTATGTCCATGTCCGATCCGGGTGGAGTGGCTGCCGATCAGCTGCGGGCTTTCGTCGAACGCATCGAGCGTCTTGAAGAGGAAAAGAAGGTCATCTCGGATGACATCAAGGACGTCTACGCCGAAGCCAAGGGCAACGGCTACGATGTGAAGATCCTCCGCAAGGTCGTGTCACTGCGCAAGAAGCAGCCGCATGAGCGCGAGGAAGAAGAAGCCGTGCTGGATCTCTACCTTCATGCGCTCGGCATGGCAGGCCCCTCCGAAGGCTGATCGCCAGGCATTTCCGTCACGAAAAAGAGCGGCCAAACGGCCGCTCTTTTTTTGTTCTCTTTTTCACCTGCTTCGGGTGCTAGCGGGCGAACCGCACGGGCAGAATCACGACTGCCGGGCCATCGAACTTGTCGGTTCGCAAATTGCCGTAGGGGGACCGTTCGAAACTTGCCGCAACGAACCGGTTTCCGGGCATCATCACGTTGTTCAACTGGCGCTGATTGGGATGGCTCAGCCAGGCAAAGGCCTGATGGCGGGTGGTGCCCGCGCCGGACAACAGGGCAGGGGCCGACTTGTCCGGCAAGCTGGCGAAACCGGCAAGCGGATCGACGATCTCGTCCCGCGGAATGCGTCCGGAAACGGAGGCTTGCGTGGCGCTGTTCGTTACCGGGCCTACGGCGGCGCGGCGATCGGCTTCATCCTTGGTCTGCGTCATGGTGGCCGACGGGACCAGGGAACGGCTCAGGCTCTGCGGTGCCGGGCCCGCGGACGCATAGGCCAGCGTTGTCTCAGGACGCGGTTCGGGCGCAGGGGCCGATCCAGTGGCGGCCGCAATCGCCGCCACCGGATCATCCGTCGGGGCTGCATCCGGAGCGGGACCGGAATCCGTGAGCCCAAGATTGGCAGCGGCCTCTTTCGCCGCATCGCTCAGGCCTCGGTTGGGCTTTTGAAGCGGAGCGCGGGCAACCTGGAAGCGCGCGTCGATCGTCTGGTTCGTGGGAGCGGGCTGTCCTGAATCAAGTGCTGCGCGCTGACTGTCCAGCGTGTTCGGGGCCGGCGCCGCGCTGGCCACGACCGAGGGGGTGCCGGAACGTCGGCTTCCGGTTTGAGGACCGGAGCAGCGCTTGCAACGGCGATCGGCTCGTTCGGGACCGGGGCCTCTTCAGGCGTGGTTTCGAGGACTTTGGGCAGCGGTACCGGCGGGTTCTCGATGACCGGCGATGCTTCCGCCGCCACAGGCGCAGGCGGTTTGTTGCCGACCGCGCCGGGCCGTGCGGCCTGTTCGCCGCGATCCCGGCCGCCGCCAAACAGGCTGGCGAACAGATTGCCGCCGCCGGATGGTTTTTCGCTGCTGTCGGCGGATACCGGAATCGGCTTGCCGGGGTTCGTAAGGCTCTGATTGCGCGTGTTGGGCTGGCTCGAGGCGACGATTGTCGGCTTGCTCCTCTTTCCGGATTTTTCCTCCGCAAGGGCAATCTTGTAACCGCTGAGCGGCTTGCCGTCCGAGGGAATGTGCAGGGTCTTGCCATCCGGGAAGACCTTGGCAAGCTGCGACCGGCTCATGCGCGGCCAATGGCGCACGGTGCCGGTGTCCATATGCACGAACGGCGAACCGGATGTCGGGTAATAGCCGACGCCGCCGATCTCCTTGCGCAATCCCGTTGCCCGCAGTTTGGACAGGTCGACGCCGGGGATGTAGAAATCCATCGCCCTGCCGAGTGTGTGCTGGCTGTTCTTGGCAACCCCGGAGGAGCGCTTGCGCAACATGTTGTTGGTGGCCGGTGACCGGTAACTGGAGACGACGTAGATGGAATCCCGGGCGCCCACCTGCTGATAGACTTCCCAGACCAGATCCAGAAGTTCCGGATCCATCTTGGTTATCTCGTTGCGCCGCCAGTCGCGCAGAAAGCGGTTGGCCTCGCGCAGACCGTCGGGCAGGTAGCGGCCGTTTTTCTTGAACGTGATCGATACACGCTCTTTGGTATGGGTGTTGTACAGCTTGAGCGTGCGTGTTTCAGCACGTGCGGCAGCCGTAAGGCAGACGGAAATCACTGTGAGCGCGCCGAGGGTTTTCGCCACACGCTTCAGCCAGCCGACGGCGTCGAAATCAATCAACAGGTTACGCAAAATCTATCTCGCCGTTTGTGATGGCTTCACCCATCCCGTGTCCCCCAGCGGGAGAATTACGATTAACCGCTGCAGGTTAAGAAGTTTTTACCTTAATTCCACTTGCGTGATAATCGTGGCGAATATGCAACGGCGCAAGTGGAAATGCAGTAGAAGTCCCCAAGTGAGCTGATTAGCCGCAGAATGCGTCAAAAAATCGTCCTATTGCCAGATCCTGGGAGCAAATTGCCGTATTTCACGCGGCATTGTCCCTGCCTGCCTCCTCAAGGCCGTATTCCTTGAGCTTGCGGTAGAGCGTGGAGCGGCCGATGCCGAGCCGTTTTGCGACTTCCGTCATGCGGCCCGAATAGTGGTTGATCGCGGCGCGGATCAGTTCCTCCTCGACGTCGGTCAACTTGCGGACGTGGCCCTCCGGATCGAGGTTGCGCATGAAACCGAACGGCGCCGACTGTTCGAAGCCGGCCTGGGGAGCCGCTTGAGCCTCCTGAGGCCGCGCCGCGGTCTGAACCGGCTGGCCCCGAGCCGTGTTCTCAGGCGCGGGGGAAGGTGCCGGGCCGGCAGCCGGTATCGACGTGTGTTCGGTGGCGGCCGCGATCTGCGGGAAATCGTTGACGGTCAGCTGTGCGCCGTCGCACAGGACCACTGCCCGGAAGACCGCATTTTCCAGCTGCCGGATATTGCCCGGCCAATTGTATTCCTGAAGCATCGCGATCGTGTCGGGCGTCACGCCGGCGACCTGGGGCTTGCCTTCCTCGGCCGCGAACCTTGCCAGAAAGTGGCGCGTCAGGGCCGGGATGTCCTCCCGGCGGTCCCGCAGGGGCGGAATCCAGATCGGGAACACGTTCAGCCGGTAATAGAGGTCTTCGCGGAAGACGCCTTCCTTCACCTGGTCGATCAGGCGGCGGTTGGTTGCCGAGATCAGCCGGAAATCCACCTTGACCGGGCGCCTTGCGCCGATCGGGTCGATCTCGCTCTCCTGGATCGCCCGCAGCAGCTTGACCTGCACGTCCTGCGGCAGTTCGCCGACCTCGTCGAGAAAAAGCGTGCCGCCGTGGGCTTCCTGGAATTTGCCGACATGCTTGTCGACGGCTCCGGTAAACGCACCCTTCTCGTGGCCGAAAAGGATCGATTCGACGAGGTTTTCGGGAATGGCGCCGCAATTGACGGTGACCAGCGGCTTGGACTTGCGATCGCTCGAACCCTGAATGGCGCTGGCGATCATTTCCTTGCCGACACCGCTTTCCCCTTCGATCAGGATCGGAATGTTGGAAGCGGCCGCCCGCTTGCCCAGATTGATCACACGCTCCATCGCGGCCGAATGGGTGATGATGTCATCGAACGTCAGCGTGCCGGACGCCTGTTTGCGGAACCGCGTGATCTCGCCCTCCAGTGCGGAGGTCTTCAGCAGGTTGCGGATGGAGACATTCAACCGCTCCGGGGCGACCGGCTTGACCACGAAGTCCTGCGCGCCGGCGTTCATCACGTTGACGACGGTGTCGATGCCGCCGTGAGCGGTCTGGACGATGACCGGCGTTGCGATCTTGTCGCCGCGCAGCCGCTGCAGCACGCCAAGTCCGTCCAGTTCCGGCATGACCATGTCGAGGATGATCAGGTCGATTTCGCTGGCTTCCGGGCCGGTCATCACCCGGACGGCTTCGGCGCCATTCTCCGCGGTCTTGGACCGGTAGCCGAATTTCTTGACGGCCTCCTGGAGGAGGCGGCGCTGGATCGGGTCGTCGTCTACAATGAGAATTTTGCCGCTGAGTGCTTGCATTGCCTGCTTCGATCGGTTCGCGATTGTCTCGTTTCGAACCATTCTGGTCGCAATTGGGTAAACAAATCGTCCAAGCCGAACCAAAAAAGTTTTGCTTTTGCAATTGCGAGGCGTGGTATGCCCGGCCTACTAATTCGTGACACGAAATACCGGCGCCCTTTTCCGGGCACCCGTTCACCGGAGTGAAAAATGCCGATGATGCCGCACCCTGTTTTCGCGCCTCATTCGTCCGCGTCCGCCGAGCTTGGTGATTTGCCGGAATGGGACCTGACGGATCTTTATCCGGCTGTGAATGCGCCGGAAGTGGCTGCCGACCTGAAGGAGAGCCTGGAGCGGTCGAAAACCTTCGAAGCCTCCTACAAGGGCCGTCTGGGCGAGCTTGCAAAGGACAATGTGCCGGCCCTGGTGACGGCCATCCGCGCCTATGAGGATCTGGAAGACCTCATGGGCCGCCTGATCTCCTTTGCCGGGCTGCTCTATTCGGAAAACACCATCGATCCGGCGGCGCAGAAGTTTTACGGCGACGTGCAGGAGCAGATCACGACCGCCAGCTCGCATCTGCTGTTCTTCACGTTGGAACTCAACAAGATCGACGACGCCGTGATGGACGCGGCCCTGGAGGACGTCCAACTTGCGCATTACCGACCGTGGATCGAAGACCTGCGCAAAGGCAAGCCCTATCAGCTGGAAGACCGGGTCGAGCAGCTGTTTCATGAAAAATCGGTCACCGGGCCGAGCGCCTGGAACCGGCTCTTCGATGAAACCATGGCTTCACTGAAGTTCGAGATGGACGGCGAGGAACTTTCCATCGAGCAGACGCTCAATCTGCTGGTGGATCCGTCGCCGGAAAAGCGGCGTCTTGCCTCGGAGGCCCTGACGAAAACCTTCAAGGCCAACCTGAGGACCTTTACCCTCATCACCAACACCCTGGCGAAGGACAAGGAGATCTCCGACCGCTGGCGCAGTTTTGCCGACATCGCCGACAGCCGGCATCTGGCAAACCGGGTGGAGCGCGAAGTGGTCGACGCGATGGTGACGGCGGTGCGGGACGCTTATCCGCGCCTGTCGCACCGCTATTACAAGCTGAAGGCCAAGTGGCTGGGCATGGACCAGCTCAACACCTGGGACCGGAACGCACCGCTTCCCGATGCCGACACACGGGTGATCCCCTGGGATGAGGCGAAGAACACGGTTCTGTCGGCCTATGGCAGCTTTTCGCCCGACATGGCCGAGATTGCGGGACGGTTCTTCGACAAGGGCTGGATCCATGCGCCGGCCCGCTCGGGCAAGGCGCCGGGCGCCTTCGCCCATCCGACGGTTCCGAGCGCGCATCCCTATGTCCTGGTCAATTACCAGGGCAAGATCCGCGATGTGATGACCCTGGCCCATGAACTGGGCCATGGCGTGCATCAGGTGCTTGCCGGCCCGAATGGGCCGCTGATGGCGCCGACGCCGCTGACCCTGGCGGAAACCGCAAGCGTCTTCGGCGAAATGCTGACGTTCAAATCGCTGCTGGAAAAGGCCGCCGATCCGCGGACCCGCAAGATCATGCTGGCCGCCAAGGCCGAGGACATGATCAACACGGTGGTCCGGCAGATTGCCTTCTACACGTTTGAGCGCAAGGTCCATACGGAGCGGCGCAACGGTGAACTGACGTCCGACAAGATCGGCGAGCTGTGGCTGTCCGTCCAGGCCGAGAGCCTTGGCCCGGCAATCAGGCTGAGCGAAGGCTACGAGACCTTCTGGACCTACATTCCGCATTTCGTTCATTCGCCGTTCTACGTCTACGCCTATGCCTTCGGCGATTGCCTGGTCAACTCGCTGTACGCCGTCTATGAGGAGGCGGAAACGGGCTTTCAGGAGAAGTATTTCGATCTTCTGAAGGCGGGCGGCACAAAGCACCATTCGGAATTGCTCGCACCCTTCGGTCTGGACGCCTCCGACCCGGATTTCTGGAAGAAGGGTCTTTCGGTGATCGAGCGGATCATCGACGAGCTTGAAGAGCTCGACCGGGCGTGAGGACGCAAAGCGCTGCGCATGAAGCCAGGATCGTCGCCACCTTTTCAGCACACGCCCTATGACGGTTCGAGCCAGCCCTTCACGGTCGGCCTGAAGCCGGTCGGCGAGGAGGCCTGGCTTGAGCCGGACCCGTTCCTCGGCGCCCACCTGGCGGAAAAGGAGCGGCTGTTTCAGGAAAAGCGGGAAGATGTCTTCCGGGCGGAGGCGGACACCGACGCCGCGCAGGAAGAGGTGTTGAGGCTCATTGCGGACCATCTGAGGTGCCATCACGGCACGACACATCGGCCCGCGGACGGCGGCTTTCACATACCGTCGGCCGGGCGGCGGGTTTCGCTGGACGGCAGGCCGGCCCTTCTCACCGCTTCGCGGCTGGTGCAGGAGGACCTGGTTGTCATGCGGGCGGGGCCCGACGGCTACCGGCTGGTGGCGGCCTCCCTGTGCTTTCCCTCTTCCTGGTCTCTGGCGGAGAAGTTCGGCCGGTCGATGACCGGCATTCATGACAACGTTCCCGGCTTCAACGGCACGCGCATGGGCCAGACGGTCGCGCGCCTGTTCGAAAACCTGAAAGCCGGGCAGCTTGTCGGTCGGTTCAACTGGTCGCTTTATCCCGATGGCGAGCTGCATCATCCGCGCCCCAAGCGGATCCGCGAGGATCTTTCCGAGAGCGCGCTGGCCCGGCTGTTCCTGCGCGTGGAGCGGCAGACCCTGCGCCGCCTTCCCGGCAGCGGCGACATCCTGTTCACCATCAAGATACACCACGACCCGCTGGCCGCGCTGCAGGACCACGAGGAGCGTGCGGCGCTGGCGGCCGGACTGCGGCGACAGCTGCTGGACCTGGATGCCGACCAACTGGCCTACAAGGGCCTGACCGGCACGCGCGATGCCTTGGCGGAGGCCCTTGAGCGGCGTTTCGGGTAGATCCTTACGCGCAATACTGCTGTTTGAGCTGGATATTCCTGCCGGCGTTCATATGTAGACAAGAGCCTGAAATCCTGGGGAGCAGACTGCCACATGGCACCGTCCAAAGACCGTGAGAGCAACCGTTTCAGCGCCCGCATGGGCCGCTATGCAAAAGTCGGCACCAATATGGGCGGCATTGCCGCCAAGGTCGCCGGCGCGAGGCTGTTCGGCATGGAGCTCGACAATGCCAAGAATGCCGCGGAACTCGCCGCGGCCCTGGGCGGCCTGAAAGGGCCGCTGATGAAGGTGGCCCAACTCCTGTCGACCATTCCCGATGCCCTGCCGCCGGAATACACGACCGAGCTTGCCAAACTGCAGGCAAGCGCGCCGCCGATGGGCTGGGCCTTCGTCAAGCGGCGCATGAGGGCGGAACTCGGCGCGGACTGGCAGAACCGGTTCGCCGAATTCGGCAGGGAACCGGCCGCCGCCGCCTCTCTCGGGCAGGTCCACCGTGCGGTCGGGCATGACGGCAAGGTGCTGGCCTGCAAGCTGCAGTATCCGGACATGGCATCCGCCGTGGAGGCGGATCTGAGCCAGTTGGAGATGCTGTTCTCGCTGCACCGGCGGATGAGCCCGGCGATCGATACACGGGAGATCGCCAAGGAAATCAGCGCTAGGGTCCGCGAAGAACTGGACTATGCCCGCGAAGCGGCGCATATCGCCATGTACAGGCACATTCTTGCCGGCTACGGTCGCATCCGCGTGCCCGAGGTCGTCGACGACCTGTCCACGGGACGGCTTCTCACCATGGGCTGGCTCGAGGGCCGGCCGCTGCTGGATTTCAAGGGACACGGCCAGGAGGAGCGGAACCTTCTGGCGAAAACCATGTTCCATGCCTGGTGGCATCCCTTCAGCCATTTCGGCGTCATCCATGGCGATCCGCATCTCGGCAACTACACGGTCTTCGAGAACGCCGACACGCCGGCCGGCATCAATCTTCTGGACTATGGCTGTATCCGCATCTTCCCCGAAGCCTTCGTGGAAGGGGTGGTCAATCTTTATCGCGGGCTTCTGGAAGAAGACAACGACCGCGTCGTTGCCGCTTATGAGCACTGGGGCTTCAAGAACCTCACGAAGGAAGTCGTCGAGATACTCAACATCTGGGCGCGGTTCATCTACGGTCCGCTTTTGACCGACCGGGTGCGCTCCATTGCCGACGGGGTGTCCGCGGCGGAGTACGGCCGCAAGGAGGCCTTCCGGGTACACACCGCCCTGAAGAAACTGGGGCCGGTTACGGTGCCGCAGGAATTCGTCTTCATGGACCGGGCGGCCATCGGCCTCGGCGGCGTCTTCCTGCATTTGCGCGCCGAACTGAATTTCTATCGGCTGTTCAACGAGCAGATCGACGGATTTGATGCCGCCACCGTCCGCAAGCGCCAGGATGAGGCCTTGCGGGCCGCCGATCTTGCGCCCGCTTCGAACGCCGCATAGGCGCACGGCCGGTGCGCCGGAAAGGCTTTCGCCATGCGCTACTTCGCCGTCGGTCAAAAAGTCGCGTCCGCGGTGCGTAAATCTGCCGCCTGGAACATTGCCCAACTGGAAAGCTTTATTGTATGAAGACTGCCGACTTAGGAATTTCCCAGGGGGACTGAATGTCTGACGAAAACGCGCCCGCAATGGACTACGAAGCTCACGAGCGGACTTACGAGGGGTTCATCAACTTCTCGAAGGTCGGGACGATTGCGGCCCTGAACGTCATGCTGTGCCTGATCATGTTCGGCTTCGGCGGCTCGGTCGCCACCATCTTCGGCTGGCTGATGCTCATTGCGACAATCGTCGCGTCCTCTATCGGCCTCGCCCTTGGTGCCACCGGCTGGATCCCGCCGGCAGCGGTTTTCGTGGTCACGGGACTTCTGGCGATCCTGACCGTCTGAGTGGCGACCGGTTGGCCGACGCCTTCATCCCGTTTGAGGCAGGTGTCATGAACCGGTCCGCACCTGCTCCGTTTGTCTACGACCCGCCGGAGGAGCCGTTCCTGACGGTCCTTCACGCGGATGACCATCTGCTCGTCATCGACAAGCCGAGCGGACTGTTGAGCGTTCCCGGCAAGGCTGCCGAGCATTCGGATTGCCTGGAGCGCAGGGCCCGCGAAGCCTTTTCGGGGGCACGTATCGTCCACCGGCTGGATATGGATACCTCCGGCGTCATGGTGCTGGCGATGAGCGCCGCTGCTCTCCGGCATCTGGGGCTGCAGTTCGAAAGACGCAAAACCCGCAAAACCTATGTCGCCGAAATCTGGGGCCATCCGGGCGCCGACGAGGGTGAGATCGATCTGCCGTTGATCTGCGACTGGCCGAACCGGCCCAGGCAGATGGTCAGCTTCGAGCACGGCAAGCCCGCCATGACCCGCTGGCAGGTGCTGGAGCGGAAGGCGAAGACGTCCCGTGTCCTGCTGTTCCCGCACACGGGCCGGTCCCACCAGCTACGTGTCCACATGCTTGCCCTCGGGCACCCGATTGTCGGCGACCGTTTCTACGCCGAAGGAGAGGCGCTCGCCGCGTCCGGCAGGCTGGCGCTCCACGCGCAGAGCCTGGAGCTGCACCATCCGGCGGATGGCGAACGGGTCACGTTCGAAGCAGCCTGTCCTTTTTGACCAGAGGCGTCAGCCGTGAAGGCTCAACAAGTGGTTGCCCGTGCGACTGGTCCGAAGGGACCGGCCTTGCCTGTCTTGATTTGCTCCCAAGAGGGAAGGCCGAGCAACCTGCACTCGCTACAAGAAAAACCTCATCCTGAGGAGCGAGCTTACTCGCGTCTCGAAGGATAGGCGGCATATTATGAGCAGGCGGCCGATCCTTCGGGATGCCGCGTTCGCGGCTCGTCAGGATGAAGGCGTGCGCGGCCGAGGGGCTCCACGCGTGGAGACTGGAGCTGCATCATCCGGCGGATGGCGAGCGGTCACTCAGTTCAGGACATTAGCCTTTTTCGATAATCCGGCATTTTCTGAAACCGAAAACCCGGCTCATCTTGGCTGCTCGCAGGGCTTGCGTGAGCCGATCGCTCAGAAAGAACATGTTTATCAACGGCGGGTTCACCCATAGATCCGGGCCCTCGAGCGCCGTGGGACCAAGCGCAATGTCGTCGTCATGAAGATTGGGTGCCATGCGCATTTTGCCTGAATCAAAGACATCCAGATTTAATGTTTCACTGGGGAGGAAAGCGTCCTTACGTTCGCCTACGTTCAAGCTGAAATACTCGCCCTCCACCGAAGTTTTCCGGTCGTATTGGAACAACCTGATCGGGTAGAGAGAAGACTTTCCCAGGTCGAACTGCCTCAGGATATCCGCGCATTTGGCGGAGACCACCACCACCCCGGCGGCGCGCACAAGATCCGCCTGCGTCTTTATCGGTGGTCCGAACTTCCTCGCGAATATCTCTTTCGGAAAATGCTCCGCTGACATGGGTTCGCCGGTCTCGTTCAACTTTGCCATTTCTCCGAGCGTCATGCCGGTCGGCAAGGGGTCAGCGACAAAATCCTTGACTCGCGTTGAATCCATAAAGGCTCGGCTGGCCCATACCTCCGCGTCCCTCGTCTGCGCCATGTGAACAACAAGCTCCAGCAATTTGGTCAGCTGGTACTGAGGCCAGATCCTTGTCTGCAGTCAAGACGAAGTGGTTCCCGTTTGACGGATAGGCGGCATAGTGCGAGCAAGCGGTCGATGGACGCCGCGTTAGCGGCTCCTCGGGACGTGAGGGTGTGTGCGCCTGTCGCCCAGGCCGAGGCGCTCGCAGCATAGCTGTTGAGCGCTATGCCGCGTCGCGCCCCAACGCTTCCATCTTCTTGAGCCATTTGCTGACGCGGGCCTCTCCTGCCTGCTCCACCATGCCGAAGAGGGTGGACCTGACCGGTTTGAAGCCGGCGAAGCCGAGGATGTTGCGCTTCAGGTTCTTCAGGCTGTGGGCCCTGTACCAGAGCGTATAGGCGAGTGCAGGCATGCCCATGGTCACGACGACACGCGCCGACTTGCCGCGCATCTTGCCTTTCGGCCACCTGTCGTCGGCGGCGCGTTCGAAAGCCGTGTCGTAGTGCAGCAGCTGTTCCAGGAACGCCTTAGTATAGGCCGGAAGCGTGCCGAGCCAGAGCGGGTAGACCAGCACCAGATGGTCGGCAGCCAGCAGCGCATCGCGGGCCGGCTGGAGGACGTTTGGGGTCGGTTCCTTCGAGAAATCGGACGGCTTGCGGAGGACGGGAAATTCCAAGTCGGCAATGCGCACGAGCGTTGCCTCGTGGCCTGCGGCGAGCGCGCCCTGCTGATAGGCGGCCGACAGAGCATGGCCCAGGTGCCGCTCGTCCGGGTCCGGGTGGCCGTCCAGAATGAGGATCGATTTCATGTGGCCTCCGTGTTTGGGAACGCAGGCATTGGTAGGGGCGAGGACACTCCAGCGCATTGATATCGGTCATGCGTGGAGGTGTGCCGGGCTTAACGGAATGACATTCAGAGGATCTTCAACGCTCTCGATTGTCCTCCATCCGAGGGCGAAAAAGCAGTAAGTTATTGAATAGTCAGCTTTTCCACTCGCCCGTCAGACGAAAGCCCGGGTCCCGGTGGTGCTGATTATGCGTCAAACCGGGATTGTTCGTTCTCTCTGGATTAAAGCAGAATGCCGGACTGCAGGTTCGTCACATGCTTCAGCAAACGGGCCAGCGAGTGGGCCCCGGATCTCCGCTTTGCTGCGTCCGGGGTGACTGTCTTCAGCGGCACATCCTGGGGTCGAATTCACAACAACCCGGAGAAATCCAGCCCGGTCGGGGGCTCGAGCCCGGGTTAAGCCCGACCGAGGCGGCCGAGCCCTTCGCGGGCGATCTTGTTGGAATTTTCCAGCGAAACCGCCTTGGTATAGCTCCGGCGGGCGTCCGACGGTTGATTGAGCATTTCAAGGGCAAGGCCCCGGTTTGCCCATGCAACGGCGGAGTCGCGGTCCAGATTGACGGCCATGGACAGATCGGAAAGTGCCGCGTTGGGGTCGTTGACCGCCAGATAGGAAATGCCGCGGGCGATATAGGGCGCAGCCGCTTTCGGGTTCAGGCCGATGGCGGTTGCGAAATCTTCGATCGCGCGGTTGTCCTGCTTCTGTGCCTGGTAGATCAGGCCGCGGTTATAGAACGCGCGGGCATCGCTGCTGTCGCGGGAAATGACGGAATTGAAATCCGCCAGGGCCGCGCCGTAATTGCCTTCCTGGCGGTAGATGTTTCCGCGGCCGACATAGGCCGTATCGTAATCCGGCTTGATGTTGATCGCGCGGGTGTAGTCGGCAACCGCCAAGTCGTTCCGCCCCTGGCGCCGGTAGACCAGCGCCCGGTTGGCGTAGGTCTGATAGGAGTTCGGATTGAGCTGCAGGGCCCGGTTGAAGTCCTCAACCGCCTGATCGAGCTTGCCAGCCTGCCCGTAGGCGATGCCGCGGGTGCTGTAGGCGTTGGCATCGGACGGATTGGATTCAATCACCGCCGTCAGGGAGGCGATGTTGGTGGACGAGCCGGCAGACGAATTGATCGGCACATCGTCATAGACGCCGCCGGTGGTGTTGCAGGCGGCAAGCAGCGTGGCGAGGCTGAGCAGGGCGGCGTGAGGCAGGAACTTGTGCATCCGGCAGATTTGATCCCTTGCGGTCAGGCGATTAGACATGCCGTTTTTCCGCCCCCAATAGGGCGGGAGTGTGGCTGCGCTTTCTTTGCGGGCGGCAGTCCATAGCATTCTCCGCAAAATGCCAAAAAGCCGACCGTATAACCGGCCGGCCTAACGGCTATCTTGACGAGATGGCGATCCGTGCCGCCGGCACACTCAAGCCGCTTAGCGGCGAGCGGCGGGCTTGCCCGGAAGCAGACCTTCGCGCTGTGCCCGCTTGCGAGCCAGCTTGCGCGCGCGGCGAATAGCTTCTGCCTTTTCGCGCGCCTTCTTCTCGGACGGCTTTTCAAAATGACCGCGAAGTTTCATTTCACGGAAGATGCCTTCGCGCTGCATCTTTTTCTTGAGCGCCTTCAGCGCCTGATCGACATTATTGTCGCGAACCAAAACCTGCACGCGTTTTTTCCCGTTTTTTCGAGGCGCTGCGGTCGAGCCGCAGCCAGAACTGGATTTCGAGTTAAGCGAGATCTCGCAAGTGATCTCCGCGACTGCTCTGAGTACACGCAGTCAACGCTCACGGTCTTATCGATGTGTGGAGCATTCACTAGTGTGCAGAAAACTGATCGCCGCGGACGCGTCGCTCACTTTGGCGGGCTTAATACCAGAGGTGACCGGCCGTGTCCACTGCCATTCGCAAGAAATCCGGGTCAGGGACGCTTCCCCTTCCGGCAATCTCGAGGCTCAAGATCAGTGGACACCGTCTCTTATCACGATTACAGGTGAATGTCTTACCCCGGCTCAAACGAAGTCAATCGTCGTTTGTCGCCCCAGCCCTTTGTTGGAGGAAACGATGGCGTCGCACTACGCGTCAAGGGCCACCGATTCGGATACGGGCAGATCCCTTTGGCAGAGCGACATCCGG
Source organism: Roseibium salinum (assembly GCF_026240905.1). NCBI lineage: Bacteria > Pseudomonadati > Pseudomonadota > Alphaproteobacteria > Hyphomicrobiales > Stappiaceae > Roseibium > Roseibium salinum. Next base: position 4,144,128 of record NZ_JAPEVI010000003.1, read on the forward strand.
CCGACACTCGCGCTGGGGCTGCCGCTGGCGGGCGCTCAGCTTGCGCAGATGGCGATCAATACCACCGATGTGCTGATGATCGGCCGGCTGGGCGCCGAGGAGCTTGCCGCCTCCGTGCTGGCGTTCAATTTCTACATGCTCGTTTGGTTTTTCGGCATGGGCGTCCTGCAGGCGGTGATCCCGCTGGCGGCGCGGGCGCGCGGCCAGCGCAAGCTGCGCGATTTCCGCCGCGCGGTGCGCATGGGGTTCTGGGTCGCGGTGCTCTACTGCATACCGGTCTGGTGCATCATGTTCTTTACCGAATCCATTCTGGTGGCGTTGGGACAGGATCCGGAAATCTCCGCGACCGCCGGTCTTTACATGCATTTTCTACAGTGGACCATGCTGCCGGCGCTGCTGATCATGGCGGTGCGGGGGTTCCTCACGGTGATGGAGCGCACTCAGGTGGTGCTTCTGGCGACGATTGCCGGCGCCATCGCCAACGCGATCCTGGATTATCTGCTGATCTTCGGCAATTTCGGTTTTCCGCGCCTGGAGCTGATCGGGGCCGGCATTGCGTCGGTCTTCAGTTCCGCAGTCACCTTCGGCTTTCTGATCCTCTACGCAACGCTGCATCCCAGGCTGAAACGCTACTACATTCTCGGCCGGATCTGGCGTTCTGACTGGCAGGTGATCCTTCAGATCGTGCGGCTCGGAACGCCTATCGGCCTGACGATCATCGCGGAAGGCGCCCTGTTCGCGGCGTCCTCGATCATGATCGGCTGGCTGGGAACCCTGCCGCTGGCGGGCCACGGCATCGCGCTGCAGATCTCGTCCGTCACCTTCATGGTGCCTGTGGGCTTCTCCGTCGCCGCCATGACACGCGTCAGCCTTGCGGCCGGGCGGGGCGATCATGAAGGCGTCGGCCGGGCCGGGTGGACGGCCCTGGGCGTGACCATGGTGTTCATGGGAAGTTTCGCGCTGCTGTTCTGGACCGTGCCGGAGACCCTGGTCGGCTTCTACCTCGATCTGGAGGATCCGGAAGCCCGGGATGTCATGGCCTACGGGATGTCATTCCTGGCGGTCGCCGCGATTTTCCAGCTTGCCGATGGCGGCCAGATCATCGGCGTGAATAATCTTCGCGGGCTGGGCGATACCACCATCCCGCTGTTCTATGCCCTGTTCGGCTACTGGGTCGTCGGCATCAGCCTGTCGCTCGGCCTCGGCTTTGCCGCCGGCTGGGGCGGCGTCGGCGTGTGGTGCGGCCTGGCGGGGGGCTGGCATCGGTGGCCCTTTTAGCCAACCGCCGCTTTGCCAAACGCGAAAAGCTCGGTCTGGTGATCGGCTGACCCGGTCGGCTCAAGCGATCCAAACGGCGCCGGTGATCGCAGCCGGTCGCCTCAGCTCGCTGTCTCAGGCGGTTCTTGTGGAGATCCGGTTCACGTGGCCCATCTTGCGGCCCTCCCGGGTCTCCGCCTTGCCGTAGAGATGAAGACGCGCCTGCGGTTCCTTCAGCACGGATTGCCAGCCGTCGACATCGGCCCCGATGAGATTTTCCATGACCGCATCACTGTGGCGTTCGGTGGCGCCGAGGGGCCAGCCGGCGACGGCGCGGATGTGCTGGTCGAACTGGGAGGTGAGGCACGCGTCCTGGGTCCAGTGGCCCGAATTGTGCACTCTCGGGGCGATCTCGTTGACCAGCAGCTTCTCTTCATCACCGTCGCGCAGCAGGAACATCTCCACGCCCATGACGCCGACATAGTCGAGGCCGGCGACGATCTTTTCCGCCATGGCGCTCGCTGACCGCGTTGTCGCGTCGGAGACATCCGCCGGGACGGTGGAAGTCTTCAGGATGTGGTTCTCATGGTGGTTGCGGGCAATGTCGTAGCTGGCCGAGCTGCCGTCCAGATCCCTGCCGACGATCACCGAGACCTCACAGTCGAACGGAACGAGCGCTTCCAGAACCGCCGGCACGGCGCCGATCGCCTGGAAGGCGTTCGCCGCATCTTCGGGTTTGCGGATCATGATCTGGCCCTTGCCGTCATAGCCGAAACGGCGGGTCTTCAGGACACCCTGGCCGCCGAACGATGCCAGGGCCGCATCCAGGCCGGCCTGGGAATCGATCTCGGCGAAATCGGCGATCGCGACGCCGGCTCCGGACAGGAACCGCTTTTCGAAAAGGCGGTCCTGAGACACTTCCAGGGCGCGCACGCCCGGCCGAACGGGCAGTTTTGCGTCGAGATGCGCGGCCGTGGCGCCGGGTACGTTTTCGAATTCATAGGTCACGACGGACACGGATTCGGCAAACCGGTCCAGCGCGTCGAGGTCCTCATAAGGGGCGACCGTGAAAGCGGCGCATACATCGAAGGCCGGGCTGTTCGGGTCGGGACAGAAGACATGTGCCTTGAGGCCCAGGCTGGCCGCGGATTGCGCCAGCATGCGCCCAAGCTGTCCGCCGCCGAGAATTCCGATCGTGTCGCCTGGGCGGAGCCGTGTGTTCTCGCTCATGATGTCAATTCCTCGACGTTACTGCACCACCTCATCCTGAGGTGAACCGTCAGTTTGGTCTCGAAGGATGGGCGGGAAATGCGGAGCAGGTGGCCCATCCTTCGAGACAGCCCTGCGCGCTTCCTCAGGATGAGGTTTGTGTGCCGCGAAGAATTTTCATCTGAGCGCCCGAGAGTAAGGCCGGGATATAATCGGTCCGATCTCAACATTGCCTAGCGCGCCTCGTCGGACGGAACCTCGGCAACGGCCGCAGTGCGGTCCGAGCGGAATTTGGCCAGCGCCGCGTCAATGGCGGGATCGTTGAGGGCCAGCACGGCGGAGGCGAGCAGGGCGGCGTTGGTGGCCCCGGCCTTGCCGATGGCGAGCGTTCCCACGGGAATGCCGGCAGGCATCTGCACGATCGACAACAGGCTGTCTTCCCCGGACAGGGCCTTGCTTTCCACCGGCACGCCGAACACCGGCAGCAGGGTCAGGGAGGCGACCATTCCGGGCAGGTGGGCCGCGCCGCCGGCGCCGGCGATGATGATCTTGAAGCCTTCCGCCTTCGCGCCCTTGGCAAAGTCGTACATGCGGTCCGGCGTGCGGTGAGCCGAGACGATGCGGGCTTCATAGGACACGCCCAGCTGGTCGAGAATTTCTGCCGCGTGTTTCATTGTCGGCCAGTCGGACTGACTGCCCATGATGATTGCGACATCCGCTTGTGCCATATCTTGCTCCAGTGTCCGGCAGGCTCAGAAGAGCCGCGGAGTATAGGCAGAGCGCCGCGCATCGCAAGCCGGAATTGCCGGAAAACGGTCCAGGTCCCCGCAGTGCGGCCGCGGCGGCGGGACGCGCCGCCGCGACCGTGCCGTCAGGCGATGATATCCGGGAACAACTGGTCTTCCAGAACCGCGATCCGGTCCTTGATCATCAGCTTTTTCTTTTTCAGTCTCTGAAGTTGCAGCGCGTCATAATTGGATGTTGCCGCAAGCGCCTCCACAGCCACGTCCAGGTCCCTGTGTTCCTGGCGAAGCTGTGCCAGCTCCACGCGCAGGGCATCATTTTCCGTTTGCGCCATCCAACTCCCCCGAGACGGGAATCAACCCCACCGAAGAGCATTTGACCATTGATCCCGAGCCTTATGCAAACCCGCCATCACAGGCCAAATCAAGAACTCCGGTTACAGGTCTTCTTCTCGCTCCATCAGCCTGTTCTCATTCAAATGCAGGTTGATCTAGTCCATTTTGCCGTCGCTCGGCAAGATAGCATCTTTCTCAGTTCCCTGGCCGGCCTCACAATCGGGCCGAAGCCGTGTGTGACCGAAAGCCGCGGATGTCGTCTTCAAGAGTAAAACTGTGAACCGGCAAATCTATCAGCGGGAAAATTCGTGAGATTTGAACTGTTTGATTGCCGCCGGTTTTTCACGGTTTTCTAAGGATGGTGACAAGATTGCATGATTTGACGGCGAAACGCTTCAAAATCGCGAACTCAGCAATCGACAAGAACGGATTTCCTGTGGCACGATGGCGGCGTTGAGCCAACAGACAGGAGGTTTATCCATGTCAATGCAGTCGCATCTCGAAGAACTTGAGCGCCGTCACGCGGAAATGGAACGTAGGATTGAAGACGCTCAGTTGCACCCGAGTACGGACTCCTTGGAATTGGCTAACATGAAGCGGCAGAAACTGAAGATAAAGGACGAAATCGAGCGAATACGGCATGACGTGACCATCCATTAGGTACGTCCGCCAGACAGTTCGAAAACGCCGCGCATCGCGCGGCGTTTCAGACTGCTGACAAACCCGCCGATTTCGGCGGGTTTGTTTTTTGAGATTTGTTTTGCCGTTATTTCTGGGTTTTGAATTTAGCGTGGTCGGGCTTTTTGCCTGTCAGGCCCGTACTTGTTTGGGTGGTTTGGTGAGGGCCATCGCGATCTTCTTGATGTTCTGGGCGGCGGCGGCGAGGAGGCACTGCATCTGGACGCGCACCAGACTTCGGAACCTGGCGTATCTGTGGCCATGGAGCTGTTTGGCATCGGCAAACGAACGCTCCACGGTTTCCTTTCGACGCTTGTAAACAGCCTTGCCCCAGGGTGTCAGGCGATATGTATCGCTTCGCTCCCTGCTCTCCTGCCAGACATGGCGGGTGATGGTGCGCTCAGCCCTGGCATTGGAGGTGCAGGAGGCCAGAAGCGGACACTTTTTGCAGATGGCAGGGTCGGAGCGGTAGTGTTTGTAGCCGTTCCTGTCCGTCGTTGCATAGGTCAGCAGCCGGCCTTCGGGACAACGGTAGCCATCGGTTTGCTCCTCGTAAGCGAAGCTTGATTTGCGCATCATGCCGGGCTTTGGGGCAGACGGGCGGCGGTATCCGGTCACCCCCAGAATATCCCGCTCCTCCAGTCCCCGGGCTATCGCTGAAGTGGCATAGCCCGCATCAAGACCAACCGCCTTGACCTGGAAGCTGAAGCGGTGTGCCTGACGGTCCAGCCGGTTCAGATAAACAATGCTGTCATGGACATTGGCCGGTGTGGTGAAGGTGTCCGTGACGATCCCCAATTTACCGTCCACCGTGCGGTGGTCCAGATAGAAGAAGCCCTTTGGCTTGCCCTCACGCACCATGTAGCCGCTGTCCGGATCCGTGCGGCTCACCTTGGTTTGCTTGACCTCAGGAGAGCGCTCCTGCTCCTTTAGCGGCTTCTGGCCATGCAGCCTGCGTTCCGCCTCAACCGCCCGGTCCAGGTCCGCCCAATAATCGGCCCGTGACTTCTCGATTTGAGCCAGATCGTATTTGCCTTTGTTGGCATTCGCCTTCAGATGTGTCGAATCCGTATAAAGCACCGTGCCGTCTACAAGGCCATGAGCGATCGCCTGCTCGACAATGTGGTCGAAGATATCCTGGGCGACAGACGCGTCGTTGTAGCGACGCCGCCGGTTCTGGCTCAGTGTCGAGGCGTCGAACACCTTGTCCGTCAGCTTCAGCCGCAAGAACCAGCGGTAGGCGACATTCACCTCGATCTCGCGCACCAACTGGCGCTCCGAGCGGATGCCGAACAGGTAACCGATGAACAACGCCTTGAACATCAACGTCGGATCCAGCGGTGGACGGCCGTTGTCTGCGCAGTAGAGCGCCGAGACACGGTCATGGACGAACGAAAAGTCGATCACCGCGTCAATCTTGCGCAAAAGGTGATCGGCGGGAACAAGCTGCTCGAGTGTAACCATCTCGAGCGCTGTCTGATCGGGGCCGGGCTTCTTCAACATCTAAACAGTGAATCAAAAACCCCTGGACAATGCCAGGGGTTTGTCAGCAGTCTGAACGCCGCGCATCGCGCGGCGTTTTTTGTGTTTAAAGGCTCTTTGCCTGTTCGCGCAGGGCAAATTTCTGGATCTTGCCGGTGGAGGTCTTGGGAAGCTCGCAGAAGACGACGGTTTTCGGTGCCTTGAAACCGGCCAGGCGCTCGCGGCAGAACGCGATCAGATCCGCTTCGGTGACGCTTGAGCCTGCCTTCAGTTCGACGAAGGCGCAGGGTGTCTCGCCCCATTTTTCGTCCGGACGGGCGACCACGGCCACGGCCTGGACGTCCGGGTGCTTGTAGAGGACCTCCTCCACCTCGATGGACGAGATGTTTTCGCCGCCCGAGATGATGATGTCCTTGGACCTGTCCTTCAGCTGGATATAGCCGTCGGGATGCATCACGCCGAGGTCGCCGGAGTGAAACCAGCCGCCGTGAAAGGCGCTGTCGGTGGCTTCCGGGTTTTTCAGATAGCCCTTCATGACCACGTTGCCGCGGAACATGACTTCCCCAAGCGTTTCCCCGTCGGCCGGGACCGGTTCCAGGGTTTCGGGATCGAGAACCGTCAGGCCTTCCAGGGCAACGTAGCGCACGCCCTGGCGGGCCTTCTTCCGGGCCTGCTGGTCCAGTGGCAGGCCGTCCCATTCGCGTTTCCATTCATTGACGACGGCCGGGCCGTAGACTTCGGTGAGGCCATAGAGATGGGTGACGTTGAAGCCGGCCGTCTTCATGGCCGCCAGCACGCTTTCCGGGGGCGGCGCGGCTGCGGTGAAGAATTCGACTTCGTGATCGAGGTCGCGCTTCTGGTCGGGGGCGGCGTTCAGCAGCGTCGACATGACGATGGGAGCGCCGCACAGATGGGTCACCTGCTCGTCGGCAATCAGGTCCCACATGGTCTTCGGCCGCACTGCACGCAGGCAGACATGGGTGCCGGCGACAACGGAGATCGACCAGGGAAAGCACCAGCCGTTGCAGTGGAACATCGGCAGCGTCCACAGATAGACCGGGTGCTTGACCATTGAGGCAGTGATCACATTGGCCTGGGCCAGGAGATAGGCGCCGCGGTGGTGATAGACCACGCCCTTGGGATTGCCCGTGGTGCCGGAGGTGTAATTGAGCGCAATGGCATCCCATTCGTCATCGGGAAGCGACCACTGAAAGTCCGGATCGCCGGTCTGGAGAAACTCTTCGTAATCGATTGACCCCAGCCGCTCTCCGTCCTGCGGGAATTCCGGGTCCGAATAGTCGATCACCGTGGGATTGACGGTGGCGAGCGAAAGGGCCTGCCTGATGACCGGCGCGTATTCCCGGTCGGTGATCAGCACCTTGCATTCGGCGTGGTCCAGCTGAAAGGCGATGACCGCCGGCTCGAGCCGCGTGTTCAACGAATGCAGGACGGCCCTGGTCATCGGCACGCCGTAATGGGCCTCCAGCATGGGCGGCACGTTGGAGAACATCACGCTGACCGTATCGTTCTTGCCGATGCCGAGGCTGCCGAGCGCGGAGGCGAGCTGCCGCGCGCGGCGGTAGAAGGTGCGGTAGTCCGTACGCTGCTGGCCGTGAATGATCGCCGTCGTTTCGGGAAACACATCCGCCGCGCGGGCCAGAAAGCTGAGCGGGCTGAGCGGGGCGTAGTTGGCGGTGGTCTTGTCGAGCCCCTGGGTGAACGGGTTGACGCTGGCGTCCATGATCATCCTCCTTGATCATTTTCTGCCATCAAACTCCCAAATAGGGGCGCGCGCAATGCACTGATTGGTCAGGGGTCCGGATCGGTCAGGGCAGGAACGCCATCAGGCCGTCATAGGTCAGCTTGGCGCCGATCAGGCCCATGAAAATATAGATGATGCTGTAGAAGGTCTCGGCCTTGACGATGCGGACGAGCCACACCCCGCACAGCGTCGCGATCAGGGCGACCGGGAACAGGGTGACGGAGGTCGTCAGGTTGGTGGCGTCGAACTGGCCGAGCATGAAATACGGCACCAGCTTGATGGCATTGACCGCGGCAAAGAAGATCACCGCGGTGCCGGCGAAGAGCATCGGCGCAAGGCGCAACGGCAACATGTACATCTGGAACGGCGGGCCGCCCGTATGGCTGATGAAGCTGGTGAAGCCCGCGACAGTGCCCCAGAACGTCCCCTTGGGCAGGTTGTGCCTGCTGGCGCCGGCCGCCTTTCGCTGCTTGAAGAGGTAATCGGCGACGAAGGCCAGCGACATGATGCCGATCAGGAGAATCACGAAGGCGTCGTTCACATAGGCGGCGGTCGCCCAGCCGATGCCGATGCCCAGCACCGCGGCAGGGAGCAGAATGCTCAGGCTCCTCCAGTCGGCACGGCCCTTGTAGGCGATCAGCGCGACGGCATCCATCACGATCAGGATCGGCAGCATGATGCCGGCGGCCTGAAGCGGCGAAATCACGAGCGCCATGATCGGCACGCCGAGCATGGCAAACGTGCCGCCGAAGCCGCCCTTGGAGAGGCCGACGAAGAAGACGGCCGGAATGGCGGCCGCGTAGAACCAGGGGTCTGTTATCGGGGACATCTGTTCAAATGGTGGGATGATTCAAGAAGGGCAGGCGCTGCAGACAAGCACGCCGGAGGGATTACGTAAAGTCCCGAACGTCGAATTGCTTATGCGCGAAGACTTGCATTTTTGCCTCCTGATACACCACTCTAGTCCTAAAAGCCGAGGCGGCTGTTTGGGAGGAATATTCATGGCAAGCCGGTATCATGAGGTCTATCAGGGCTGGAAACACGATCCGCTGGGTTTCTGGAAGACGGCCGCTGCCGAAATCGACTGGATCTCGACTTCCGACACGATTTTCAACCCAGACATGGGCCAGTATGGCCGGTGGTTTCCGGACTGGGAATGCAACACCTGCTACAACTGCCTCGACCGGCATGTGGAGCGTGGCCGGCCCGGGCAGCCAGCGCTGATCTATGACAGCCCGATCACCGGCAAAAAGGCGAGCTACAGCTATGCCGAGCTGCTCGAGGAAGTGCAGGCGATGGCCTGCGTGCTGGCGGACAAGGGGCTGCAGAAGGGCGACCGGGCGATCATCTACATGCCGATGATCCCGCAGGCCGTCATGGCCATGCTCGCCTGCGCGCGCCTGGGCGTCATCCATTCGGTCGTCTTCGGCGGTTTTGCCGCACATGAGCTGGCAACCCGGATCGACGATGCCGCGCCCAAGGCGATCATTGCCGCTTCCTGCGGGATCGAGCCGGGCCGCGTCATTGCCTACAAGCCCCTGATCGACGCGGCGATCGAGCAATCGACAAAGAAACCGAGCGTCTGCCTCGTCTTCCAGCGCGAGGAACTGGCTGGCGAAATGCAGGAGGGCCGGGATTTCGATCTGGGCGAGCTCCAGGCGCAGGCCCGGGCCGCCGGCCGCACGATCGCGCCGACGCCGGTGAAGGCAAGCGACCCGCTCTACATTCTCTACACCTCCGGTACGACCGGGCAGCCGAAGGGCGTGGTGCGCGACAATGGCGGCCACATGGTCGCGCTGAAGTGGACGATGAAGAACCTCTATGACATCGAGCCGGGCGAGGTCTTCTGGGCGGCCTCCGATGTCGGCTGGGTGGTCGGCCATTCCTATATCTGCTACGCGCCGCTGCTTCACGGCTGCACGACGGTTGTCTTCGAGGGCAAGCCGGTCGGCACGCCGGATGCGGGCGTTTTCTGGCGCGTCGTTGCCGATCACGGCGTGGTGTCGCTCTTTACCGCCCCGACCGCGTTCCGCGCCATCCGCAAGGAAGATCCGGACGGCAAGTTCATCGAACAATACGATCTGTCCCAGTTCCGCTCCCTGTTTCTGGCCGGCGAACGCGCCGATCCGGAGACCGTCAATTGGGCGATCGACCAGTTGCAGGTGCCGGTGATCGACCACTGGTGGCAGACGGAGACCGGCTGGTGCATCGCCGGCAACCCGCTCGGGCTCGGACAGCTGCCGGTCAAGCCCGGTTCGCCCACCGTGCCGATGCCGGGCTACGACGTGCAGGTCCTGGACGACCTGGGCCATGTTCTGGGAACCAACACGCTCGGCAATATCGTGGTGAAACTGCCGCTGCCGCCGGGCTGCCTGCCGACGCTGTGGAATGCGGACAAGCGGTTCTTCGATGCCTATCTCGCCGAGTTCCCCGGCTACTACAAGTCGGCGGATGCCGGGATCATCGACGATGACGGTTATGTTTCCATCCTGGCGCGCACGGACGACATCATCAACGTTGCCGGGCACCGGCTGTCCACCGGCGGCATGGAGGAGGTGCTGGCGTGCCATCCGGATGTTGCCGAATGCGCGGTGATCGGCATTGCCGACAAGCTGAAGGGCCAGCTGCCTTGCGGGTTCGTGGTGCTGAAGGCCGGCGTCGAGCGGCCACATGAGGAGATCGAGAAGGAACTGGTGAAGCTGGTGCGCGACAGGATCGGCCCGGTGGCGGCCTTCAAGATCGCGATCACGGTCGCGCGGCTGCCGAAAACCCGGTCCGGCAAGATCCTGCGCGGCACCATGCGCCATATTGCTGACGGAGAAAGCTACAAGGTCCCCGCCACGATCGACGATCCGGCCATCCTGGATGAGATCAGCGAAGCCTTGAAATCACACGGTATTTCCGTGTGAGAGGCAGGGGTGACATTACCGTAACCTGAGAACTGTGATCGACACGGGCGCTTTTGAGAACTAATGTCGGACCGCCGCAAAGCGGTCCGCGCGTGTTTGCGGTCTCGAATTTACCCAATTTACCGTGAGGTTTCCGTGTCTTTGGAAAATAAGGTCGCCATCATCACCGGCGCTGCCCGTGGTATCGGATTTGCCGTTGCCAAACGTTTTGTCATGGATGGCGCGAAGGTCGTGATCGCCGATGTGGACGATAGCGCCGGCGAGGCGGCAGCCGAGGACCTGAAGGGCCTCGGCGAGGCGACGTACATCCATTGCAACGTCGCCGAACGCCTGGACGTGCGCAACCTGGTCGCCGAAACCCTGAATGCCTATGGCGACATCGACGTTCTGGTCAACAACGCCGGCATCGTTGCCGGTGCCGACTTCCTCGACCTGGAAGTGGAGGATTTCGACCGGGTTCTGTCGATCAATCTGAGAGGCTCGTTCCTGTGTTCCCAGGCCGTTGCCCGCCACATGGTCGAGAAGGTGCAGGACGGCGGCGAGCCGGGCTGCATCATCAACATGTCGTCGATCAACGCCGTGGTCGCGATCCCCAATCAGGTTCCCTATTGCGTTTCCAAGGGCGGCATATCCCAGCTGACCAAGGTCTCCGCCCTGTCGCTCGCCCAATACGGCATTCGCGTGAACGCCATCGGTCCGGGCTCGATCATGACCGACATGCTGGCGTCGGTGAACAGCGACAAGGCCGCAAAGAACCGCATCCTGTCGCGAACCCCGATGCTGCGCATCGGCGAGGCTTCCGAGATCGCCGGCGTCGCGGCTTTCCTGGCATCGCCGGACGCGAGCTACGTGACCGGGCAGACCATCTTTGCCGATGGCGGCCGGTTACCGCTGAATTATACGGTTGCCGTGCCGGAGTAAGCTACGGCGCTGCCGGTTCCCTCCCCCGTGCGGGGAGGGGACAAGCTGCGTGATCTTCAAGCCGTCTCGTCTTCCCTTTCGGCGTTGAATTGCAGCCGGGCGAGCTTGGCATAAAGGCCGCTGGCGGCCGTCAGTTCGGCGTGCGTGCCGGCTTCGACAATCCTGCCGGCGTCCATGACCACGATCCTATCCGCCTTCAGCACCGTGGCCAGCCTGTGGGCGATCACAAGCGTGGTGCGGCCCTCCATCAGCCGGTCCAGGGCCTGCTGAACCAGGCTCTCGCTTTCCGCATCAAGGGCGCTGGTCGCCTCGTCGAGAAGCAGAACCGGTGCGCCCTTCAGGACGGCCCGCGCGATGGCAATGCGCTGGCGCTGGCCGCCGGAGAGCGTGATGCCGCGCTCGCCCACCAGCGTGTCGTAGCCTTCGCTCATCGTGTCGATGAAGGGCGCGGCGAGGGCGGCCTGGGCGGCGGCGATGATCTCCGCGCGGGTGGCTTCGGGCCGGCCGTAGGCGATATTTTCGGCAATCGTGGCGCCGAATATCGCGGTGTCCTGGGGCACGAGGGCAATGTTGCGGCGCAGCTCCTCCGGGTCCAGCTTCGTCAGCTCCACGCCATTGAGGCGAATGACGCCTTCGTTCGGGTCGTAATAGCGCATCAGGAGGCTGAACAGGGTCGACTTGCCCGCTCCGGACGGGCCGACGACCGCGACCGTCTCGCCGGGCGTGACGTTCAGGCTCAGGTCCCGGACGACGGGCATGTTCCTGCTGTTCTGATAGGCAAAGGAAACGCGGTCGAAGACGATTTCGGCACGCGACGTCGCCGGAAGGCGGACGGGATTGGCCGGGGCGCTGATTTCGGGCCGGATTTCCAGAAGCTCGCTCAGGCGCCCGGCGGCGCCTGCGGCCTGGGAGAGTTCGCCCCAGACCTCCGACAGCGCGGCCAGGGACCCGGCAGCAAGAATGGAATAGAGCAGGAACTGGCTGAGTTCGCCCCCTGTGATCCGGCCGGCGAAGACATCGCTGGCGCCGATCCACAGGACCGCGACGATGCTGGCGCCGATGACGAACAGCGCGAAGCCGGTGAGCGCCGCCCGGGCCATGATCGCCTTGCGGGCCGCCTGGAAGGCCGTCTCGACCGCCGACCCGTAGCGGTCTGAGCTGCGCCGTTCATGGGTGAAGGCCTGCAGAGTGCGCACGGAGCCCAGCATCTCGCCGGCATAGGCGGACGCATCGGCCAGGGTGTCCTGCGCGAAGCGGGATCTCTTGCGCACCTGGCGCCCGAAGCCGAGGATGGGAACCAGAATGACCGGTATAGCCGCCAGAACGATGACGGACAGGCGCGGACTGGTCACGACCATCATCACCGCGGCGCCGGCAAACATGATCAGGTTGCGCATGGCAAGCGACGCGCTCGCGCCGAAGGCCGCCTTGATCTGCGTGGTGTCCGCCGTCAGCCGGGAGAGGATTTCCCCGGATTTCGCGCTGTCGTAAAAGGCGGGGCTGAGGCGGGTCATGTGGGCGAAGACATCGCTGCGGATTTCCGCAACGACCCTCTCGCCGATCCACATCACCAGGAAGTAGCGGATGGAACTTGCCAGCGACAGGGCACAGACAACGCCGATCAGGACGACGAAATAGGAATTGACCAGCGCCGGATCGTCCGCGCCGAAGCCGTTGTCGATCATCCGGCGGACGGCCGCCGGCAGGATCAGCGTGATGACCGCGGCCGAAAACAGCGCGATTATGGCCGCGCCCACCATGCCCTTGTGCTTGAGCAGATAAGGCAGCAGCCGGGCCAGCGGCCTGAGCGATCTGCGCGGTGGCGTCGGGGCGGACCGGGTTTCGGAAACTGGGGCGTCGGCCACAGGGCTCTCCTCTTGGTTTGCGTCCGTCTTTACCACGATCGGACAGACGCTCAATGGCAAAGGTCAAGTGCGGCCGGCATGCGTGACCCGATGCATCCGCGGTTCCGATTGAACAGCAATGGAATTTGCGGGAAAATGCCCCTTGTTTTGCCGGGCACCTTGGGGTATATCCCCGCCTCATGTTTCTGAGGGCGGCGTCCGCAACCGGATCGGCGGCCCTTCATTTCGTTTTGCGTTCGTGTAGCGGCTTTGAGGGCAAAGACACTACAGAGGCGCTTGAAAGGACCGGCCATGAAAGCGGATATTCATCCCGACTACCATTCCATCAAGGTCGTCATGACCGATGGCACCGAATACTTCACCCGCTCCACTTATGGTGCGGAAGGCGATACGCTGACGCTCGACATCGACGCGAACTCGCACCCGGCCTGGACCGGCGGCGACCGCCAGCTGATGGACCGCGGCGGCCGCGTGTCCCGCTTCAAGAACAAGTTCGCTGGTTTCCTCGGCTCCTGATCGCCGCAAGAAACAGCTACGAGCGATGAACCCGGCCCCAGGCCGGGTTTTTTGTTGCCTGGCCTTCAGATGCCAGGAGTTGCACACCGACCCGCCTCCCGAGGTCATCCCCGACTCGCTCGAGTCGGGGATGACCGCCGGGGGACAAGCCGCCTTGCGGCGGCACATGCTGGGAACAAACCTTCCGATCGTCATCCCGGCCAAGCAGAGCGCGAGCCGGGATCGGAGAGCCGTCGGAAGCGAGCTTTCAGGAGGGCGTCCCGAAACAAGCCCGCCACACCTCGGCTCAGCGATCCCGGATCTACGCTTCACTCCGTCCGGGAAGACGACGGATAGCAAGTTTCTGGCCGGCAAAACAACAAAAGCCGCCTTGCGGCGGCTTTCGAAATCAGGATCCGCGGTGAGGGATCAGCCGAGCTTGCCGAACGCGGCGCGCAGCTGGCTGAGCTGGGAGGCGACCGGGTTGTCGTCGTTCGCTTCTTCCGGATGCTCTTCGGCGTCCTTGCGGTAAAGCATCTTGTCGAGATGCACGATCCGCTCCTGAAGCCGCGTGGAGCGCTCGACCAGTTCGCGCAACGTTGCGGGAAGTTCGTTCCAGGACGGGCCGCCGGTGGCGCTGCTGAGCTTGTCGAGGCGGACCTTGTTCTTGTCGCTGCCGGCCTGTTCGCGGGACATTTCGCCTTCGTTGACGGCGCGCTGCAGCAGAAGCCAGGAGGCAAGCTGCATAAGGCGCGTGGTCAGGCGCATGGATTCGGTGGCATAGGCGAGGGATGCCGGGCGCGGCAGCTTCTTGGCTTCTTCGCGGCCGCTTCCGTCCAGATACATCGCCGTCTCCTCGACCAGCGCCATACCCTCCTGGAACAGATGCTGGAAGTTGTCCGAGCTGGCAAGATGAGGAGCGATATGCACAGTGGCTATTGAACCAGCGGCTTTCTTGATGTCGTCCGTCATGGGATTACTACGCCTCAGTTACATTTCCGGTTCACCCTGGCATCTTCTTCCGACTGTCCCGGATTATGACACTCCGGACAATCCTGTTCCTTTTTGGAACGATGCAGGACTTCATGCCTTTAGCTGAGCAATCTGTGTGCCAGTTACGATGGTAAATGGCGGTTAACCAGAACATTGACAATGTACTATGAGGCGCGGCCAAAAAAAGAGCCGCATGGTTGCGGCTCTGAGTCTTTAACAGGGAGGCGTCAAACAGAGTGGACAGGAGCCACTCACATCCAGATGACTGGATGAATAAATTTATACTTTGGAAAGATTAACAAGAGGTAAATGAGTTAAATTTTACCTACCGCCACTGCCTCTCAGGATGGCCGGTAACAGCAATATTATTAATCACTGCAATAATTTACGAGGCTATTTCTGGAAAATCGAATTGGCCGCATCGCGAATATTCCCGCGTTGCTCCAACTCCCTCCGGGTGCGGTCGATTTCCTCGGTCAGTGCATCGATCCGTTCTGCAAGGTCGCTCTCCGACAGTTTGGACAGATCCTCGCCGACGCTGATTGCACCGGGGATGAATTTTCTGGGGACATCGTCGTCGAACAGGCCCATGGTTTTTCTTCCCTGAACAGTGTCACGCAAATCGACCGCGGCCTGCTTGTGCAGTCCGCGTGCCTTCAAATACGTTCGGACTGCCTTTACCATATGCCAGGCAGGCACGGCCTAGCCAGTCCCAAAATGAACCAAAAGGAAGCTCCTTCAATGCAGAATCTGCCGGATAGCATGTCCGTGATCGCGATTTCCGAGCCCGGAGGCCCTGAGGTCCTGATGGTGCAGCAACGGCCCCTGCCGGAGCCGGGGCCGGGCGAGATCCTGATCCGGGTCGCGGCAGCAGGGGTGAACCGGCCGGACGTCCTGCAGCGCCAGGGCGCCTATCCGCCGCCGAAAGGCGCGTCCGATCTGCCCGGGCTCGAGGTTGCCGGAGAAGTGGTCGCGTGCGGCGAGGGCGCGGCCCGCCACAGGATCGGCGACAAGGTGACGGCGCTTGCCCCCGGCGGCGGCTATGCGGCCTTCTGCAAGGTGCCTGAGGGCCATGCGCTGCCGGTGCCCGCCGGCCTGACGATGGCAGAGGCCGCGGCCCTGCCGGAGACCTTCTTCACGGTGTGGTCGAATGTCTTCGACCGGTGCGGCCTCAAGGGCGGCGAGCGGTTTCTGGTCCATGGCGGCACGTCCGGAATCGGGACAACCGCCATCCAGCTGGCAAAGGCCTTCGGGGCGGAAGTCTTCACGACCGTCGGTTCGGCCGAAAAGGTGGCGGCGGCCGCGCGGCTCGGCGCGGATCACGTCATCAATTACCGCGAACAGGCGTTCGAAAAGGCCATTCTGGAGATTACCGGCGGAGAGGGGGTCGACGTGATCCTCGACATGGTCGGCGGCGACTATGTGGAGCGGAACTGGAAAGCGGCGGCCGTGGAAGGGCGGATCTGCCAGATCGCGACGCTCAGGGGCGTGGCGGAGACCGTGAATTTCTCCCGGCTCATGGTGAAGCGGCTGACCCATACGGGCTCGACGCTGCGGCCCCGCGACGACGCCTTCAAGACCGCGATCGCGGACAGGCTGAAAGACAAGGTCTGGCCGCTGATCGAACAGGGAAAGATCAGGCCGGTGATGGACTCGACCTTTCCGCTCGCCCGGGCCGTGGAGGCACACGGGCGGATCGAAAGCTCCGATCATATCGGCAAAATCGTGCTGACGCTGGAGGACTGAGTTTCACCCGTGGATCGTGAAGCGCAAAATGCGTCAAAATGCGCGAGCCCATTTGCGTTTTCGCACTATTCCCCCTATATTCCGGGTACTTCCCATTATTTCAGCAATGGACCATCGCTTTTTCGCCCCGCCGGGCGCGGAAGCAGACGAGAGGAATTTATCTGATGGCGAATACGCCGCTTATGCCGAAGGCCACCGCCGTCTGGCTCGTAGACAATACCGCGCTGAGCTTCTCTCAGATTGCGTCCTTCTGCCGGCTTCATCCGCTGGAAGTGAAGGCGATCGCCGATGGTGAAGCCGCGCAGGGGATCAAGGGTCTGGACCCGATCCTGACCGGCCAGCTGACGAGAGAAGAAGTCGAGAAGGCCCAGAAGGACCCGAACTATCAGCTCAAGCTGCAGGGCTCGAAAGTGGTGGTGCCGGAATCCAAGCGCAAGGGACCGCGCTACACGCCGGTTTCCCGCCGCCAGGACCGCCCGAACGCTATTCTGTGGCTGGTGCGCAACCATCCGGAGCTGAAGGACGCCCAGATCATGCGCCTGGTCGGCACCACCAAGCCGACCATCGCCGCCATCCGCGACCGCACGCACTGGAATTCGTCGAACCTGACGCCGTCCGACCCGGTCACGCTCGGCCTGTGCAGCCAGCTTGAACTGGACATGGAAGTCGAAAAGGGCGCCAAGAACCTGCCGCAGCCGGTCGCCGGTGCCGCCGCCGAAACGCTGATGCCGGTCGAAGACAGCACCAGCGACGACGCAATCGCGGCCGCCTTCTCCTTCGGCACGAGCAAGCCGAAGCGCGAAGAGGAAGAGGCCATCGACGCCGATGCGGTCTTTGCGAAGCTGAACTCGCTGAAAACCGCCGACACCGATGCCGATAGCGATGAAGACAGCGCAGCCGAAGAAGTCGAAGAAGCCGACGAAGGCGTTGAAATCGAAGACGCAGGCAGCGACGACGACGAAGACAACGAAGACAACAAGTAAGCTTCTGCCTGTCCTATGACCGCAGGAACCGCCGGCCGATCGCCGGCGGTTTTTTGTTGGGCGCGTCTCGCAACCGGGTGCGGACCCCGGAACGCCGACACGCCCGGTGCCGAAGCTTTCATGAGCTTCGACCTCCTTCCCTAAAGAACTTTTGCGCGTGCGCAGCGCTCGTCCGAAACGGGCGTGTGACGCAGGCTCAAGGGCCGTCGATCAGCGGATATCCTGCGTCGGGTCACGGATGACGATCAGGTTCCAGAGTCGGACGTGGATGGAATCTTCAGCAAACAGATTGCATAGTGCAATCAGTTAAGTTAGCCTCGTGGACGATATCATGACGCAACCAGAGCGCTGCGAAAGTCTCCCGTGTGAAGAAAGGAAGGGGTATGGCGAAGCTTGTTTTTGGAATGAACCATTCCCTGGACGGCTATGTCGACCATGAGGCGTTTGCGCCTGGTCCCGACCTTTTTCGTCACTGGATAGAGCATGTGCGTGGCCTGAGCGGCAGCGTGTACGGTCGCCGCATATACGAGATGATGCGCTATTGGGACGAGGACCTTCCCGAGTGGACACCGGATCAACTCGAGTTTGCGGCGGCGTGGCGGCGCCAACCGAAATGGGTTGTGTCGCGCACCTTGAGCTCCGTCGGCCCCAACGCCACACTTGTCGGCGATGACATCGAGGCGGCGATCCGCGAGCTGAAGGCTCAACACGGCGGGGAGATTGCCGTCGCCGGACCGGAGCTGGCGCAAAGCCTGACCGATCTCGGTCTCATTGACGAGTATCGCCTCTACCTCCACCCCGTCGTACTCGGTCGCGGCACGCCGTTCTTTGCCGGACCGCGGCCGCGGCTCCACCGTGTGGCCAGCGATATGATCGGCGAGGATGTGATCAGGTTGACCTACGTTCCTGCCTGATCACGCGCAGTTGCCGACACACTACGCCGAATGGAGCCTCCAGCCTTGTCCGCTTCAGCCAGCATGTTTGCCCAGTCGTTCTTTCACGGCACGCGCGCCGACTTGAAAACCGGAGACCTGATTGTCGTCGGTTACCAATCCAACTTCACCAGTACCCGGCGGCTGTCCTGGGTCTATTTTTCGGGCACGCTCGACGCGGCGATCTGGGGCGCCGAACTCGCGGCCGGAAGCGGACCCGAACGGATCTATGTCGTGGAGCCGACCGGGCCGATCGAGGACGATCCCAACCTGACCGACAAGAAGTTTCCCGGCAATCCGACCCTGTCCTATCGTTCCCGGGAGCCATTGCGCGTCATCGCCGAAGTTACGAAGTGGCAAGGGCACACGCCCGAAAGGCTGCAGCAGATGAAGGACGGTCTCGCCCGCTTGCAGGCCGAAGGCAAGGCGGAGATTATCGATTAGATTACAGGGAAATCGATTGCTGCCGCCTATTCGCCCAACCGCACCCGGGCTAGTTCCACCACCTCTCCCCAAGGCTGTCGCCCCAATCCCGCCAAACCCCGAGCCTCACCGCTCCGTCAGCTTCAACTCGATCCGCCGGTTCTTCGCCAGTGCTTCCGGTGAATCGCCTTCCGCCAGCGGCTGGTGTTCGCCGAAGCCGGTGGCTCTTTTGCACCCGACGTGCTGTTTTCTGCCCATCTGCGCTTCGCCCGGTCCGGGACAACGAACTGGTGGTCTGCCATTCCCCTGAACCGTCGGCAGACAGCCGGAGGATCTTTTTGGGGCGGTTCGTGTATGTCGTTTTCGATGGCGATCGTCTGCTGGTGGGTGGCGGTCCAACTGGTCATTGTCTGCTGGCCGCGAAGCTTCATTGTCGATGTCGTGTTCTTCGCCGCCATTGTCCCGGGCTCATTCCCACGATCCGTTTAAAGCCCCGACTGAAAGATGCTTCCGTCTCGTAGCCTACTGATTCTGCCACGGCCCGCAGCGGCAGGGAGCCGGTTTCCATCAATTTTGCCGCGAGCTGCATACGCCAGCGTGAGAGATAGGTCATCGGTGGTGTTCCAACCACGGCATTGAAGCGTTCGGCCATTACACTGCGCGACATGCCCGCTTCGCGGGCCAATTGTTCCAGTGTCCAGTCGCGGGCCGGATGGCTGTGTATGAGCGCCAGTGCCTTGCCGATGCCTGGTGTGCGGACGGCCGCAAGCCAGCCACTCGCATTTTCCGGCAGGTCTTCCACGTACCTGCGCACGGCCGCGATGAAGATCAACTCGCACAATCGAGACAGGACCGCGGAACTGCCAATCCTTTGACAGTGGCTCTCTTCCACGGCTGCTTGTATCAACTCCAGCAACCTGTCGTCCGGCTTGTCGTGCCTCCTTTCGCGAGGCCGGACATGGAGTATCCGGGGAAGCGCCTCCAGAAGGGGATTGAACGGTTTTGAACTGTGACCAAGAAATCCGCAAATCAGTTCGGCACATGTGCCTTCCGAATTGCCGGTACCTTCCCCAACCTCAAGTTTGAAAGGCAGCGTGATCGTCGGATCAGGGGGCGCGAAATGGCCGAGATCCGGCGCACTCTCGAGCGCGAGATCGCTGCCCATGCGATGAGCGTCCCCGTGAGGGAATATTATGACGCTGCCTGCTTCGAGCCGGACGCGCTCACACGCACCGGCCTCGGACACGATTTCCGCCCAGCCTTCCCCTTGCAGCATGACATGGTATTCGATCAGGCCTTGCGCTTCCGGCATCACCAGGGGCAGCAGCTCACTTGATCGAGGTGCTTCGGAAATCCACGGCGCGCGTGCATTCACTTCAAAGAATATTGCGCCGGAAAGCTGAACCACACGCAATACGTCCGATATTAGATCCGCGCGGTTCTGCATTCGCTCTCCTTTTGACAGTGCCATTGGTCACACGGCTTGCGATCAATTTTGCCGGACGATGGGACATACATGTCAGACGCTCGCACATTCACACGGTGGGAGTGCCCGACTAGAAACTCCGGCGACCAGGACGTGGATATTGACGCGACCTGAAAACTTGATTGTCGCCACGATTTACTAGAAGGAACCGTCCAATGGCGCTTGAAGACTCTACCTACCGGATTGAACATACTATCGATGAAGACAAACTGCAGGCTCTTACAGGAAAAATTCTGCAAGACGTTGGCGGCGCGTTCGCCGTATTGCTCGGTTACATTGGAGACCAAACGGGGGTCTATGCCGCACTCCGGGACAATGGACCTTGCACCAGTGATGCGTTGGCTCGCGCATGTAATGTCGACGCGCGCTATTTGCAGGAATGGCTCAGCGCGCAAGCCGCCGCCGGCTATGTGCTGTATCACCCCGAGACGGATCGCTTTTCGCTGAGCCCGGAGCAAGCCACCACACTTGCGCAGGAAGGGCATCCGGCGTTCCTGCAGGGTTTTTCCAACTCCTTACCGCTCAGTTCACAACGCACGAAAAAGCGATCGAAACGTCCCGGACTGGCGCTGGAAGGCCCTGGGGCGACCATCATGGATGCTGCTTTTGCGGTACCGACAGGTTCTTCCGTCCCGGCTATGAAGCCAATCTGATCGACGCATGGCTTCCTGCGCTGGACGGTGTGGTCGAGAAGCTGAAGGGGGGATCCAAAGTCGCCGACATAGGCTGTGGTCACGGCAGCTCAACGGTCCTCATGGCCGGAGCATTTCCGGAAAGCTCCTTCATCGGCTACGACTTCCACGCGCCTTCAATCGTGACCGCGCGCGAGAAAGCAGCCCAGGCATCCGTTTCGGCCAATGCCCGATTTGAGGTGAAAGCGGTCAAGGAAATCGAAGAGGGCGGTTTCGATCTGGTGTGCATGTTTGACGCGTTGCACGACATGGGCGACCCGGTAGGGGCTGCCCGGGCAATTCGAAAGTCCCTGTCGCCGGGTGGCACTTTGATGCTTGTAGAGCCTCGCGCCGGCGACGACTTAACCGACAACCTCCACCTGCTCGGCCAGATCTTTTACTCAGCTTCCACGCTGGTGTGTACACCCGCGTCTCGCGCTCAAGAGGTCGGTTTGGCTCTGGGCGCTCAGGCGGGGTTCAAGCGCCTTACCGCCGTTCTGGAGGAAGCAGGCTTTTCACACGTCCGACTGGCGGTCCAGAGCGACACCAACATGGTGATCGAAGCACGGGCCTAAGGCTTTGGTGAAGCAACTGCAGATGATCGTGTTTCGATCATCTGCAGCAACGCCTGTGGAAGGATCTCCAGATGGAACAGCGGCGATTTGCAGAGGTGATTGAGACGCGTGCCCGGTTGCGGGAGATTATCAAGGAGCCCAGCCCGCTCGTAAGTCACAAGACTATCGACCATATCGACGAAATTTGCCGGCGGTTTATCGCTGCAAGTCCATTCGTCGTCGTGTCAGCACGGGGTGCCGGTGTTCGAACAAGTGTTTCGCCCAAGGGGGACGCACCGGGTTTCGTGACGGTTCTTGATGACAAGACGCTAGCGATCCCGGAGCGGCTCGGAAACAACAGGGTCGACACGTTCGAATGTTTGCTAGAGGACCCGCGGGTCGGATTATTGTTCATGATCCCGGGCAATGGTGACACCTTGCGGATGAGCGGTCGCGCCAAAATCGTGCAAGACGCGGTGTTGCAGGGAAAGTTAGCCGTGAAGGGACGGCCTCCTGCACTGGTCCTGGTTGTCAACGTGGAAGAGGCTTTCCTTCATTGCGCGAAGTCCATTGCGCGCAGCAGGTTGTGGCAACCTGAGTTCTGGCCACCGCTCGACGACGTGCCCAGCCTCGCCCAGGCGATGGTCGCTCACGGCAAGCTCTCCAGCTCTTTGGCAGACGTGCAGGACATCATCGACAATGACGCTCAGCACCGCCTTTATTGAATGCCTGTGAAGCGCGCCGGTTCAAGTTCATCACGCTTGTGACGGCAGCCGTGGTCCGGAAAGTATTTCTTCTCGACGAAGTCCATTAATTTGACCAAGTGTGTGAAAGTTCCGAGAAATGCAGTCTGTACGTGAACACTATGAACAGTTTCTGGCCAAGAACTATACCTGGATGGTCGGTCAATCCATAGAAGACAAGAGCGAAGAGCAGCTGGAGCTTCTGAAGATCGCAGGCATTTCGGCTCCGGGTGTTGCTGTGGATCTTGGGTGCGGTCCCGGATATCAGTCTCTCGCACTGCTCGATCTGGGTGCGCGACATGTCCACGCAATCGATTTCAATCAGAGCCTGCTCGAGTACCTGGGCCAGCAGACACGCGGCTTGCAGGTTGATCTTCACAATGCGGATATCGTCGACTTTCACCACATCCTGCACGGCCCGGTCGATACCGTCGTGTGCATGGGTGACACCCTGACGCATTTGGCGTCCTTGGAGGACGTCGAGTCACTGATTTCCAATATCGCCGCGATGCTATCGACTACCGGCCGAGTGGTCATCTCCTGGCGCGACCTGACGAGAACACCATCCGGCCTGGATCGTTTTATCCAGGTTCGCGCGTCGGACGACAAGATAATGCTCTGCTTCCTGGAAGACCAGGGAGACCGCGTTCTGGTGCACGATTTGCTGCACGTCAGGACACCTCAAGGCTGGACCCTTGAAAAGAGTGCGTACCCCAAACTGAAAATCCCGGTTGAGTGGCTTCATGCGAGCCTGTCAAATGCGGGGCTGGAAATCCTCCATAGCGATGTGCATGGGGGCATGACAGTCACCACAGCAGGACGGTGATCAAAGCGGTGATCAAAGCTCGGGCATCCGCTTTGCCCAGGCCGGCGAAACTCCACCGCTCGCAGACGCATTTGCCCCAATTTCCGCCGAACCCCGAGCCTCACCGCTCCGTCAGCTTCAACTCGATCCGCCGGTTCTTCGCCAGTGCTTCCGGCGAGTCGCCTTCCGCCAGCGGCTGGTGTTCGCCGAAGCCGGCGGCGACGAGGCGTTTCGGGTCGACGCCCTGTTGGATGAGGTAGCGCACGACGGAGATCGCGCGGGCGGCGGAGAGTTCCCAGTTGTTGCGCAGGCGGCCCGCGCCGGAGAGCGGGCGGGCGTCGGTGTGGCCGTCGACGCGCAGCACCCAGTTGATCTCGTCGGGGATCTGCAGGCTCAGTTCCTGGATGGCCTCGGCGAGCTTTTCGAGCTCCTGCTGGCCGGCCGGGTTGATGTCTTCGGAGCCGGAATCGAACAGCACTTCGGACTGAAAGACGAAGCGGTCGCCGACCACAGAGATGTCGGAGCGCTGCGACAGGATTTCGCGCAGCCGGCCGAAGAAGTCGGAGCGGTAGCGGGAGAGTTCCTGAACGCGCTGGACCAGCGCGGCGTTGAGGCGGCGGCCGAGGCTGGCGATCTTTGCCTGGCTTTCGGATTCTTTCGCCTCGGCGGCGTCGAGCGCCGCGTTGGCGGCGGCGATCTGGCGGCGGAGCGCGGAAATCTGCTGGTTGAGCAGTTCGACCTGAGCAAGCGCCGCCTGGCTGACCTGGCGTTCGTCGTCCAGTAGGTTCTCCAGCCGGGCCGCCTTGCCGCCGGCGGCATCGGCTTCGCCGGAGCTGCTTTCAAGCAAACCCTGCAGGCGGGCCTGTTCGTCTTGCGCGTCGCTCAGGCTCGCGCGCAGGCCCTGAATGGTATCCTCCAGGTCGGTGGAACTTGCCCGTTCCAGGGCCAGCAACTGGGTCAGTTCGTTGATCTGGGCGTTCAGCCTGTTGAGCACCGTGTCGCGGCCGGAAAGCTGCTGCGACAGGAAGAACTGGGCGATCATGAAGATCGACAGCAGGAAAATGATGACGAGCAGAAGCGTCGCCATGGCGTCGACGAAGCCGGGCCAGTAGTCCGTTGACTGGGCGCGGCGGCGGCCGCGGTATCCTGCCGCCATGGCGCTACTCCTTTGCGCGGTCGAAGGCCGCGGCGATGGAGGACAGAAGCCCCTCGATCCGTTTCTGCTGCTCGCCCTGGGACTCGGCCCAGTCGCGCATCATCTGCTGCTCGGAACGCACATGCTTGACCAGGCCCTGAATGCCCTCGGCAAGGTTGGCCATGGCCTGGTTGGCGTTGCGGCTGCCGCCTTCCTCGAGGCTCTTCTGCAGGGCGGTGATCGAGGCCTGGATCTGTTCGACGCCGGGGGAGACCGAGGAGGTGAAGACGCCTTCTTCCGGTTCGATATCGGTGACGGTGGAGAGCCAGTCTTCCAGTTCGGTATAAAAGCGGTTCTGCGCCTGGCCGGCCTGCAGGTCGAGGAAGCCGAGAACCAGGGATCCGGTGAGGCCGAAGAGCGAGGACGAGAAGGCGGTGCCCATGCCGGACAGCGGCGCCTCCAGCCCGGCCTTGAGATCCTCGAAGATCACATTCGCATCGCCCGCGCCGACGTCGAGGGACTGGATGGTGGCGCCGACGGAGCTGACGGTCTGAAGCAGGCCCCAGAAGGTGCCGAGCAGACCGAGGAACACCAGCAGGCCCGTCAGGTAGCGCGAAATCTCGCGTGATTCCTCCAGGCGCATGCCGATGGAATCGAGAATCGAACGCGCGGTGGTCGGCGTAAGCGCCATGTCGCCGGCCTTGTTGGCCAGGAGTGAGGCCATCGGAGAGAGCAGGACGGGCGAGCGCGTGTCCAGGGCCGGGTCACCCATCCGGAAACTGTTGACCCAGGAGATTTCCGGAAACAGCCGGATTACCCTGCCGAACAGCAGGAGAACCCCGAAAACGCCGACAAATACGATCAGGCCGTTGAGGCCCGGGTTGCTCATGAACGCTGTAGAAATCTGCGGGAACAAGATGAAGGCGATGAAGGCGACGATCACCAGGAAGATGATCATGAAGGTCAGATACGCCCTCGGGCTGGACAGACTGTAGGGGTCAAATTCACGGGCCATAATGCGCAATAGATCACCTCTTGCTCCAGAGCGTAAGGCGATTGATAACGTGATTTTTAACGCCTTGGAAACCTCCAATCGTCCCGAGAGGGCCAATTAAAGTTGAAAAACCCGTAATCTGGCGCATTCAGGCAATACAAGGTCATTGCCGCGGGAAGCGATCCGGGCGAAGCCTTGGCAGCAGGTTGCCTCTCGGACGTTTGTTGGAGGGCCGAAAAGGCGGCCCTGTTCTCAGGACGCGGATGTGTCCGTGGCGACTTCCTGAGTGCCGTCTGCCGGTGCCTCGGCCTGTTTCAGGAGACGGAGCAGGTACTTGTGGGCAAATTCATTGCCGACGACCACGTCTCCGCTTTCCATCATCTTGTTCCTGCCAGCCATGTCGCTGACGAAGCCGCCGGCTTCGCGCACCAGAAGGATACCGGCGGCAATGTCCCAGGAGTTCAGGTTGCGCTCCCAGAACCCGTCCACCCGCCCCGAGGCGGTCCAGGCGAGATCGAGGGCGGCGGCGCCCATGCGCCGGACGCCGGCGACTTCGGGCATGATGAAGCGAAGTTCGCGCAAGGTCCGTCCGTGGTCACCCTTGCCGATGAACGGAAGCCCGGTGGCGAACACCATGTCCGTCAGGTCGGTGCGCCCGGCCACCCGCAGGCGCCGGTCGTTGAGATATGCGCCCCGGCCGCGTTCGGCGGTGTAGAGCTCGTCCATCACCGGGTTGTAGACGACGCCGGCAACGATCTCCCCGGCCCGTTCGAGCGCGATGGAGGTTGCGAAGAGCGGGATGCCGTGGAGGAAATTGGTGGTGCCGTCGAGCGGGTCGATATGCCAGCGGTGCTGGCCGTCGGAGCCTTCGACCTCGCCGCTTTCCTCCATGACCAGACCGTAGGTCGGGCGGGCTCTGGTCAGCTCGCTGCGCACGATTTCCTCGGCGCGGCGATCGGCGGCCGAAACGAAATCGCCGGGTCCCTTGCGGGACACCTGCAGGTTTTCCACTTCACCGAAATCGCGCACCAGAGAACGTCCGGCCTTGATTGCGGCTTGAACCATCACGTTGAGGAGAGCTGTGCGGGCCATCGACTGTCACTTGTTGTTGGGCATTGCCCGGCCGGAACCGGGCACACCAGTATGATTGTATTCTCAGGCCGGGTCAGTCGGCGCGGCGGACATATTCCAGCGTGCCGGTGTCCACGATGATCTTCTCGCCGGCGGTGATGAACGGCGGCACCATGACACGCACGCCGTTTTCCATGAGCGCGGGCTTGTAGGAGGAGGACTGGGTCTGTCCCTTCACCACGGCATCGGCTTCACTGATTTCCAGCGTCACATGCTGGGGCAGGGTGATGCCGATCGGGCGCTCTTCGTGCATTTCCACGGTCACCATCATGCCGTCCTGAAGGAAGGCGGCACGGTCGCCGACGAAATCCATCTGCAGTTCCAGCTGCTCGTAGGTTTCCGTATCCATGAAGATCAGCATGTCTTCCTGGGTGTAAAGGTACTGGAAGTCCTTCTGCTCCAGGCGGACGCGCTCGACCTTGTCTTCGGAGCGGAAACGCTCGTTGAGCTTGCGGCCGTCGATCAGGTTCTTCATTTCGACCTGAGCAAAGGCGCCGCCTTTGCCCGGCTTCACGTGCTGGACCTTGACGACGGCCCACAGCGTTTCCTGATGCTGCAGCACGTTACCGGGTTTTATTTCGTTTCCGTTGATCTTCATGGAACGACCGACTTTTCAATTTGTTTGGATCTGAAGCGGCACGGCGACCAGCGTAGAAGGCTGGCGTGCACAAATTCGCTCGCGCCTGTCCATCACAAAAGCCGGTCCGATTCAAGGAAAAAGGCGATCAGGCGCATGTCCTGGTGAAGTTAGGCCCTTTGGCCGGTGCGCTTTTGCCCGGGGATTGCAAAGTTTACGGAGATTCCCTGGCCGGATCCTCGGAGGGCGCCATCAGCGTCGCCGAATACTGCTCCGCCAGTTTGCGGGCTTCGCCCATGGTTTCCTCATCGAGGGATTCCACGATCCGGTCGAGTTCCAGATCGTTGACGCCGAGCGTGCGGGCGATCAGGTGCCAGCCGGCGGCGGCCGCATAATCCTGTTCCCGGCCGCGGCCGTAGGCATAGATCCGCGCCAGCCGGTTCATGGCGACCGGGTTGCCGGAGGTCGCGGCGCGCTCGAACCAGTCGGCGGCTTCCGCCTCGTTGGGTTCGACCCCTTTGCCCTGGAAGCGGAGGATGCCGTAATAGACCTGCGCGGACTTGTGGCCGCGCCGTGCGGCCCGGCCCAGCCAGAAGGCGCCCTGGCCGGGGTCGTTCAGGCCGCTCCGCGATTCCAGATAGGACAGGCCGAGGGCATATTGTGCTTCCGGATCGTTGAGTTTGGCGGCCTTTTCCAGGAGTTCGCGCGCCTTTTCCTCGTCATAGGGCCGGCCTTCGCCTTCCTGGTAAAGCAGGGCGAGATTGTAGAGCGCGGAGGCATTGCCCGCGTCGGCGGCCTGCTCGAAGAGATCGGCGGCCTTCTCCTTGTCCTTTTCCACGCCGGTGCCGAGCAGGTGGAACTGGGCAAGCTGCATGGCCGACCCGGCATCGCCGGCCTTGGCCGCGAGGGCGTACCAGTCGGCTGCCTTGGCCTTGTCCTGCTTGATGCCGAGACCGGCCTCGTGCAACACGCCGAGCAGCGCCTGAGCCGCCTTGTTGCCTGCCTCGGCCAGCGGCGTGGCCAGGCCCAGGGCGGTCAGGAACCAGCCGCGCTGGAATGCGGAGTAGGCGGTGTCCGCCGTCGCCTGCTCACCTTCCTCGAGTTTCGGCGGGCCGACATCGACGATGCTCAAAAGGGTCTTGCTGTTGGTCGTGACATCGACCAGCACGGACTGCTGGCCGGGGGCAACGGCTGCCGGCGGGTTGACTTGCGGCGGGACAACTTCGGCCGCGTCGCCTTCAGGCGGGGCTGCTTGCGGTGCGCCGTCTTCCGCCGCCGTGTCCGGCGTGGCGTCCGTTCCGCCGCTCTCCTGCGCCAGCAGGCCGGGGCCGGGCAGGGCGATCAGCAGTGCGGCGGCCAGGAGGAGCGCGGTCCGGCTGTTCCGGCAAAGCCAACTCATTTCCTTCGCCATTTCGTCCTCATTTGTGGGTCCGCACCCCTAGTCGGTGTCAACAAACGGATGGGCCTCCAGAATCCGGTTAGCCTCCGAAATCACTGTTGAGATATCCGCGCCGGATTGCCAGACGGCATCCTTCAGCGCCACGAAATCCGCTCCCGTTGCCGCCACATCCCCAAGGGTATCGATCGAGTTTCCGGCAAGGGCGACGCAGGGTGTCTGGAAGAGTTCCGCCCACCACTCGGCACTCGAAAGCGTTCTGGGGTGGGCGTTTTCCTCTTCTTCGAGGTCCAGCTTGCCGAAGAAGATATAATCGACACCGGTTTCCGCCCATTCCATGGCGTCGTGCTTGAGCTTGGTGCCGCCCGTGCCGACGATCTTCTCGGGCTGGAAGCTTTCCACCGCCAGCTTCAGGTCGTCCAGGGAAGTGTCGACATGAACGCCGTCCGCGCCGCTTCTGCCCGCGGCCTGGGTGTCCTGGTAGACGATCGCCGCCGCGCCGCCTTCCTGGATGACCGGCACCAGCGTTGTCGCTGCCGCCTGGATGTCCTTGGTGCCTGCGCCGGGCATGTAGATCATCACGCACGCGATGTCGCCGCCGGAGAAGGCCTGCTTGAGCTTTCCGCCCAGGTCAGCGGCATCGAATTCCGGTGGCGTTATCAGAAAAATGCGCGGGCGGTTCACGTTGGATGGTCCTGCTCGATCGGGTGCAAATGGCACATTGCCATGTTCTTGTCCCTAATGACGGCGAAAGAGGGACGCAAGGCCCCTCTTTCAAGAAAGTGAATGAAACCGTCCCTGGACCGCCGATTACTTGATTTTCGGATCCAGGCTGCCGTCCTGGTAGCGCTTGGCCATGTCGCTCAGGGGGATGATCTTCTTGATCTTCGCGGCCTGGCCCGCGGTGTTGAACGCTTCCAGCCGCTCGGCGCAGAGTTTCTGCATGGCTTCGCGGGCCGGTTTCAGGTATTTGCGCGGGTCGAATTCGCCCGGATTCTCGCTCAGGACCTTGCGGATCTGGCCGGTCATGGCCATGCGGTTGTCGGTGTCGATATTGACCTTGCGCACGCCGTTCTTGATGCCGCGCTGGATTTCCTCCACCGGCACGCCCCAGGTCTGGGGCATTTCCCCGCCATACCGGTTGATGATGTCCTGAAGGTCCTGGGGCACGGAGGAGGAGCCGTGCATCACCAGATGAGTGTCCGGCAGGCGGCGGTGGATTTCCTCGATCACGTGCATGGCGAGAATTTCGCCGTCCGGCTGGCGGGTGAACTTGTAGGCGCCGTGGCTGGTGCCCATGGCGATGGCAAGCGCGTCGACCTTGGTTTCCGCGACGAACTTCACCGCCTCGTCCGGGTTGGTCAGCAGCTGATCATGGCTGAGCTTTCCTTCCGCGCCGTGGCCGTCTTCCTTGTCGCCCATGCCGGTTTCCAGGGAGCCGAGCACGCCGAGTTCGCCTTCAACGGAGATGCCGCCGAGATGGGCCATGTCGGTCACGGTCTTGGTGACGTCGACATTGTAGTCCCAATCGGCCGGTGTCTTGCCGTCCGCCAGCAGCGAGCCGTCCATCATGACCGAGGTGAAGCCGGACTGGATGGCGGTCATGCAGGTCTGCGGGTTGTTGCCGTGGTCCAGGTGAACGCAGACCGGGATATGCGGATAGATCTCGGACACCGCATCCATCATGTGTTTCAGCATCACGTCATGGGCATAGGCGCGGGCGCCGCGGGAGGCCTGGATGATCACCGGGGAGTCGGTCTGGTCGGCCGCTGCCATGATCGCCAGCGCCTGCTCCATGTTGTTGATGTTGAATGCCGGAACGCCGTAATCGTGTTCGGCGGCGTGGTCGAGAAGCTGGCGAAGGGTAATACGTGCCATCGATAAATCTCCCGTTGTCCGGTTTCTGCAGCCGTCCGGCTGGCTTGTCTTTTGTCACCGGTGTTGCGGTGCTTCAGAGAATAAGGCGATAGATATGGATCATTTGATGGCACCTTGCCGCCGACAGGTCGTTTTCCGTCACCCGAAGGGCCAAACGATTCATAGTGATCGCCTCATGCTTCAATCCATGGCGGTTCTAACAAGATTTCCCGCAGTTAAAAGTGGGGTCTTGCTGCCTAAACCAATTAAAATACAAAGGCATGCCGGAAAAACGCAGCGGGCAATTAATTCGTTCCACAAATTAATTCAGGCGGTCGGCGGGCGGATCCGTGCAGGCGCAGTTCAGCCAATCGGAGAACTGATATCGATGAAGGTGCCGGCGGGATCCCGCAGGATCATCCGCCGCTGGCCGTAGGGCATTTCACGCGGCGCCTCGACGATATTGGCGTTCATGGTCACCGCCTGCTCATAGACGGTGTCGCAGTCCGCCACGACGAAAGTCAGGATCACCCCGGCCGGGGCACGCTGCGCCCGGGCCGGAACGATCTCGCTGGTCTGGTTGAGGATGCCGAGCTCGTGGCCGGGATTGTCGGGATCGACCAGGCTGATGAACCAGTCCGAAGTGAACTGCCGCTGCAATCCCAGCAGCTTTTCGTAGAAGGCCGCCGTCACGGCGACCTCTTCCGTCAGGATGTTGGTGAAACAGCGGTGCATTCCGTCTCCTTCCGGCCGGATCAGCCTGCATTCAGGCTTGTCCGCCTGAATGCAGCAAAGCTAATCGCTCTCCAGATGCCCGGCCGGTCAGGCCCCGAGGGCAGTCACGCCCGGCAGGTCCTTGCCTTCCAGCCATTCCAGGAAAGCTCCGCCTGCCGTGGAGACGTAGGAGAAATCGTCCGCGGCCCCGGCATGGTTCAGTGCTGCAACCGTATCGCCGCCGCCGGCAACGGAATTCAGCTTGCCGGCCCTGGTGTTTTCCGCCGCATGCTTTGCCGCGGCAACGGTCGCCCGATCGAAAGGCTCGATTTCGAAGGCGCCGAGAGGCCCGTTCCAGACCAGTGTCCGGGCGGTGTCGATGCGCGCCTTGACGGCTTCGATGGAGGCCGCGCCGACGTCGAGGATCATGGCGTCTGCCGGAATGGCGTCAAGCGCGACCGTTTCGTTGGCGGCGCCGGCCTTGAATTCCCTGGCAACCACGGCATCTTCCGGCAGCACGATCTCGCATCCGGATTTTTCGGCCGCCGCCATGATCTTATTCACCGTATCGGCAAGGTCATGCTCGCACAGCGACTTGCCCACGTCGATGCCTTTTGCGGCCAGGAACGTGTTGGCCATGCCGCCGCCGATCACCAGCATGTCGACCCGGGACACGAGATTTTCCAGGAGGTCGATCTTGGACGAGACCTTGGCGCCGCCGACCACGGCGAGAACCGGACGGACCGGCTGTCCGAGGGCGGAGACGAGCGCTTCCAGTTCGGCCTGCATGGTCCGGCCGGCATAGGCCGGAAGAAGTCTGGCGATGCCTTCGGTGGAGCCATGCGCGCGGTGGGCGGCGGAGAAGGCGTCATTCACGTAGATGTCGCCGTTTTCGGCCAGCGCCCTGGCAAAGTCCGGATCGTTCTTTTCCTCACCCTTGTGATAACGGGTGTTCTCAAGCAGCAGAACGTCGCCCTCCGCCATGGCCGCAACGGCGCCGGAAGCGGCCTGGCCGATGCAGTCGCCGGCAAAGGCAACCGGCCGGCCGAGCAGGGAACTGACCGCCGGCGCGACCGGGGCAAGCGACATTTCCGGCACGCGCTCGCCTTTCGGGCGGCCGAAATGGGCGAGCAGGATGACCTTCGCCTTCTTGTCGAAAAGCTCGCGGATGGTCGGCAGAACCCGCTCGATGCGCGTGGCGTCGGACACGTTGCCGCCGTCCATCGGGACGTTCAGGTCAACGCGGACCAGAACCCGTTTGCCGGCAATGTCGGTGAGGTCGTCGAGAGTCTTGAAAGCCATGGAAGCACCTGTAGTCAGGGACGGGTCGAGTTGGTTGTGACAGCGATACCGATACCGAACAAGGTCAGCAGGACGCCGAAGGAGCGCTCCATCCAGAGTTTGGCGCGCACGAACTGCTGCCGCACGGCAGGGAGCGTGAAGAACAGCGTCACGAGGACGAACCACAGGAATACGCCGCTCGCCATGATGACGCCATAGCCGATCTGCGTCCAAAGCGCGGTCGACGGCGAGGTGACCTGCAGGAAGACGCTCAGGGCGAACATGGTCGCCTTCGGGTTGGTCACATTTGTCAGGAAGCCCCAACGCAGAGCTCTCATCGGCGGCATGCCGGACTGAGCTCCGCCGGCGGGCATTTCCCTCGATGCGGTCCGGTACATGGTGACGCCAAGGAAGATGAGATAGGCAGCGCCGATCAGTTTGAGTGCATTGAAGAGCAGGATCGACTGGGAAACGATCAGGCCGATGCCGGCCAGTGCATAGGTGATATGGACACCGAGGGCGAGCGCGATGCCGAGGGCGGTCATGATGCCGGCGAGACGTCCGCCGATCAGGGCGTTCCGCAGGACGACGGCGAAGTCCGGTCCCGGCACGATGGCGACGACGATGGTCAGGGAAACGACGGTGAGAAGTTCGAGCACAGGCACTCCGAATATCAAGATAGAATGGATGCAGGGGGATGCACTTTAGCGGTTCATCCCTCCAGGGTCGTGGTTCTTCAATCTCGACGCCCTTGAGCGGTGCACATCCGGTCGCCATTTTCGCTGACGTTGTGGGTTGTCACCTTCCCTGGAGCGTTCAAGGAAATAAATGCCGATGTCGGCAAGCACGAATAACACCAAGAGGAAAAACGCGTGGCCGATGCAATGCTTTTCGTCCTGGTTCAGTCGTTCTTGCCTGGAATTTCGGACCTTTGCTGAATGTCGGTTTCGATCTCGGAGGTGCCGACGTCCGGTTCCCAGTCCTGATCCGACGGGGCCCGTTGCTGTTCTTCCTTGAGGTCGGCCCAATAGAAGACGAGACCCACGAGGCAACCAACCGCAACTAACGACCCAAGAATGACAAGTAGCGGGGTCATGACGGCGTCTCCGGATTTGAACTGCATTTGCGCGGTTCAAGTCTACATGACCTTTGTCCGGAACGTCTGCCTGAAATGATGTTCGAGCGGCGGTTTTCTTTTTGGGAAGGGCGCTGACACCGACAAGAAAGACGCCGGAGAGTGTCCGGCGTCTTCTCTAGGCTGGATCAGATGAGCTTTGCCATCGCGACGGCCGTGTCGGCCATACGGTTGGAGAAGCCCCACTCGTTGTCGTACCAGGACAGGATGCGCACGAAGGTGCCGTCCAGGACCTTGGTCTGGTCCATATGGAATACCGACGAGTGGCTGTCATGGTTGAAATCCATGGAGACCAGCGGCTCGTCCGTGTAGCCGAGGATGCCCTTCAGTTTGCCGTCGGCGGCTTCCCTGATGGCCGCGTTGATTTCCTCGACCGTGGTTCCGCGCTTGGCGATGAAGTTGAGGTCGACCACGGAAACGTTCGGGGTCGGAACGCGGATGGCGACGCCGTCCAGCTTGCCGTTGAGTTCCGGCAGAACCAGGCCGACGGCCTTTGCGGCGCCGGTCGAGGTCGGGATCATGGACATGGCGGCCGCGCGGGCGCGGTACAGGTCCTTGTGCATCGTATCCAGCGTCGGCTGGTCGCCGGTATAGGAGTGGATCGTGGTCATGAAGCCTTTTTCGATGCCGACGGCTTCGTTGAGGACGTAGGCGACCGGAGACAGGCAGTTGGTGGTGCAGGACGCGTTGGAAACGACCAGGTCGTCCGCGGTCAGCGCATCGTGGTTGACGCCGAAGACGATGGTCTTGTCGGCGCCCGCCGCCGGGGCGGAGACCAGAACGCGCTTGGCGCCGGCTTCCAGGTGGAGCGACGCTTTTTCCTTCGCGGTGAAGATGCCGGTGCATTCCATGGCAATGTCGACGCCGAGCTCGCCCCAGGGCAGGTCCTTCGGGTCGCGGATCGCGGTCACCTTGATCGGCTTGCCGCCGTCGATGGAGATGGTGTCGCCTTCGACGGTGACCTTGGCCGGGAACCGGCCATGAACGGAATCGTAGCGCAAGAGGTGCGCATTGGTTTCAACCGGTCCGAGATCGTTGATGCCGACAACTTCGATGTCGGTGCGGCCGGATTCGACGATGCCGCGCAAGACATTCCGGCCGATGCGGCCAAAACCATTGATTGCTACCTTGGTAACCATATTCCACTCCCGCAATCTTCGGCACCGTTCGAGGAGGCCGGCGCCAATTGGTAAGCCACTGTTGAGGTGGCCGTGATGAGAGCACGCCTGTGCTCGGGGCTCGGCGGCATTAGGAGGACTGCTGCCGCCGGTGTTCTAGGTCGTTCAAGCTTCGAGCCTGGCCTTCGCGGCCGCGGCGACGGCATCCGCGGTGATGCCGAAATGTTCGTAGAGGTCCTTGTAGGGGCCGCTGGCACCGAAGCCGGTCATGCCGATGAAGGTGCCGTCGTTGCCGATGAAACGGTCCCAGCCCATGCGGATGCCCGCTTCGACGGCGATCTTCACCGGGCTGTCGCCGATGACGGACGCCTTGTAGTCGTCAGACTGCGCTTCGAAGAGTTCGAAGGATGGAACGGAAACGACCCGTGCCGCAATGCCGGCCGCGATCAGTTCCTTGTGAGCGGCCGCGGCGATTTCCACTTCGGAACCGGACGCGAATATCGTCACTGCCGCATCCGTGTCGCTGTCGATCAGGATATAGGCGCCTCGTGCGCACAGATTGTCTTCCTCATAGGACTTGCGCAGGGACGGCAGGTTCTGGCGGGTAAGGGCCAGGACCGACGGGCCTTTGCGGTTTTCCAGGGACAGCTGCCAGCATTCGAGCGTTTCGGTGATGTCCGCCGGACGGAAGAAGGTCAGGTTCGGAATCGCGCGCATGGCCGCGAAATGCTCCACCGGCTGGTGGGTCGGACCGTCTTCGCCGAGGCCGATGGAATCGTGCGTCATCACGTGGATGACGCGCTGGCCCATCAGCGCCGCCAGGCGGATCGACGGACGGCAGTAGTCGGAAAAGATCAGGAAGCCGCCGGAATAGGGAATCAGGCCGCCATGCAGCGCAATGCCGTTCATGGCCGCGGCCATGCCGTGCTCGCGCACGCCGTAGTGGATATAGCGGCCGGAGAAGTCGGTCGGCGTGATGGGTTTGGTCTGCGGCGTCTTGGTGTTGTTGGATCCGGAGAGATCCGCGGAGCCGCCGATGGTTTCCGGCACCACTTCATTGATGACCGTCAGAACGGCTTCGGAAGCCTTTCGCGTCGCCATGGTCGGCTGTTCGTCGGCAAGCTTCTTCTTGTAGTCCTGCATGGCCTTGTTGAAGCCGGCCGGCAGGTCACCGCGGTTGCGGCGCTCGAAGTCGGCGCGGATTTCGGAATCCGCCTCGGCGAACCGCTTCTGCCAATCCCGGTGCGCGTGGGCGGACCTGAGGCCGGCGATGCGCCAGGCGTCCAGAATGTCGCTGGGAACCTCGAACGGCGCGTGCGGCCAGTTCAGAGCGGTACGGGTGCCCTTGATTTCCTCCGCGCCCAGAGGCGAGCCGTGCACCTTTTCGGTGCCGGCCTTGGTCGGTGCGCCGAAGCCGATCGTGGTCTTGGCGGCAATCAGGGTCGGTTTGTCGCTGGCCTGGGCCTGGCGGATGGTCGCGGAAATGGCCACCGGGTCATGGCCGTCGACCGACAGCGTGTTCCAGCCGGAAGCGGCGAACCGGGCCAGCTGATCGGTGCTGTCGGTAATCTCGACCTTGCCGTCGATGGAAATGCCGTTGTCGTCCCAGATGACGATCAGCTTGTTCAGTTTGAGGTGGCCCGCCAGTGACAGGGCTTCCTGGCTGATGCCTTCCATGAGACAGCCGTCGCCGGCCAGCACATAGGTGTAGTGATCGACGAGCTTGGCGCCGTAGCGCTCGGTCTGCAGGCGTTCGGCAATTGCCATGCCGACGGCGTTGCCGAGACCCTGGCCGAGAGGGCCTGTCGTGGTTTCGATCCCGGCGCCGTGGCCGTATTCCGGGTGTCCGGCCGTGCGGGAACCGAGCTGGCGGAAGTTCTTGAGTTCGTCCAGCGTGAAATCTTCATAGCCGAGCAGGTAAAGCAGGCTGTAGAGAAGCATGGAGCCGTGGCCGGCGGAGAGTACGAAGCGGTCGCGGTCCGGCCAGTGTGGGGCTGTCGGATCGAACTTCAGGAATTCGGTGAACAGGACAGTTGCGATGTCTGCTGTGCCCATGGGCAGTCCCGGGTGACCGGATTTGGCCTTTTCCACGGCATCGATGGCAAGAAAGCGGATCGCATTTGCCATGCGCTGGTGTTTATCAAGATCGGTCATCATCTTCCCGTTGCTTACAGCCCCGATTACCGGAGCGGACCACTCGGTCGGGTCCATTTGAGGTACGTTACTCAAGAGCCGACTGTCGTCAGTTTCGTTCAGGCGCCAGACAAATATCAGGAACCGGCAGCGAGTCAATAAAGCTGCGTGTACGGTCGGGAGGAATAAAATTCCGGTCCGCAGTGTCACAGAGTTGAGGATTCCGCCAATGGCGGCATTGACGCAGAGAAGATGTGGCGCCTAATCTTGGCGTCTTGGTAAGGATTTGCTTTTTCGCCGCAAACTTGCGTTTGAATGCCATAATTGACGTGCATTCAATTCAGCCAAGAGATGCGCGGGCAGATGCGCCGATCTCCGGTTTGTCGGATTGGAAGGAACAGGCCGCCGCCGTAGCCGTAAAACTGTTGGGACGACGTTATAGATGTCGGAAGTCGACTGTATGGAAAAGACCAGCCTTACCGACGCGGTTAAACGCCTGGAGGCGGCGGTGGGCCATCTGGAAACGGCGGTGCAGCGGCGCATGGACGCGGACAGGTCCTTGAACGCCCTGCAGGACGATCTGCAGCGGCTCGGAGAAGACCGGTCCCAGCTCGCGGCCTCTCTCGATGAGAGCCAGGCCCGGGCATCGCGGCTGGAAGAAGCCAACAAGGATGTCTCCCGGCGCCTGGTATCGGCCATGGAAACCATACGCAGCGTCCTCGACGCGCATGGAGGCTAGGCACGGATGGCGCAGATTTCGGTCACGATCAACGGCAAGTCCTTCCGGATGGCCTGTGACGACGGCGAGGAAGACCGGCTGATAGGGCTCGCCGCCCGGTTCGACGGCTGGATTTCCGAGCTGAAGGTCGCCTTCGGTGAAATCGGCGATCAGCGGCTGACGGTCATGGCCGGCATCATGGCGGCGGACCAGCTTTCGGAAATGGAACGCAAGGTCGCCGGCCTGGAGCAGGAAATTGCCGACGCCAAGCGCCAGCAGGTCGATGCGCTGGACAATATGAGCCAGAACGAACAGGAGCTTTCCAGGGCGATCAACACCGCGGCGGCGCGGATCGAAAGCCTTGCGGACGGTCTCAGCAAGAGCTTGCGCTCGCCTGAAAGCTCCTGAACCGGGAAGGGCCCGGACCGCAATCGAAAAATTCATTTGCGATGAAACCCGCGCGGCTCTGGAAATTGCCCGGGCGCAGGTTTATATGCGTTAGTCGCGGCTGCCCGATACGTCAGGAAAATTTCCCCGGGGCCTTACGCTTTCCCTTGGGAGCTGTCCCTGCTCTGGACCGTGGTCCGTTGCACACGGCGCCCACCTACATAGTAGGTTTCCCGGGATCGCAATTCCAACGGTCGGTCGGCCGCACAGGATCGCCCACGCGGGCGGTCCGAGCCCTCGGGTGCGGACCCGTGAACCCGGACGCCAGCGGCGTTCTTCGGTGCAACCGGGAACCGCGGTGCGCGAGGCTTGAAAACCGGCCGGGTTTCCTGCACCTTCGCGCCTTGCATCCCATCTCGTGTGTCCGTACCCTGACGAGGGCCAATGACTGCCATTCCCCAGCTCGCTGCAGAAAAAGACTTGCTCCGCCGGCAGGCGCTTGCCCGCCGCAAGGCTATGAGCGACGTCGAGCGGATCGAAAAGAGCCTCTTGCTGGCGGACTATGCCGACGGACTGCCGATCGCGGACAGTGCCGTGGTCGCGGGCTTCTGGCCGATCCGCGAGGAAATCGACCCCAGGCCGCTGCTGGATTGCCTGCGTCAGAAAGGGCACACGCTGTGCCTTCCGGTGGTCGCGGAGCCTTATCTGGTGTTCCGGAAGCTGGAACGCGATGCGGATCTGGTGCCCGTGGGGTTCGGTACCATGGCGCCCGGCCCCGCAGCGCAGGCGGTGCGCCCCGACGTCCTGCTGATGCCGCTGGCCGGTTTTGACAACGCGGGCAACCGTATCGGCTACGGCAAGGGTCACTATGACAAGGTGATCACCGCGCTGGAGGAGACCGGGCCGCTGCTGTGCATCGGGCTTGCATTTTCCGAACAAGAGGTTGACCGCGTGCCTGTGGAGGCGCATGACAAGCCCTTGAACGGGATATTGACCGAACAGGGTTACAGGGCGTTCGGCTGACCGGCCAGGGCCGGCCTCAGGGCGTCCAGTGAGGACTTATGCGTATTTTGTTTCTGGGCGATCTTGTCGGCCGTGTCGGCCGCACGGCTGTTATCGAGAAATTGCCTGAGCTGGTGGAGCACAATCAGCTCGATTTCGTTATCGTCAACGGTGAAAATTCGGCTTCCGGTTTCGGCATTACCGAGGCCATCCTCCAGGACGTCCTGGATGCGGGCGCCGACGTCGTCACCACAGGCAACCATGTCTGGGACCAGCGCGAGACGCTTGTCTATATCGAACGTCAGGACCGCCTGCTGCGCCCGGTCAACTATCCGCCCGGAACGCCGGGCAGGGGCGCGCACCTCTATACGGCGCGCAATGGCGCCCAGGTGATGGTCGCCAATGTCATGGGCCGGATCTTCATGGATGCGCTGGACGACCCGTTTGCCGCCGTCGGCCGGGTGGTGGACGAATGCCCGCTCGGCCAGGTGGCGGACGCTATCGTTATCGACATGCATGCCGAGGCGACCAGCGAAAAGCAGGCGATGGCGCATTTCCTGGACGGCCGGGTCAGCCTTGTCGTGGGCACGCATACGCATGTTCCGACGGCC
Source organism: Roseibium salinum (assembly GCF_026240905.1). NCBI lineage: Bacteria > Pseudomonadati > Pseudomonadota > Alphaproteobacteria > Hyphomicrobiales > Stappiaceae > Roseibium > Roseibium salinum. Next base: position 4,183,310 of record NZ_JAPEVI010000003.1, read on the forward strand.
GATCACCAGATCCTGGAAAACGGCACGGCCTATATCTCGGACGCGGGCATGTGCGGGGCCTATGACAGCGTGCTGGGCATGGACAAGGACGAGCCGGTGAACCGTTTCCAGCGAAAGATCCCGCGCTCCCGGTTTACACCGGCCACAGGCCGGGCCACCATCAGCGGCGTCGCCATCGAGACCGACGACAGCACCGGACTGGCGGAGCGCATAGCGCCGGTCAGGATCGGCGGGCGGCTGGAGCCGGCTCTGCCCGCCTTCTGGCCGTCGGCGGGCTGACCGGGCCGTTTCCGCCTTCGGGCCGCGCCTGACGGCAAGCCCGTCCACGCGGCGCTGCAAGCTGGATTTTCCGAGCCAACTTGCCTATAAGCGGCGCAGTTTTCATTGAAATCATCCGTAGAGAACCGAGAAGAGCCATGGCAGGCCATTCAAAATTCAAGAACATCATGCACCGCAAAGGACGCCAGGACGCGGCCCGGTCCAAGATGTTTTCCAAGCTGTCAAAGGAAATCACCGTCGCGGCGAAGATGGGCGATCCGGATCCGGACGCCAACCCGCGCCTGCGCCTGGCCGTCCAGAACGCCAAGGCGCAGTCCATGCCCAAGGACAACATCCAGCGCGCGATCAACAAGTCGCAGTCAGGCGACGGCGACAACTACGAGGAAATCCGCTACGAGGGCTACGGCCCGGCAGGTGTTGCCATCGTCGTCGAGGCGCTGACCGACAACCGCAACCGCTCCGCCTCTAACATACGCTCGTATTTCACCAAATGCGGCGGGTCCCTGGGCGAAACCGGTTCGGTCTCCTTCATGTTCGACCGGGTCGGCGAGATCGTCTACAAGCCGGACGCCGGGGAAGCGGAAGCGGTTCTGGACGCCGCCATCGAAGCCGGTGCCGAAGACGTCCAGTCGGACGAGGGCGGCCACACCATCTACACCGCCTTTGAAGACCTGAACGACGTCGCCACGGCTTTGGAAGATGCGCTGGGCGAGGCGGAGTCCACCAAGATCATCTGGAAGCCGCAGAACCTGACGCCGGTCGACGCGGACAAGGCCCAGACGCTCATGAAGCTGATCGACATGCTGGAAGACGATGACGACGTTCAGAACGTCTATTCGAATTTCGACGTCGACGAGGAAACCATGGCGGCGCTGGCGTCCTGAGGCGCCTCGACGGTTGCGAAGAGATACCGACACCAGCGGGGTCAATTTGCTGACGAGGTAGTGCCTTTCCGTCGTCATCCCGGCCAAGCGCAGCGCGAGCCGGGATCGGAGAGCCGCTACCTTTCGTCTTTCAGGGCATCCGGCGTTCGGAAGATCGCAGGCAGGATGCCCGGCCCCTTGAAAGCGTTCACCTTCTCTGCATTCAGGCAAGTCGGCCTGAATGCAGGTCGATCTGTCCGACAGATCGTGGCTCTCCGATCCCGGATCTCCGCTTCGCTGCGTCCGGGAGGACGATCTGAGGGTCTGTCATCAACGTGCCCCGGCGTTGCCGGGGTTTTTGTTGTTCAGCGGCGGTGACCCCGACCCCTTGTTGGAGAGTTTGATGTTCGGCATTTTCGAACTGACGCAACAGGACCCCAAGACCCTGCAGGAGCGGTCGCTGAAACTGGCCGAGGAGGCTGGTGAGCTGGCGCAGGCGGTTCTTGCCGCGACCGGGGCTCCCGGCAGCGCCTACAAGAACATGACGCTTGCGGATGTGCGCGAGGAAGCGGCCGACGCGGCGATCGTCGCGCTCAGCATCCTGGCGCAGGCCTCCGCCGACCGGGACGAATTCGATGCCGAGCTACAGCGGCTGATGCGCGAAAAATGCGCCAAGTGGCAGGACAAGTTAGCGGAATAGCGGATCGAGCGCCGGCATGCTGGTAACGGCCGCCAGGGCGATCAGGCTGTAGGCGAGTTTCCGGTAAAGGGTGGGCTTTGACCTGGAGAAGCCTTTCGAGCCGGCGTAGATCGCCAGGGCATAGACCGGAATGGCCATGATCAGCAGATGGAAGACCTGCAGGGTGAAAAAGCCGTTCAGGATATAGGCGATGAAGGTGCCGATGCTGGCAAGGGCGAAGAAAACGATCAGGTTGGCCCGGACGATTGCCGGCTCCCGGGCGCTGGCGAGCCAGAAGACGACGACCGGCGGGCCGGACACCTGCGAGATGCCGCCGAGAACGCCGGCGACGGCCCCGACCCCGAACGATATCGGCCGCGTCGGCTTGTTCTCGTAACGCCAGCCGGAAATCAGCAGCAGCAACAGTCCGGTGACAATGGCAAAGATGCTCCAGCGCAGGACGAGGACGTCGGCATTCGCCAGCAGCCATGCGCCGAAATGGACGAAGAGCACGGCGCCGATGACGGCCGGAAGCACGGTCGGCCAGTCGCACTGGCGCAGGGCGCGGAAGACGAGCGGCATGGCAACGATCCCGTCAATGAACAGGAAGGCGGCCGCGGCGGTCGACGGCAGCATGACGCTGGCCGCCACGGGCATGAAAATCATTCCCGCGCCGAAGCCGGCAAATCCGCGCACGCAGCCCGCGACGAACAGAACGCCGGCCAGGAAAAGCAGCAGGTCGGGCGGAAATGAGCTGAAAAGTTCGAACATTGAAACTCGCGGGCGGGATCAAAAGAAGGAATAACGAATCGCCGGTGCCGGCGCGCGCCGTCATTGTTACAGCGTGCAGGCCGCACTTTCGGCAAAGTAACTGCGTTTTGGACCGGTTTTAGACAGGCTTCGGCTTGGTAAGCCGCGCTTTGTCTGGCGTCAACGCGGAAGTTTTGTTACCGATTTGTTCCATGACACATGCGATTCGTTTGCTGGGCATCGACCCGGGACTGCGGCGCACCGGCTGGGGCATGATCGTGGCGGCCGGAAACCGGCTTACCTTCATTGCGTCCGGCACGGTGACCTCGGACAACAAAAAGAGCCTGGCGGAACGTCTCGTGCAGTTGCATGACGGCCTCACCGAAGTGGTTCGCCTGCACGATCCGGCGGAAGCGGCGGTGGAGCATACCTTCGTCAACAAGGATGCGGGCGCGACCCTGAAGCTCGGCCAGGCGCGCGGGATCGCATTGCTGGTGCCCTCGCTCGCCGGTCTGCCGGTGGCCGAATACGCGCCGAACCTGGTGAAGAAGACCGTGGTCGGCACGGGCCATGCGGAAAAGGACCAGATCCGGGCCATGGTGAAGATCCTGATGCCGCGGGCAACGTTCAATTCGGACGATGCGGCGGATGCACTGGCGATCGCAATTTGTCATGCGCAGCACCGGGCCAGCGGCGCCGCGCGGCTTGCTGCACTGGGGGCTGCATGATCGGAAAACTCAAAGGGGTTGTCGACAGCTATGGCGAGGATCACGTTATCCTGGATGTCCATGGCGTCGGCTATCAGGTCCATTGCCCCTCGCGCATCCTGCAGGGCCTTCCCAGGACCGGAGAGGCGGCGGTCCTGTTCATCGAGACCATCGTGCGCGAAGACATGATCCGGCTTTACGGTTTCGGCGTCGAGGCCGAACGCGAATGGTTCCGGATCCTGATGACCGTGCAGGGCGTCGGCGCCAAGGTGGCGCTGGGCATCCTGGGCATTCTGAAGGCCAGCGAAGTGGCCAACGCGATTGCGCTTGGCGACAAGGCGACGATTTCCCGGGCGCCCGGTGTCGGCAAGCGTGTGGCCGAACGCATCCTGTCGGAGCTCAAAGACAAGGCGCCCGGTCTTGCCAGCATCGATCAGGAGACCATCACGGTGTCCCAGAGCGTTGCCGACAAGGTGGCCGCGCGGCCGGTGGCGGAGGCGGTCTCGGCGCTCACCAATCTCGGCTACGGCCAGCCGCAGGCAAGCGCGGCGGTTGCCAGGGCCATGCAGTCCGCGGGAGAACAGGCCACGACCGAAATGCTTATCCGTTTGGGATTGAAGGAACTGGCCGGATGATATTCATTACCTATGCCGTCATTGCGGTCGTTTTCGTGGTGCTTGGCATCGGCGGAATGATGTATCTCGACCACCGTTTCTCCCTGGCGGTGGGCGACCGGTCGTTCGCTGTGAAGGGGCGCCGGATTGAGACGGACGACCCGTTCGTCCGCAGTCAGTTCAGAAAATTCCATGCGCTGAGAGTGGCCTATTCCTTGCTGCTTCTGGCGCTGCTGTTGTTGGCCGTATCCAATGTCGGATGACAAACGTATCGTAACGCCGGAGATCCGCGGCGATGAAATTGACAGCACCATGCGCCCGCAGTCGCTGGACGATTTTGTCGGCCAGGCGCAGGCCCGTGCCAACCTGAAGGTCTTTATCGGCGCGGCCAAGGCACGTGGCGAAGCGCTGGACCACGTCCTCTTCGTCGGCCCCCCGGGATTGGGCAAGACGACGCTTGCGCAGATCATGGCGCGCGAGCTCGGCGTCAATTTCCGCGCGACATCCGGCCCGGTGATCGCCAAGGCGGGGGATCTGGCGGCGCTGCTCACCAATCTGGAAGAGCGCGATGTCCTGTTCATCGACGAGATCCACCGGCTCAGTCCGGCGGTCGAGGAAGTGCTTTACCCGGCCATGGAGGATTACCAGCTCGACCTCATCATCGGCGAGGGGCCCGCGGCCCGCTCGGTGAAGATCGACCTGGCCAAATTCACCCTGGTTGCGGCAACCACCCGGCTCGGGCTTCTGACGAACCCGTTGAGAGACCGGTTCGGCATTCCGGTCCGTCTGCAATTCTATACGGTCGCCGAGCTGGAACACATCGTCAAACGCGGCTCATCAATCCTGGGCGTCGGCATGACGGAGGACGGGGCGCGCGAAATCGCCAAGCGCTCGCGCGGCACGCCGCGTATCGCCGGGCGGCTGTTGCGCCGGGTGCGGGATTTTGCCGTGTTTGCCGGCGCCGAGCGCATTGACCGGGACCTTGCCGACAAGGCGTTGCTTCAGCTGGAAGTCGACGCGGCGGGGCTGGACAGTCTCGACCGGCGTTACCTCGACCAGCTGGCCGTCAATTTCGGCGGCGGGCCGGTGGGCATCGAAACCATCGCCGCGGCCCTGTCGGAGCCTCGGGACGCCATCGAGGAAATCGTCGAACCCTATCTGATCCAGAACGGCTTTCTGCAGCGGACCCCGCGCGGTCGCCTCCTGACACCCATGGCTTTCGACCACCTCGGCCTGGCCGCGCCCACCCGGCCCGAAGGCGCGCAAATAGGTCTGTTTGCCGAGCCCGAGTAGTCGAAGCGGTCTTACTTGATATCTAAGGACAAAGGGCTAGTTATTTTTATCGATGGGTTCAAAACTCGATTAAGCTTTTATTGGCGAATCCTGGCGTAGTTTCTCCTCAACTATTCGGGGGATACTATGCGGAAGCGGCTTTCATCCAAACTGGCTCTTATGTTCCTGGCCGGCGCGCTGACCATGTGCGTTGCCATTGTCACGGTCATATCGACGGTTTCGCGCGATGTGGCGAACGGTCAGGCGGACAACGCGCTGGAGAGCGCCACCAAGGCGAAGGCAAAGGTTCTCGACCTGGCCCTTTACCAGGTCACTTACGGTGCGTCGTTCTTCGTCTCGCGGGAAGAGGCCAAGGACAGCCTGATGAAAATCATGGTCGGCTGGAAAAATCTGAAGGAAGGCCAGACGGATACCCTGAGAAAGATCTTCGTTGCCGACAATCCGCATCCGGCGCAGGATCGCCATCTGCTCGTCGAACCGGCGGAGTCGAACTACTATGTGAACAATCACAAGGTGGTCCAGCCGATCTACAAGGAAATGATCGATCAGGGGCTGTTTTCCGATGCGGCCCTCGCCAATCCGGAAGGCTTCATCGCGTATACCTACAAGAAGGGCCCTGAATTCGCGCATCACGTGGACGCGCCGGAAATCCAGGGCCATCCGACCCAGATCGCGTTCGGCAAGCTGTTCGAAGCGTCCAGGAACGAGACGCTTGCCGCCGGGCAGATCTATTCCTCCGGCTTTGTGGTGGACTCGGAAGGCAAGGTGTCCCTGGCGCTTGCGGCGCCGGTCTTTTATCTGGACCGCTTCTTTGGCGCCATCGCCTTGTCGGCCGACATGGAGCGGCTGGCGGCAATGCTGAACGAGCCGACGGGGCTTGGGGAGAGCGAGCAGATCTTTCTCGTCGATGCGGCGGGCGAGCTCGTGCATCTGGATGCCTCGGGCCGGGCAAATGCGGTTCACAAGCTTGAGGACATCGCTGCGGGCAACCGCCTGATCGCGCTGGACGGCAACGACTTCCGCTATGCCGAAGCCAGGAACACCTTCGAGAACACGCCCTACGGCGTCGTGGACGCAATCCGCCAGACCGAGCTTTCGGCGGCCGCCAACCGCATTACCTATGGCGCGATCGTTTCCGGCTTCCTGTGCCTGATCCCCATCGTCGGTCTGATCTGGTGGATCACGCGACGCATGTTTGCGCCGATGGAGCGGCTTTCGGATGCTGCGCGCAAGATCGCCGACGGCGATCTGGAAGTGACGGTCGAAGCGACCGACCGTCAGGACGAAATCGGGCGCATGGCCCGGTGCATCGAGGTTTTCCAGGAAAACTCGGTCGAGCGCGAACGCCTCGCTGCCGAGCGCAGGGTCGGCCACGTTGCGCGCGAAAAGCGGGAACAGCAGATCGACACGCTCATTGCGGCGTTCCGCGCCGAATCCCAGGCCGTTCTGGAGCTGGTGGAGACCAATATCGCGCGTGTCGAGGAAGTGTCCTCCGCACTCAACGAGCGATCCTCCTCCGCATCCGAACAGGGGCAGACGGCGGTGACCACGTCGGAGAGCGCATCCTCCAATGTGCAGGCGGTCGCTTCCGCCACGGAAGAGCTTAACGCCTCCATTTCGGAGATCTCCCGCCAGGTCGAGACGACCGCTTCCATCGTGGCGCAGACCACTACAGCGGCGCAGAGCTCGAACTCGAAGATCTCGGGCCTTGCGGAAGCCGCCAACAAGATCGGCGACGTGGTGTCGCTGATTTCCGAAATCGCGGAACAGACCAACCTCCTGGCGCTGAACGCGACCATCGAGGCTGCCCGCGCCGGCGATGCCGGCAAGGGCTTTGCGGTGGTGGCCTCGGAGGTGAAGTCGCTCGCCGGCCAGACCGCGAAGGCAACGGAAGAGATCTCCGCCCAGATCGCCGCCATTCAGGCGTCCACCACGGAAGCGGTCGACGAAATCGCCCGGGTCTCCCAATCGGTCGAAGAGGTCAATTCCTATACGACGAATATTGCCGGCGCCGTACAGCAGCAGGGCGCCGCGACCGACGAGATCTCGCGCAACGTGGCCGAAGCGGCCGATGGCACGCGCAGCGTGGCGGCGACCGTGGCCTCGCTCAACGAAGGCGTTGCGGAGAATTCCGCCGCCGTCGGCGACATGCTCACGGCGACGATCGAAATGAAGCAGCAGGCGGAGCGGCTGCGCGGTTCTGTCGAAAAATTCCTTGCAGAGGTTGCAGCCGCCTAAGCGCGAACCTAGGTTCGTCCCGGGCATGAAGCCTCCCGGTCGATTGACCGGGGGGCTTGCTGCATTTGTTCCGAAGGGAAAGCGATGTGACGGATTGGCCGGATCTTGCAGGGCGTCTGGAAGAGGGCGGTCATGTTCTTCCCGTGCGTGTCTATTACGAAGACACGGACTTTACAGGGATCGTCTATCACGGCGCCTATGTGCGGTTCTTCGAGCGTGCGCGTTCGGATTTTCTGCGTCTGTTGGGGATCCATCACAAGGAACTGGCCGATGGGACCCATGGGGCGGCTCTCGCTTTTGCCGTGCGTTCCATGACGCTGGACTTCCAAAGGTCGGCCCGAATCGACGATATTCTTGAGGTGCACACAAGTCTTTCGGAGCATAAGGGCGCCCGCGTGAAGCTGGATCAGCTGATTTACCGGGGTGGGGAATTGCTGGTATCGGCGGCGGTAACGGTTGCCGTGATCACGGCGGAAGGTCGTCCGATCCGATTGCCGCAACCGCTGGCGGAAAGACTTCTTCACCATGTGCCGGGTGAAACTTCTATTGATTGAACGACTTGAGGGCCTGGAGCTGGCGAGAAACGCTCAAAGCCCCGCAAAATAATTTCAAATCGAATATCTTCGTTAAGCTTGCAGTAACCTTAATTGATTCCTTTAGATAAGTGCGTGCCTGACCCGCACAGTCCCAGTTTTGACAAAATCAAAGGTCAGAGAAGCGGCTGGTTGCAAGAGCTGGCCGGCTGAATCCGGCTCCTCGCTGTAGTTGCCGGATACGTAAATGCAAAACAGCGTCAGACGGCCTAGAGGTCATTGAGTATATGGAAACACTTGTCCAATCGACATTGACGGCGCCGCACGGTGATATCTCGTTCTTTTCACTGTTCTGGCAGGCGCATATTGTCGTCAAAATCGTGATGTTTGGTCTGCTGATCGCCTCCGTATGGTGTTGGGCGATCATCGTCGACAAAATCATGCTGGTCGGCCGCACGAAGCGGCAAATGAGCCGGTTCGAAACCGTGTTCTGGTCGGGCCAGTCGCTTGAAGAGCTGTATGCAACGCTCCACAATCGCGTGAACTATTCCATGGCCGCCCTGTTCGTTGCCGCCATGCGCGAATGGAAGCGGAGCCATGAGGGCGCGCGCCCGGCCATCGGCAGCCTGCAGCAGCGCATCGACCGGGTGATGGACGTCACCATCCAGAGAGAAGCGGAGCGGCTGGAAAGCCGTTTGCTGATCCTGGCAACGGTGGGCTCCGCAGCGCCGTTCATCGGTCTGTTCGGGACGGTCTGGGGCATCATGACCGCATTTCAGGCGATCGCCGCCTCGGAAAGCACGAACCTGGCCGTGGTCGCACCCGGTATTGCCGAGGCGCTGTTCGCAACCGCCCTCGGTCTGCTGGCCGCGATCCCCGCGGTGATTGCCTACAACAAGTTTGCGTCCGACGTCGGCAAGGCGGTCTCGCGCATGGAAGGGTTCGCCGACGAGTTTTCCGCGATCCTTTCCCGCCAGATCGACGAGAGGGGCTGAACCATGGCCATGCAGGTCGCCTCAGGGCAGACGGGCGGGCGGCGCGGACGGCGCCGGCGGCGGAACGCGCCGATGAGCGAGATCAACGTGACGCCCATGGTCGATGTCATGCTGGTGCTGCTGATCATCTTCATGGTGGCCGCGCCGCTGTTGACGGTCGGCGTGCCGATCGATCTTCCGGAAACCCGCGCCAAGGCGCTGGAAGGAGATACGGAACCGATAACGATCTCGGTAAATGCCCAGGGTGAGATCTTCATCCAGGACACGCCGATCGCCCTCGAAGAGGTCGTCCCGAAACTCGAAGCCATTGCCGCCAATGGATACGAGGAGCGCATCTACGTGCGCGGCGATCAGAATTCCGACTACGGCACCATGATGAAGCTTATGGGTCGGATCAATGCGGCCGGGTTTAAACGTCTCGGCCTCGTCACTCTGGAAGAACGGGACTCGTAACGCGTCATGCGCGCAGGTCTCATCGCGTCTTTGGCCGGCCACACGGCTATCCTGGTCTGGGGTCTGATCGCCTTTCCGGACGCGGAGAGCTTTTCCGTTCCTCAAGTGGATTCGTTGCCGGTCGAACTGGTGCCTGTGGAAGAACTGACGAAACTGCGGATCGGTGAGAAGACGGCGGAAGTCCGGGATGTCGCGGCAGTGCAGCCGAGCGAGACGCCGTCGAAGGAAACGCCGAAGCCGGCCGACAAGCCCGGTGAGAGCAAGGTTCAGCAGCCGACGCAGCCGACCCCCGCTCCGACGCCTGCGCCGGCACCTGCTCCCGAACCGGAACCGGTCGCCGAGCCCGAGCCCGCGCCTGAACCCGAACCGGCGGTCGAGCCCGAGCCGGCTCCCGAACCGGAGCCCGCAACCGAGCCGGAACCTGCGCCGGAACCGGAACCGCAGCAGGAAGCCGCGCCGGAACCGCAGCGGATCGTGACCAACGTCGCGCCGCGCACAAAGCCGACGCCGCCGCGCCAGGCGCCGGAGCCGCCGAAGGACGATTTCGACAGCACGGAGATCGCGGCCCTGCTCAACAAGGTGGAACCCGCCCAACAGGCGGGCGAGGCCTCGCAGGAGCCGGCTTCGCTCGGATCGAGGCAAGGGCAGCAGGACGTGCGCATGAGCCAGTCGGAACTCGATGCGCTCAGAGGCCAGGTGGCCCAATGCTGGAGCCCGCCCGTCGGTGCGGTCGGTGCGGAAGAACTCATGGTCCGGGTCCGCTTCAACCTTTCCCAGAGCGGGGAAGTGTCCAGCTCTCCGGAAGTCATGAACGCGAACGGCAATCCGGCCTTCCGGGCCGCCGCAAGCAGCGCCGTGCGCGCGATCATACGCTGTCAGCCATACTCTTTGCCAATTGCCAAGTATGAAGCCTGGCAGGAAGTCATCATCAATTTTGACCCGAGAGAGATGCTCGGGGGTTAGCGCAAGATGAGTTGGTGTGACCGGAACCAAGTCGATAGGGAACTGTGGTGCTCATGGGTGGAATGTTGAAAATACCTTCTTTTCTTGCCGGCGGGAAAGCCATCGCATTGGCGATCCTTATGGCCCTGGCTGGCGTGTTGGCGCCGTCCACCGCATCGGCGGTGGTCGAAATCGATATCACCCAGGGCAATATCGAGCCTTTGCCGATAGCTCTGCCGCCCTTTTCCGCCGAAGGGGGCGACAGCCAGCTTGCCGCGAACATGACGTCGGTCATCTCGGCCGATCTGAAGCGCTCCGGCCTGTTCAATCCGCTCGATCCGGCAAGCTTCATCCAGAAGAACATGAGCGTGAATTCCACGCCGCGCTTTGGCGACTGGCGCCAGATCAGCGCCCAGGCCCTCGTGACCGGAACCGTCACCCAGCAGCCGGACGGCCGGCTGCGCGCCGAGTTCCGGCTGTGGGACGTCTTCGCCCAGGAGCAGATGCTCGGCCAGCAGTTCTACACCACGCCCGAAAACTGGCGCCGTCTTGCCCATATCATCTCCGACGCGATCTACGAGCGGCTGACGGGGGAGAAGGGGTATTTCGATACCCGCATCGTCTTTGTCGATGAAACCGGGCCGAAGGACCGGCGCATCAAGCGCCTGGCGATCATGGACCAGGACGGCGCCAATGTGCGCTACCTGACCCAGGGCGAGGAGCTGGTGCTGACGCCGCGCTTCTCGCCGACCAGTCAGGAAATCACCTACATGTCCTATGAGGGGACGGACCCGAGCGTCTACCTTCTCAATATCGAGACCGGCCAGCGGGAAATCGTCGGCAACTTCCCCGGCATGACCTTCGCGCCCCGCTTCTCGCCCGATGGCCAGAGCGTCGTGATGAGCCTGCAGCAGGGCGGCAATGCGAATATTTTCCAGATGGACCTCAGGTCCCGCAGGACCACGCGGCTGACCAACACGGCCGCGATCGATACCAGCCCGTCATTCTCGCCGGACGGGAGCCAGATCGTGTTCGAATCCGACCGTGGAGGCTCACAGCAGCTGTATGTCATGAGCGCTACCGGCGGCAACGCACAGCGCATTTCCTTCGGCCCGGGCCGCTATTCGACGCCGGTCTGGTCGCCGCGCGGCGATCTGATTGCCTTCACCAAGCAGCATCAGGGCCGGTTCATGATCGGCGTCATGCGACCGGACGGCAAGGGGGAGCGCATCCTGACCGAGGGCTATCACAATGAAGGTCCGGCATGGGCGCCGAATGGCCGTGTCCTGGTATTCTTCCGCGATACGCCGGGCGAAAACGGCGGGCCGCAGGTCTGGACCGTGGACCTGACCGGCTACAATGAGCAGCGCCTGGAAACGCCGGCCTTCGCGTCGGATCCGTCCTGGTCGCCCCTAATCGACTAGGACTTCGCAACGATTGGCTTTCCCGCAATCAGGAGTGAACCTGAATGCGGGTGGGTCCGGACGAAAGGCTTACGGCTGTAAGCAACGTTCATCTTCTGCTAACCATGTTTGCAAAGATGAATTTAACCAGGTTTGACTAGAAAGCGTTTACCAAGAACCGGACGATCGGTGTGTCAGGTTGGCGGGCTGGGGATTAGGAGACGGGAATGTTCAAAAGAGAATACGCCACTCAGGGCGCGCGATGGATAGCAGTCTGTTTCGCGGTTCTGTTTTTGGCCGCATGTGCCCAGAATAAACCGGACGGGCTGTCGAGCAACGTGAATGCCAAGCCCGGCACGGGTCAGGACTTCGTCGTCAATGTCGGCGACCGGGTATTTTTCGAAGAGGACCAGTCGGTCCTGAATGCGCAGGGGCAGGCGACCCTTGCCAACCAGGCGAAATGGCTGAACCGCTACTCCCAGTACACGATCACCGTGGAAGGGCATGCGGACGAGCGGGGCACGCGCCAGTACAACATTGCCCTGGGTGCCCGCCGTGCCCAGTCCGCGCGTGACTATCTTGTCTCGCAGGGCGTGAGCGCATCGCGCGTCAGGACGATTTCCTACGGCAAGGAACGTCCGGTCGCCGTGTGCAATGACAACAGCTGCTGGTCACAGAACCGCCGCGCGGTCACGGTGCTGAACAACGCCACCAACTGATCTGACGGTAAGTTTACCAATGAGGCCGGGTACCTGGTGCCCGGCCTTTCGGCTTTGTAGCCGGCTGGATCGGCAGTTTCTGTGCCTTGCTGGCGGACGTGGTCAAAATTTGGCCGAAGTCCGGGCGCTCTGTGCACTTGAGTAAAGGGCCGGGCATGATATGAGATCGTGCGCGGGGATCTGCTATGGTGCTGGTGTTTGCATCCTGACCCTGATGCTCGGCAAATCCCAGACCGGAGGACTGAATGCGAAAATACAAGGGACTGGCGGGTCTCGTCCTGGCGTTGGTTTTCATCGCCGCTGCCACACCGTCCGAAGCGCAGCTTTTTGGGCGCAAGAATGACGAATCTGCTGTGCGGATCAGCCAGCTGGAAGAGCGGATCCGGGCGCTGACGGGACAGATCGAGCAATTGTCCTATCAGATGCGGGAACTGCAGGACCAGATGCGCCGCATGCAGGAAGACAATGAATACCGCTTCCAGCAGCTGGAAGGCGGGACGCCGGGGCAGCGCTCCGATGCGGCGCCGGGCAGTGTTCCGGGGGCTCCCGCACCCGGAAACTCCGCGCCGGGTCTCGGTCCGGACGGGACGCCTCAAACGGGCTCTCTGATCGCGCCGGGCGGCGGCTTCGCCACGGTGCCCGCTGACGGCTCCGGAGACGGCAACTGGGATCAGAGCGGCGGATACGAAGGCGACACGGGGCTGCCCTCCAACGGGCCGATTGACCTGTCGAAGCTGGCCACCGGACTGGAAAACCTTCCGGGATCCGGGCAGGACGCTCCCGATCCGGGTCTTGCGACCGACGACGACCAGATTGCCAACATCATCGGCACCGGAGATCCGCGTTCGGATTACGAAGAGGCCTATTCGATGGCGGTCAATGGCAACTACGCCGAGGCGGAGCACGCCTTCCGGACATTTCTGGAAAACTATCCGGACGATGCGCTCACGGCCAATGCCCAGTACTGGCTCGGGGAAAGCCTGCTGGCGCAACAGAACTACCGTGAAGCGGCGGATGCTTTCCTGAAGACCTATACGGACCATCCCGGCAATTCGAAAAGCCCGGACAGCCTGTTGAAACTCGGCGTATCGCTGCGTGGCCTGGGCGAGGCCGACGCAGCCTGTGCGACGTTTTCCGAGCTCCTGAACAAATACCCGGACGCTGCGCCGGCCGTTCTGTCGCAGGCACGGGATGAACGGCGCCGTGCACAATGTTCCTGACGAGCCGGTCGAGCCTGAAGGGCTCCCGGCCGATGAAGCCGATTTTTTATTTTCAGGGCTGAAATCCTTTTCAAGACTGGCGCTCGCTGTTTCGGGCGGAGCGGATTCTGCTTGGCCTGCTGGTTCTTTTTAGCGAATGGAGAGAGCGTGTCTCCTGGCAGGGCGACGCCGAGGTGCTTTGCGTCGATCACGGTCTGCGGCCGGAAAGCGCAGCCGAGGCGGAGTTTGTCGCCGGGGCTGCGGCGGAACACGGGCTGTCCTGCAGGATCCTGCGCTGGACGGGCGAAAAGCCCGCCAGCAATATTCAGGACGAGGCTCGCCGGGCCCGCTACCGTCTGTTCGCTGACCACATGGCGCAGTCCGGCGCCGAGGCGCTGGTGCTTGCTCATCATATGGATGATCAGGCGGAAACGTTTCTCGACAGGCTCACCAGGGGCAGCGGTCTTTCCGGTCTCAGCGCCATGGCCGCCGACGAGCCGCATGGACCACAGGGCCTCAGACTGCTGCGGCCGTTCCTGAACCTGCGCAAGGAACGGCTGGAGGCCAGCCTCAGGGAACGGGGGCTAAGCTGGTGCCTTGATCCTTCCAACCAGGACCCGAAATACAAGCGCAGCCGCCTGCGCAAAATCACCTCCCTCCTGGCCGAGGAAGGGCTGACGCCCGAGCGGATCGCCCGAACGGCGGACCACCTGCGGCGAGCCCGCGAAGCGCTGGAGGCGACGGTCAGGGACCTCGCCGCGCGGCACGTCGCCGAACATGCGGCCGGCCCGCTCCGGATGAGCCGCGAGGCCTATGCCGGGATTGCTGAAGATCTGCGCCTGAGGCTGCTGAACCACGTCGTCGGCCGCGTGACGGGAGTTCACCCGCGCATCCGGTTCCAGAAGCTGCAGGCGCTGGACGCTGCTCTGATCCGTGAGCCATCCTGCCGCCATACGCTTGCAGGCGCCCTTATTGAAGTTGATGCCGGTCGCATCCATATCTGGAGGGAAGCGGGGCGGGCACCACCTGAAACGCTGGTGATCACGACGGAGGCAGGTATCTGGGACAACCGGTACGGATATTCGCTCTCCCGCGGCCCGTTGCCGCAGGAGACGGACGCCGGGTTGCTCATCGGGCCGCTCTGCAACGCGCCTGTCCCGGCAAAGCAGATCCGCTGGCCGGAGGGCTGGCCGAAAGAAGCTTTCGCGTGTTCGCCCGCCGTATGGTCGCGGGACGGGGTGCTCGTGGCGTCTTGTGTTCCGGTAGAACAGCTCTCTGTCAGTAATGACGATAGTATTCAACTGGATTTGGAACGTTTACCGATCCAAGCTAAATTGACGGCCACTTTTGTGGATGATGGGGACACGGACGGGGGAATCTAGAGTTTTCCTTGCGTTCAACATCTGTTAGGGCTCCGGCCTTAAGAAAATAGTCAGTGCGTATGCGCAACTATGGCGCACCGCCTTGGCAGCGGGCCTTCGGCGACCTATGTTCGCTAAGAGATATACAACCGCGTGCAATCTGTCGCGTCGGGCGGTTAAGGGAACGAAATGAACGCACACTTCCGCAACTTTGCTCTTTGGGTGATCATCGCCCTGCTGTTGATCGCATTGTTCCAGCTGTTTCAAAGTCCTGCGCAGCAAGGCGCGACGAATGAGATTGCTTATTCGGACTTCATGAAACAGGTCGACAACGGTGAAGTCAGGTCTGTCACGATCCAGGAACAGAAGATTACCGGCAGCTACAACAGCGGCGCGGCCTTCCAGACATATGCTCCGGACGGGGCGCAGTATGTGAACGAGCTGCGCGGCAAGGGCGTGCTGGTGAATGCCCGCCCGCCTGCGGAAAACTCTCCGCTGCTCGGCGCGCTGTTCTCCTGGCTGCCGATGCTGATCATCCTCGGCATCTGGATCTTCGTCATGCGCCAGATGCAGGGTTCGGGCGGAAAGGCGATGGGCTTCGGCAAGTCCAAGGCGAAGCTGTTGACCGAGGCCCATGGCCGCGTCACCTTCGAGGACGTTGCCGGCATCGACGAAGCCAAGGAAGACCTTCAGGAAATCGTGGAATTCCTGCGTGATCCGCAGAAATTCCAGCGGCTCGGCGGCCGCATTCCGCGCGGCGTGCTGCTGGTCGGCCCTCCGGGCACAGGTAAGACGCTGACCGCCCGCGCCGTTGCGGGTGAGGCGAATGTGCCGTTCTTCACGATCTCCGGTTCGGATTTCGTCGAAATGTTCGTCGGCGTGGGTGCGTCCCGCGTTCGCGACATGTTCGAACAGGCCAAGAAAAATGCACCCTGCATCATCTTCATCGACGAAATCGATGCGGTTGGCCGTCATCGTGGCGCCGGTCTCGGCGGCGGCAATGACGAGCGCGAACAGACCTTGAACCAGCTGCTGGTCGAGATGGATGGTTTTGAGCCCAATGAAGGCATCATCATCATCGCCGCGACCAACCGTCCGGACGTGCTCGATCCGGCCCTGCTGCGCCCGGGCCGCTTCGACCGCCAGATCGTCGTGCCGAACCCGGATGTCACCGGCCGCGAAAAGATCCTCAAGGTCCACATGCGCAAGGTGCCGCTGGCGCCGGATGTGGATGTCAGGACGCTTGCCCGCGGAACGCCGGGCTTCTCGGGCGCGGATCTGATGAACCTCGTCAACGAGGCAGCCCTCTTGGCCGCGCGCCGGTCCAAGAGACTGGTGACCATGGCCGAGTTCGAGGACGCCAAGGACAAGGTGATGATGGGTGCGGAACGCCGCACGCTGGTCATGACCGAGGAAGAGAAGAAGCTGACGGCCTATCATGAAGCCGGCCACGCACTGGTTGCGCTGCATCAGCTCGCCTCCGATCCGATCCACAAGGCGACGATCATCCCGCGCGGGCGTGCCCTCGGCATGGTGATGCGTCTTCCGGAAAAGGACCAGGTGTCTTTGACCCGGGCGAAGTGCAAGGCCGATCTGGCCGTTGCCATGGGTGGCCGCGTCGCGGAAGAGATGATCTTCGGCTACGAGAAGGTGACGTCGGGGGCTTCCGGCGACATTCAGATGGCCACCAAGCTCGCCCGTGCGATGGCGACCCAGTTCGGCATGTCCGACAAGCTGGGCCCGCTGCTCTATGGCGAGAACCAGGAGGAAGTGTTCCTGGGCCATTCGGTCGCCAAGAACCAGCATGTCTCCGATGAGACCCAGAAGATCGTCGATGCGGAAATCAAGTCCTTCGTCAACCAGGGCTACGAGACCGCCAAGAAGATCCTGGCCGATCACGAAGACCAGCTGCACACGATCGCCAAGGGGCTTCTGGAATATGAGACCCTTTCCGGCGAGGAGATCAAAGGCCTTCTCGACGGCAAGCCTCCGGTCCGCGACACGGACGACGATCAGCCCATCGGCCGGTCCTCAGCGGTTCCGACCACCGGCGCCAAACGCGGCGGCGACGAGGCCAGTGGCGGCATGGAGCCGCAGCCGTCCTGATTGTTCAGGCATTTCAGAACCGATCAGCATCAGATACCCGGCAGTTGCCGGGTATCTTTCTTTGGGAAACCGCTGATCGTTAGTGAATCGTAATATTTGCTCACATATTTTGAAGCCCGGTTGAGCTCAACTGCGCTAAAAGTGCGCGAGAGATAAATCAACGGACAAGTTTGATGCGCAAGTTTTTCGGAACCGACGGTATTCGCGGTCAGGCCAATGCTTTTCCCATGACGGCGGAAATGGCCCTGAAGGTGGGGATGGCCGCCGGGCTGGTCTTCAAGAACGGCGGACACCGCCACCGGGTGGTGATCGGCAAGGACACGCGCCTTTCCGGCTATATGCTGGAGACGGCGCTGGTAGCCGGCTTCACCTCCGTCGGTATGGACGTGTTCCTGCTCGGTCCCATGCCCACCCCTGCCGTCGCGATGCTGACGCGCTCGCTCAGATCCGATCTCGGCGTGATGATTTCCGCCTCGCACAATCCTTACCAGGACAACGGCATCAAGTTCTTCGGGCCCGACGGCTTCAAGCTGAGCGACGAAATCGAGAAATCGATCGAACAGCTGGTCGAAGGGGACGTCACGTCCCGCCTGTCCAGCGCGCGCGATCTCGGCCGGGCGAAGCGGATCGACGGCGCCCAGCAGCGCTACATCGAATTCGCCAAGCGGACCCTGCCTCGGGAGATGAACCTGGAAGGCCTCCGGGTGGTCATCGACTGCGCCAACGGCGCGGCCTACAAGGTGGCGCCGGAAGCGCTCTGGGAGCTTGGCGCGGATGTGATTTCCATCGGCGTGTCTCCGGACGGTTTCAACATCAACCAGGAATGCGGTTCCACCTCCACCGAAGCCCTGTCCCGCAAGGTGCATGAGGTCCGGGCGGATATCGGCATTGCGCTCGACGGGGACGCGGACCGCGTTATCATCGTCGATGAAAACGGTGCGATCGTGGACGGCGACCAGTTGATGGCCGTCGTGGCACAGTCCTGGCAGGCAAGCAACCGGCTGTCGGCGCCGGGCATCGTCGCGACGGTGATGTCCAATCTGGGACTGGAGCGCTATCTGGCAAGCCTCGGCCTCAGCCTCGCCCGCACCAAGGTGGGTGACCGCTACGTCGTGGAGCATATGCGGGCGCATGGCTTCAATGTCGGCGGCGAGCAGTCGGGACATATCGTCCTGTCCGATTTTGCCACGACGGGAGACGGCCTGATTGCGGCCCTCCAGATCCTGGCCTGCGTCAAGGATCAGGGCAGACCGGTGTCCGAAGTCTGCCGCCGGTTCGATCCCGTGCCGCAGATCCTGAAGAATGTGCGCTACAAGGGCGGAATGCCGCTTGAGATAGATCTGGTCAAGACCGCCATCGAAGACGGCGAAGCCCGTCTTGGAAAGTCGGGCCGTCTCGTGATTCGCGCCTCCGGCACGGAGCCTCTGATCCGGGTCATGGCCGAGGGCGACGACGCCGACCTGATTACCCAGGTGGTGAACGATATTGCCGGGGTCGTCGCCACTGCGGCGGCGTAATCAAGGTACCATGGACAATCTTGGGCCACTCCAAGTGGAGTGGGTCTGATTACTGGCGTTTTTTGTAGAGATACTTTGCCGCCTGAAGATGCCTCTTGGCGAACCGAGCATTTCGGCGGAGGAAACCATTTAATTTCAGTCGCATAGCTGAATTCGCCTGAAGGCTCCCGCGTTGACCGTCAGATTTTCCCTGGTCCGGGCTGGTTGGTCAACGCGCCGGAATTCCTGGACTGCCGAGCGCGATGTTTCTTGCGGGCCTGTGATTTACTTTGGGTCGTTAAGGATTGCTTAAGGTAAAAATTCCCGGTTAAAGAACACAGTTAAGCCACCTTTAATCAATTGCCGCCAATATCCTCCCGACTTTGATGTGTCCGACCATTGGTTGAAGCGGACGCTCACTGAAAGAGGACGAGGACATGGACAATTTCTTTAAGCGTTTGTCTTTGACCGGCATTGCTGTTGTGCTTTCCACCACGGCTTATGCCGCGGACCTGCCGGCTCCGGTTATTGAACATACCCCGATCGTGCCGGCTGTCGGTGGCTTGTACCTGCGCGGCGATATCGGTTACAAGATTTACAGCGATCCGAGCGGCAGCTTTGACGACTACGGTAATGCAGGGATGCTCCGCTTTGAACGGGAAAGCATGGACAATGCCTGGATGATCGGGGTGGGTGTCGGCTATCAGTTCAACGACTACTTTCGCAGTGACATAACGCTCGACTACGAAACACCGGCAGGCGCCAAGGGTTACGCGGTTTGCGGCGGATGTACCGGCGGCTATTCCGAAGAAGGCACGGATATCGACGTTTGGACCGTTATGGTCAACGCCTATGTCGATCTCGGGACATGGAACAGGATAACGCCATATGTCGGCGCCGGTGTCGGTGCAGCTTATGTTCAAACCGACAACACGTACTCGATCAATCCTGGCACGGGCACGACGGACTATGCCGGGACACACGGCGACTGGAACTTTGCCTGGGCATTGATGGCAGGTGCGGAGTATTCGGTTACAGAGAACTGGAGCCTGGACGCTGGTTACCGCTACAAGGATTTGGGCAAAGCCCAAACGGTGAAGTTGGCCGATACTGCGAGCCCGAACTCACGGGTGGAATGGGACGACCTGACGGCCCACGAGTTCCGGCTCGGTGCCCGCTATACCTTCAACACCATGGCTGCGCCGGCCTATCCGCAAGGCCCGATCATGAGCAATTTCTGATCGCAAGGTCATACAGTCTAGGAGAAGGCCGGTCCCAGACCGGCCTTTTTCGTTTCCTCGCCAATTTGCGTTGACCGGACGCCGGGAAGGTTCTATCCCCATAGGTGGGCCACCCCTCCCCACCGAGGGGCTACTATCTGCGAGGGTAGACAGATATGAATGATCTCACCGCCAAGCCGGACGTGCGTCCGGCCAATCCCAATTTTTCATCCGGTCCCTGTGCCAAACGTCCCGGTTGGTCGCTCGACAAGCTGAGCGATGCCCCCCTCGGGCGCTCGCACCGTGCCAAGCCAGGCAAGGCCAAGCTGGCCGAAGCCATCGACCTGACACGCAAGGTGTTGCGGGTCCCGGACGACTACCGGATCGGCATCGTTCCGGCGTCCGACACCGGCGCGGTGGAAATGGCGCTCTGGTCGATGCTCGGCGCGCGCGGCGTCGACATGCTCGCCTGGGAAAGCTTCGGCTCCGGCTGGGTCACCGACGTCATCAAGCAGCTTAAGCTCGACAATGCCCGCGTTCTGGAAGCGCCTTACGGCGAGTTGCCGGATCTTTCGGCGGTCGACTTTTCCAACGACGTCGTCTTCACCTGGAACGGCACGACCTCGGGTGTCCGCGTGCCCAATGGCGACTGGATTCCGGGGGATCGGCAGGGCCTGACGATCTGCGACGCGACGTCGGCTGCTTTCGCGCAGGATCTTCCTTTCGACAAGCTCGATGTCGTGACCTTCTCCTGGCAGAAGGTTCTGGGCGGGGAGGCCGCGCACGGCGTGCTGATCCTGAGCCCGCGCGCGGTCGAGCGTCTGGAAAGCTACAGCCCCTCATGGCCGCTGCCGAAGATCTTCCGCCTGACCAAGGGCGGCAAGCTGATCGAGGGCATCTTCAAGGGCGAAACCATCAACACGCCGTCCATGCTCTGCGTCGAAGACTATATCGATGCGCTGAAATGGGCGGAGGGCCTTGGCGGCCTCACCGGCCTGCGCGCCCGTGCGGATGCAAACCTGAAGGTCATCGGCGACTGGGTGGAAAAGACCGGCTGGATCGATTTTCTCGCCGCCGACCCGGCCACGCGGTCCAACACCTCCGTTTGCCTGAAGGTGTCCGATCCGGGCATCCAGGCGCTCGGGGGCGAGGAACAGGCCGCGTTCGCAAAGGCGATCGTCGGCGTTCTGGATGCGGAAGGTGTGGCCTATGACATCGGCGCCTATCGCGATGCTCCCTCCGGCCTGCGCATCTGGACCGGCGCGACCGTCGAAGCCGACGATCTCAAGGCCCTGACTGCCTGGCTCGACTGGGCCTTCCACGCGGAAAAAGCGAAACTGCCTCAGGCTGCCTGAGCACTTTCTCCTCCCACCACGATAGCTCCCGGGCGGTGCGCTGCCCGGACCGTAGTGTGTTCTGGAGCAACCTGGATCCATCCGGACGCAGGCAACTTGCTCCGGCACTCTGAAACCGATCAAGCTGAATGCAGGTTGATCCAGGAGATGCTCACATGGCTCCCAAGGTACTGATCTCAGACAAGTTGTCCCCCGCTGCGGTGCAGATTTTCAAGGACCGCGGTGTGGACGCGGATTTCCTTCCCGAAGTCGGCAAGGACAAGGAAAAGCTTCTCGAACTCATCGGCCAGTATGACGGCCTCGCCATTCGGTCGGCCACCAAGGTCACGGAAAAGATCATCGCGGCCGCGGACCGGTTGAAAGTGATCGGCCGGGCCGGGATCGGCGTCGACAACGTGGATATTCCCAAGGCGACCGCACGCGGCATCATCGTGATGAACACGCCGTTCGGCAATGCGATCACCACGGCCGAACACGCGATTTCCATGATGATGTCGGTTGCGCGGCAGATCCCGGCGGCGGATGCTTCCACGCAGGCCGGCAAGTGGGAAAAGTCCCGCTTCATGGGCCGCGAACTGACCGGCAAGACGCTCGGCCTTATCGGCTGCGGCAATATCGGCTCCATCGTTGCCGACCGGGCGATAGGCCTCAAGATGAGGGTGATCGCCTATGATCCGTTCCTGACCCCGGAACGGGCCCTGGCACTGGGTGTGGAGAAGGTCGCGCTCGACGAGCTGTTGAGCCGTTCGGATTTCATCACCCTGCACACGCCGCTGACGGACAAGACCCGCAACGTCATCAGTGCGGATGCCATCGCGAAGATGAAAAGGGGCGCGTTTCTCATCAACTGCGCCCGCGGCGGCCTGGCGGACGAGGCGGCGGTCAGGGTGGCGCTGGACGAAGGCAAGCTTGCCGGTGCGGCCTTCGACGTGTTTGTCGAGGAACCGGCAAAGGACAACGTGCTCTTCGGTGCGCCGAATTTCGTCTCGACGCCGCATCTGGGGGCCTCGACCTCGGAAGCCCAGGAGAACGTCGCCCTGCAGGTGGCCGAACAGATGTGCGACTACCTGCTTGACGGAGCCGTTCGCAACGCGCTCAACATGCCTTCGATCTCGGCCGAAGAGGCGCCGAAGCTGGCGCCCTTCGTCCGTCTGGCCGAACAACTCGGTTCCTTTGCCGGTCAATTGACCGAAACCGGCATTGAAGGCATTCGGCTGGAATATGCCGGCGCGATCGCGGAGATGAACGTCCAGGCCCTGACGGCGGCGGCGATCACCGGGCTGCTGACACCGCTCCTGCAGACGGTCAACATGGTGTCCGCGCCGACGCTGGCCAAGGAACGGGGCATCAGGATCGAGGAAACCCGCCGCGAGAAGCAGGGAGCCTACGAGACCTATATGCGCCTGACCGTCATCACCGAGCGTCAGGAACGGTCCGTCGCCGGCACCGTGTTCGCGGACGGAAAACCGCGGATCATCCAGGTGAAGGGCATCAACATGGAGGCCGAACTCGGGCCCCATATGCTCTACATCACCAACGAGGACAAACCCGGGTTCATCGGGCATCTGGGCATGGAGCTCGGCAGCAGCGGTGTGAACATCGCCACTTTCCACCTCGGCCGGATCGCACCGGGCGAAGATGCGATCTGTCTCGTCGAAGTGGACGGCGAAGTTCCGGACGAAGTGATGGCGCGGTTGCGGGCCGTCTCGCATGTGAAGCAGGTTCAGGCGCTGAAATTCTGAGCGCCGGACGTCTGAGTTCCCTTCCGCCCTCCTGCCGGTCCGCCTTGGCCTGCAGGAGGGCGGAAGGGAAAATTCCCATCAAACTCGGATGACCGCTCACGTGAGCTAAGCCGGCCTGGCTCTCAGGCGCTTGAAGATGCGCCCGTCCAGGACGACGAGCCCGATCAGCAGGACACTGAAGCCGCCGAGCTGCAGGGCGCCGAGATTCTCGCCCAGGATCAGCCAGCCGAAGAACAGCGCGCTTGCCGGGACAAGCAGCGTGACAAGCGAGGCATTGGTGGCGCCTGCTTCGGAGAGCAGCCGGAAATAGATCAGATAGGCCAGGGCCGTTGCCAGAACGGCAAGCGCAGCGACGTTCGCCCAGGTGGTCGGGCTCGGGTCGGCAACCGACCAGCCCGTGGCCGTAAAGAAGGCGACGGGTGCCATGATCAGGGTTGAGCCGAGCAGCTGGCCCGTCGCGGCGACTTGCGGGGGCAGCGATCTGAACCGTTTGGCGAACGTCGCGGCACAGGCGTAGGACATGGCCGCCCCGAGACAGCTGAGCTGCGCCCAGAGCGGGTCGTTGGCAAGGCCTGCGAGGCTGCTGGACAGCATGATGGCGACCCCGGCCACTCCGAGCACCACGCCGGCGGTCCGGTGCGCCTGAAGGACCTCCTGTTTCACCAGGACACTGGCGACGAGGACGGTAAACACCGGTGTCGTCGCGTTCAGGATGGAGGCAAGGCCCGCGCCGATGACGGTCTGCCCGAGAAACAGGAGCGAGAACGGCACCGCATTGTTCAGCAAACCCATGGCAAGAAATGGCAGTGCCAGGCGCAGCTGAAGGCTCCCCAGGAGCCGTTGATGCCAGAGTACGACGAGAAGGAAGGCGCAGGCGATCGACACCCTGAAGAAGACCAGCACAAAGGGCGGAATCTCGGCTACGGCCACCTTGGCGAACAGGAAGGACCCGCCCCAGATGGCGCCGAGCACGATCAGCATGATCCAGTTTCGCAGTGGCATTTCCGTCTCGCTTGCATGTTCAGCCTGCCGTCGGGCCAGCCGGCCTCAATGCAGACAAAATAAGCGCCTTTATGGGTGCGGCCTGCGTCGTTTCGAACGCCGCGCCGTGCCATGGCGATAATCGCCTCGACTAGCACGCAAACGCCATGCCGCCCACCCGGAAACCGATCTGTCCGGACAGGTGGAATGGCGACGCCGCCATGATTTACAAGGGATTGCGGCGCGCGCCGAAAAAGTGAACGGCGGCGTCATAATTTGCACACGGAGACTCGCAAGAGGTAGGAAACCTGTCTATAGTCCGCGCCGTTTGCCCCGGTCAGTTGCCGGGGCTTGTCGTGTGGCGCTCGAGGCTTGGCCCGGGATCCGAAAAGCTGCTTCAGGAGAGCAAAGACTAGATGGCGAATGTGGTTGTTGTCGGTTCGCAATGGGGAGACGAAGGCAAAGGCAAGATTGTCGACTGGTTGTCGGAACAGGCCGATGTCATCGTAAGGTTCCAGGGCGGTCACAACGCCGGACACACGCTGGTCATCGACGGTGTCAGCTACAAGCTCTCCCTGCTGCCGTCCGGTGTCGCGCGCGAAGGCAAATTGTCGATTATCGGCAACGGCGTCGTTCTGGACCCGCATGCGCTTTCCGACGAGGTCGAGCGGCTGGCAAAGCAGGGGGTCGTCGTGACGCCCGAGAGCCTGCGCGTTGCCGAGAATGCGACGCTCATCCTGTCGCTTCACCGCGAACTGGACGCCCTGCGGGAGAATTCCAACACCGGCACACGGATCGGCACGACCAAGCGCGGCATCGGCCCGGCCTATGAAGACAAGGTGGGCCGCCGCGCCATCCGGCTCATGGACCTGAAGAATCTCGGCACGCTTCCGGCGAAGATCGACCGGCTGCTGACCCACCACAACGCCCTGCGCCGCGGCCTCGGCCAGGAGGAGATTTCCGCCCAGGCGATCTACGATGAGCTCGCCAGCGTCGCCGACAAGGTTCTGCCCTACATGGACAAGGTGTGGTACCTGCTCGACGGGCTGCGCCGCGAAGGCAAGCGCATCCTGTTCGAGGGCGCCCAGGGCGCGCTTCTGGATATCGACCATGGCACCTACCCGTTCGTGACCTCGTCCAACACGGTGGCCGGCCAGGCCGCGACCGGCTGCGGCCTCGGGCCGGGATCGATCGACTACGTGCTCGGCATCACCAAAGCCTATACGACGCGTGTGGGGGAAGGGCCGTTCCCGACCGAGCAGCAGAACGAAGTCGGCGAATTTCTGGGAAGCCGCGGCCATGAATTCGGAACCGTCACCGGCCGGCGCCGGCGCTGCGGCTGGTTCGACGCCGTGCTGGTTCGCCAGACCGTGTGCACATCCGGCATCAACGGCATCGCGCTGACGAAGCTGGATGTTCTCGACGGCCTCGATGAAATCAAGATCTGCGTCGGCTACGAGCTGGACGGCGAACGCATCGACTATCTGCCGGCCTCGCAAGGGGCGCAGGAGCGGGTCGTGCCGGTTTACGAGTCGCTGCCGGGTTGGAAGGAATCGACCGAAGGCGCGCGGACCTGGGCGGACCTGCCGGCGCAGGCGATCAAATATGTGCGCCACGTGGAGGAGCTTATCGGTGCGCCGGTGGCAATTCTTTCCACCAGTCCGGAACGTGATGACACAATTCTTGTGCAGAATCCTTTCCAGGATTGAGATCTGCGGCGATAGAAGGCCAATAATTGAAGCTGACAGGCGCGTTGCGAGATCACGATGGCTTGGCCGGGTATTCTCAATTGCGCTTGTCCGCGTCGATCAGATAACTACGTAACGGGACAAGAGTACTGGAAGGTTCGCTGTTTGAACGGGATTTTTCGAAGAAATAGCGCCGGTCTTCAAAAACTTGCTATAAGCCTGACTATGACCCGAAATCTCAGGCCAGCAGATCCGATCCTTGCAGTTGGCCGGTAGGCAGGAAGATGGCTGATTATTATTCGATTCTGAAGAAAACGATCGCGTCTTTGCCGGAAAGCAATGGTGCTGCCCGCCGGAGTGTGTACAGCCGCGCGCGCAACGCCATTGTCAATCAACTCAAAGCCTACGAACCGCCGCTGTCGCCTTCCGAAATCACCGCCGAACAGCTCCGCCTGGAAGAGGCGATCCGCAAGGTGGAAGCGGAAGCAGCCCGGGAAAGCCTCGGCCTGGGCCCGGCAGCCCCCAGGGTGGAGCCGCCCGTGGCGCGGCCTGCCGCTGCCGCGCCCGCGGAAGACGAGGCCGAGGTCGCAGCCGAGCCGGCCCATGAACCCGCGCCTGAGGGCGAGGAGGAGGCTCCGTCTGACGAGGATGTCCCTTCACCGCTGAAAGACACGCTTTCGGAAGCGCAATCGCTCGGCACGGCCGCCACCCAGGCCGTCCAGAGCACCAGGGAGGCCGCTGATCCTTCGCTCGAGCAGCCTTCGGTGGATACATCGCCAGAGCGCCGCGAACCGTCCTTTGGAAGCCAGGCGCCTCATGAAGACGACAGTCTTTTTGAACCGGAAGATGGTCAGCAAGCAGCAACCGAAACGTCGCGCTACGGCGACGCCGAGCTGGCGGCCGCAAAAGAGAGCTTCAGGAAAAACGGCCGGTCGAAACGCCCGAGCGCTTCGGAGGCCTTGAGGGACGGCGCCGGCAACCGCATCCTTCCGATCGTGATCGCGGCCGTCCTGTTGTTGGCGGTTCTGGGCGCCGGCGCCTATTTCTTCCTCGCGCCCGAAGGACAGTTCACCGCCAACAGGACGGGCGAGACGTCCGAGACGTCTCAGACGACCTCACCCGCCGATGAGCCGGTGGATGAACCGGCGGAGGTGGGCACTGCGGACGGTACGGCCGGAGAGCCGGTGAAGAATAGCGACCGGTTGCTGAGCGACAGCGAAGGGGAGGTGGTTGCACCGGACGCGCGGTCCGTCACCACGACCCTGATTACACCTGAGGAGGCTGAACCGAAGCCCGCCCAACCTTCCATCGTCACCAATATCGAAGGAGACGATGCGCCCGCTGACGCCGAAGCGCCGGCCGGGGAAACCGCATCGGAGCCCGGCGACGGTGAACCGCTCGCCGTTCCGGAAGGCAACCTGGCGGCGATCGCGCCCGAGGAAACCACGCCGTCCGATCCTTCCGTCGGGCTTGAGGAAGGGGCTCAACGCTCGATCCTCTATGAGGAGGGGGATGAAAGCGGAGGGGCCGGCACGGCTTCTCAGGGCGCCGTTGTCTGGACGCTCGAGGAAGAGACCAATCTCGACGGCAAGGCGCAGGCGGTTCTGAGTGCATCGGTCGAAATCCCCGAACGCGACGTGAAGGTCGATATCCGGATCAAGCCGAATGACGACACGTCCCTGCCGGCCAGCCATCTCGTTGAGATCAAGTACGAGTTCCCTGATAGCTTTGCCTCCGGCGATGTCGTCAACGTTCCCGGCCTTGTCATGAAACCGACGGAAGAGGCACGCGGCGATGCGTTGATCGGAGCCTCGGTGAAAGTCTCTCCGGGCTTCTTCTGGATCGCGCTTTCCAATCTGCCGAACGAACAGCAGCGCAACCTCGCCCTTTTGCGTGAGCGTGGCTGGATCGACATTCCCATGCTCTACGAGAACGGCAAACGCGGGATCCTGACCATCGAAAAGGGTTCGGCCGGCGAGAATGTAGTCGAACAGGCCCTTTCCTCTTGGCAGGCCGGCTGACACCTCAAGATTGAAAAGCCGCCATCCGGCGCCTCGGTTTTCTGACGAAGTACCTCCTTTCCATCGTCATCCCGGCCAAGCGCAGCGCGAGCCGGGACCGGAGAGCCACTAGCATTCGCGTTATCGCCGATAGACATCGGCTCACCGATCCCGGGTCTCCGCTTCGCTGCGCCCGGGATGACGATCCGAAGATCCGCCTGGACCGCCATCCGGCGGCTTGCATTTTTCGGCCGGGCAGGGCATGTTCCGGCTTGGTCCGAGGGGTGCTCCCATTGTGGAGCTGAGATGGCGCAAGCGCCGAACCCTTAGAACCTGATCCGGGTCATGCCGGCGAAGGGACGGAATCCTTAGCCTATTCCCGGATCTCCAATGTCACGTTCGGCACGTCCGAAGACGGGAGATCCTATGCGTTTGTGCCTGCCATCGCGGCGGCATCTGCACATGCAGATACCGTTCGCCGGAACGGAAGCCTCAAAGGCCTTTCAGTCGGTCTGGGAGGCGCCATGAAGGCGTTCCTTGCCATCCTCCTGAAATTCCTGGCCGGCACCGGCGCTGCCCTGGGCATCTGGGGCCTGTTGGTCGCGGTCCTGCAGCCGCCGTCCTTCATGCTTCCCGGGCCGGTGGACGTGCTGCTTGCCTTTCCCAAACATGCCGGTTTCCTGCTGCACCATGCGGGGATCACGGCCCTGGAAACCGTGCTCGGATTTGCACTCGGCGTCACGTCCGGGGCGCTTCTGGCGATATCCGTCTGGCTGTTTCCGCTGGCCGGGCGGGTGATCATGCCGCCGATCCTGGTGACGCAGGCCTTGCCGGTTTTCGCCATCGCACCGGTGCTGGTGCTCTGGCTGGGCTTCGGCATGTCCTCGAAAATCGTCATGGCCATACTGGTGATCTTCTTCACGGTCACCTCGACCGTCTATGACGGGCTGCGGCGGACCGAAACCGGCCTCAAGGACCTGGCTCGCCTTTACGGCGTGCCCAGGCACAAGGAGCTTTGGATCTTCCGTCTCCCCTCCGCCTTGCCCGCCTTTGCGTCCGGCCTGCGCGTTGCCGCCGTTTTTGCCCCGATGGGCGCGGTGGTCGGCGAGTGGGCCGGAGCCAAGGGCGGGCTGGCTTTCATCATGTTGCAGGCCAATGCGCGCGGCAATGCCAATCTCCTGTTTGCCGCCGTCATCCTGCTCGCGCTGATGGTGCTGGCCATGCGCTACGCCGTCGAACATCTCACCCGAATTCTCGTCCCCTGGCAGGTCGAAGACTGACCGCCGCCTCAATTTCTGGAGGATTGAATGAAAAAGACACTGCTATCCCTGACGGTTGCCGCCGGTCTGCTCGCCAGCACCCCGCTTCAAGCCGCGGAAAAGCTGACCGTGCTCCTGGACTGGTTCACTAATCCCGACCATGCTCCGGTCATCACCGCGCAGACCATGGGTTTCTTCGAAGCCGAGGGCCTTGACGTGGAACTGGTCGAACCTGCCGACCCGGCCATGCCCCCGAAACTCGTTGCCGCAGGGCAGGGGGATATCGCCATCTCCTACCAGCCGACGCTGCATGCCCATATCGAGGAAGGCCTGCCCCTGATGCATATCGGCACGCTGGTGGAAACGCCGCTCAACTCGCTGATCGTTCTGAAGGACGGTCCGATCAAGGAATTGAAGGACCTGAAGGGCAAGACGATCGGGTTTTCCGTGTCCGGTTTCGAAGATGCCATGCTCGGACAGATGCTGCGCTCGGTTGATCTCACGATCGACGATGTCGAACTCATCAACGTGAATTTCGCTCTGTCTCCGGCGCTCATGTCGGGCCAGGTGGATGCGGTCATCGGCGCCTACCGCAATTTCGAGCTGACGCAGATCGAGATCGAAGGCAAGGAAGGCAAGGCCTTCTTCCCGGAGGAAAACGGCGTGCCGGTCTTCGATGAGCTCATCTATGTGGTGAACAAGGACAAGGTCGACGATCCGCGCTATGCCAGGTTCCTGGCAGCGGTCGAGGCGGCGACGATCTACCTGACCAACCATCCGGAGCAAGCCTGGAACGCCTTCATCGAGGCCTATCCGCATCTCAATGACGAATTGAACAAACGCGCCTGGGCGGACACGCTGCCGCGCTTTGCCAAGCGCCCCGCAGCGCTCGACAAGGGACGCTATCAGCGCTTTGCCGAGTTCATGGCCGAGGCCGGCCTCATCAGCAAGGTCGTGCCGGTCGAAAGCTACGCCATCGAAATCAGGTGAGCGAGGCGGGCGCCGGAAAACGAAAAACGCCGAAGCCCATATAGGCTCCGGCGCTTTCGGGCAACCTGCTAGGTTCCGGACGTCAGGCTGCCGGTTGTTCCATGGAACGGGCGCTGTTGCGCACGGCCTTTTGAACCTTTTCGAAGGCGCGGACTTCGATCTGGCGCACGCGTTCGCGGCTGACGCCGAATTCGCCGGACAGATCCTCCAGCGTCATCGGGTCCTCGGAGAGCCGGCGGGCCTCGAAAATGCGGCGTTCGCGTTCATTGAGGACATCCATGGCGTCGCTCAGGAGCTTGCGGCGCATGTCCAGCTCCTCCTGATTGGCCAGCATGGTTTCCTGGCTTTCGCTCTCGTCGACGAGCCAATCCTGCCATTCGCCGGCGTCCGCTTCCGCACGCACCGGGGCGTTGAGGCTGGCGTCGCCGCCGAGGCGGCGGTTCATGGAGATGACCTCGTCCTCGGACACGCCGAGGCGGGTCGCGATTTCAGACACCTGATGCGGCTTCAGGTCGCCCTCGTCCAGCGCCTGGATCTTGCCCTTCAGACGGCGCAGATTGAAAAACAGCCGTTTCTGGTTTGCGGTGGTGCCCATTTTGACGAGCGACCAGGACCGCAGGATATATTCCTGAATGGCGGCCTTGATCCACCACATCGCATAGGTCGCGAGCCGGAAACCCTTGTCCGGCTCAAAGCGCTTGACCGCCTGCATCAGGCCGACATTGCCTTCGGAGACGACTTCGCCGATCGGCAGGCCGTAGCCGCGGTACCCCATGGCGATCTTGGCGACGAGCCGCAGGTGGGAATTGACGAGGCGCTCTGCCGCTTCAGGGTCTTCATGCTCCTTGTAGCGCTTGGCGAGCATGTACTCTTCCTGCGGCTGCAGCATGGGAAACTTGCAGATCTCATCCAGATAGCGGCTGAGGCCGCCTTCCCCGGCAGTGAGCATCGGTACGTTCTGGGCCATAACATGCACCCCCTTTCGTCAAACTGCGTCCCCAGGCTCCGGGTGCCCCGCGAAATTCGCGCAAGCGAGCCGTTTCGGAGTTAAGGCGGACGCACAATAGTGTCCGTTCAGGCACACAAGATCTCCTAATATAGGTCGGAATTTGCCGATTGCATGACTGAAAAACGAAATAGGATCCTAAAAGTTTCGTAATGCAGACAAAAGATTTTCGAAATCCGGGGGGGTCTGGCTCTCGAAACGCAAAGTTTTACCGCTAACCGGGTGTTCGAAGACAAGCAGTCCCGCGTGAAGCGCCTGCCTGCCGAAATTCGCGACAAGGCCCTTGAGCGGCTCTTCAAGCCGGTTCGCCTTGGTCTTGAACCCGGAGCCGTAATCACTGTCGCCGATCAGGGGATGGCCGATATGGGCCATATGGACGCGGATCTGGTGGGTGCGGCCGGTCTCCAGGCGGCATTCCATCAGGGAGGCCAGGGCCGGCTCGCCGGCATGGCTGAACCGTTCCTTCACCTGCCAATGGGTGATGGCGCGGCGGCCGGCGGTTTTCACGACGGCGATCTTCTGCCGGTTGGTGTGCGAGCGGGCCAGATTGGCGTCGATCGTGCCCTTCAGGCTGGCAGGAGCGCCCCAGACAAGCGCTAAATAGGCCCGTTCCAGCGGCCCGGTGCGGCCATGGTCGGCGAACTGCGCGGCAAGCCCGCTGTGCGCCTGGTCGGTCTTGGCCACGACCAGCAGGCCGGAGGTATCCTTGTCGATCCGGTGGACGATGCCCGGCCGCCTGACGCCGCCGATGCCCGACAGGCTGTCGCCGCAATGATGGATCAGTGCGTTGACCAGCGTCCCCGTCCAGTTCCCAGCCCCCGGGTGAACGACAAGCCCGGCGGGCTTGTCGATAACGATAAGGTGTTCGTCCTCGAAAACCACCGCGAGCGGAATGTCCTCGCCCATGGGCTCGGGATCTTCCGGTTCCGGCAATGTGAGCGTAAGCGCGTCGCCTTCATTGACCCGGTACTTGGGCTCCACTATTTTCGCGCCGCCGACGGTGACGTCACCGGATTTGATCAGTGCCTGTATCCTGTTCCGGCTAAGGGCCTCCAGATTGGCCGCCAGCACCGCATCCAGCCGCTTTCCGGCATCGGCTGCATCAACCGTTAAACTGAACTCCGTGTCCAGGTCGGCCGGATCTACGTGGGAATAGTCTGTCATGTCACAACCTGATTATCGGGAAGAGGGCCCCGACGAGGCGCCGCTCGATCCGGCTACTCAACGCGTCCAGGCGAAACTCAAACGCCTGCTGCTCGGATCGTCCCTGATCATGTTTGCCGGGTTCGTCGCTGTCTTTGCAGCTATTCTCTACAAGATCAACACTTATGAGCCCGACCCCTCCGAGGCGCCGTTCGCGGCGACGGTGGACGTCGGTCCCGGGGCGGAGGTTCTTCAGGCAACCCTCTCCGGGGACCTGCTGCTGGTCCTCGTCAAGGAAGAGGGCGGAACGGCGCTGCTGCGCTTTGATCCGGCGACCGGAAAACAGCTTGGCCGGACCGATATTCTCGCCCGCTGACAGCCGCGCCGACCGACGTTGCCTCGGTCACAGGACCCCGATGCGCGGTTATGAACAGGCGTGTGACGAAAAAATGAAGAAAGGGGCTTGCGTCATCGGCCGCGCAGCCTTATACGCACGGTCCTTGGCTTGAGGCAGATGCCGCCAAGCACCGCGCGCCCATCGTCTAGCGGTCTAGGACGCCGCCCTTTCACGGCGGAAACACGGGTTCGAGTCCCGTTGGGCGTGCCAATTTTTCCCCAGAATACAAACATCCTTGCCACCGCCTGCCCACAGGCGGGTGGCATTCGGCCGTACCGGCGTTCCGTCAAGGTTTCCGCCTATCCCGCTGCTACGACGTCCTGGCGGCCGGTCTGGACCAGGTGAACTTCCGCTTCCGCGGCAATTCGCAGGAAATCGGGGTTCGGGCAGTAATCGGTCACGAACGTGTCGACCTCGGACAGATGGCCGACGCGGACCGGGGCAGTGCGTTCGAACTTGGTGCTGTCGGCGGCCAGAATGACCTGGCGCGCATTGTCCATGATGGTCTTGGTGACCTTCACTTCGCGATAATCGTAGTCGAGCAGCGATCCGTCCGGATCAATGGCCGAAGCGCCGATCACGGCAAAATCCACCTTGAACTGGCGCATGAAATCGACGGCCGCCTCGCCGACGATACCGCCATCGGAGTGGCGCAGCACACCGCCGGCGATCACCACCTCGATCTGCGTATAGCCGCGCATCAGGCTGGCGACGTTGATGTTGTTGGTGATGACCATCAGGCCCCGGTGCTGAAGCAGTGCCTGGGCGACCGCTTCCGTCGTCGTGCCGATATTGATGAAGATCGAGGCATTGTCCGGAATGAGCGCGGCGACGCTTTCGCCGATATCGGCCTTTTCCTTGCTGGAAATGATCCTGCGCGCCTCGTAGCCGACATTCTCGATGCCCGAGGACAGAAGCGCGCCGCCATGGGTCCTGGCGAGCAGGCGCCGCTCGCACAGCTCGTTCAGGTCCTTGCGGATGGTCTGCGGACTGACGTCGAAACGCCTTGCCAGGTCATCGACGCTGACGCGGCCCATCTGCCGGGCCAATTCCAGGATTGCATTGTGGCGTTCAATCAGCATTTACCGCAGGCTCTTCAGGCAGTTGTCAGTCAGGGTCTAAATGACCGCCCTTGAAGGCTGAGATCAAGCCACATCTTCCTTTTGCTTGGATTTTCCGCTCGCCCCGGAACCGTCGTCCGGCTTGGACTGCGTGCTGCCGGCGGTCCCGGCGGCTTCCCCGGTCTGGGGCTCCGGCTTGCGCCGGTTTGAGGCGACGATGCGGCTGACCAGCGCCTGCGCCGCCGAGGCTATTTCCGACGATCGAGCTGCGGTGGTGCCGGCGTCACCGTTGGCGGCCGGGAAGGCCTGCGAGCCGTTGACATGCGGCGCGCCGCCATTGGCCGAAGCCGGCCGGCCGTGGTCCGCGCCATTCTCCCGCGCACTGCCGGCTGAAGCGTCCGCAGCTGTGATTGAAACGGTTTCCGTGCCGGAGATACTGGCAGCAAGCGCGCGCAATTCCTTGCGAAGCTCCGCCAGGGCAGGGGTTCCCGCGAGGTCATTGCGGAGCTTGTCCACCTGGCCGGACATGCGTTTGAGGGCGCGCTCCTTGTCCTTCAGTTCGCTTTCCTGCCGGAGCTTTTCGTGCGTGATCTTTTCGATTTCGGCGTTCAGGCGCTGTTGAAGTTCGGTCTCGGTGAGATTGGCCGAATCCAGCAACAGCGACAGACGGGTGACTTCGACCTGTGCGGAGATGTATTTGGATTCCGTATCGACCAGCTCTTCTTCCAGTTCGGCGAGCCGCGTCTTGGCGGCCTTGTCGCGTGCGGCCTCCACTTCACCGGCCACCACGGGCTCGTATTTCGCCAGCCGCGCCTTCAGTGTCGCCACCTCCGCTTCAAGGCCGGTGATGGCGGTAAGGGTCATCGTGTCGGCGGCAGGCAGCCATTCGGCATAGGTTTTGCCACCCGAAGACGCCGGTGCGGCCTTCGTCGCCGGCGCTTCGCTCCAGCTTTCGGCGAGCGCCTTTTCGGCTTCGGAGAGTTTTTCGCGGAGCGTCTTGACTTCGCCCGAAAGCAGGTCGATCGACTGCCGGTCGACTTCGATTTCGGAAATCTTCGTTTCCAGTTCGCCGACCTGGTCCTTGTGGGCCTTTTTCAGCTGTTCGATTTCCGCTTTCATCGTGGAGGCGTCGAGCAGGAATTTCGCCGCCTTTTCCCGTTCACTGTCCAACTGGCGTTCAACCCGACGCAATTCCACGGCGTGTCTTGCCCGTGCCTGGTCCTGGGCGGCCCGGACTTCGGCATAGCTGGAAGGGTTCACGGCCCGCAGCGCTTCTTCCGTCAGACGGGCGGCCCGGCGATAGAAGGCAGGCAGGATCGCCAGGCCGATCAGTCCGGCCGTGCAAAACCCAAGTGCCACATACATCGCTGCTTCTATCAAGTCAGGCTCCCGCGTGCGTCCAAGCGCTCACTGTCCATCATTAGACGACACAAAGCTTGCCGCCAAGTATACTTGATATAGTGCATCAAGCGCCATGAACACATGCGGATGGGTTCCGCCCGGATAGCGGTGAGGCGGAAACGGCCCGGTTGACCGGGCCGCTTGCCGGATCAGAACGGATTCCAGGTCGGCTTATCGGTAAATTTCAGATAGCCCATGTTGACCCCGAGCCGTGCACCGACACCTGCGCGAACGGGAACCAGGACCATCTCGTCCTTCAGGAGAACGGTCATGCCGACACCGCCGACCAGATAGGCCGAGCCATTGACCCCGGCGAACCGCCCGTAGATCGAATTCACGGCGGGCAGGTTATAGATGAGCATCATTACCCTGGCACCATCGGCGCCAAAGTCCCAGCCGACCGACGGGCCCTGCCAGAAGATCTTGTGGGTGCCGGCGTTGCGGGTGTAGAGGTGCCCTTCGCCGTAGCGCGCGCCGGCCACGAAGGCTCCGGAGCCTTCTTCGCCGAGAATGTAGCCGTTGGGTTCGCCATATTGCGAAAAGACCCGCTCGACAACGGATGCCATTCCGCCGGACACGGACCCGAAGAACTGATGTCCGGCCTGCAGGATCTCATCCTGGTCGTAGGTCTGCTCGGAAGGGATCGGTTGCCCGCCGGATGTCTGCGCAAGGGAGGGCGTGGAGACGGCAAGCAAACACAAGCACGCGAACGCAGCATGAATGAGGGACGCAATACGCAGGGATCTTTGTGCCATTCAATAAACTCCTCGTAATGAACCCGGAACGCACGCGGTTTTGCGGTTCAGCCGGGCCGGACAGGAAACGTGCTCTTCCCGCTGTCCCATGCCGCCTCTCGCGGATTGCTGCGCCATTTCATTCATATTAACGGGTCCTGGCCCTAAACTAAGGTTACATCATGCTGATTCGCATGGGGTCTTCTATCTAAATAAGCCGAATCGATGAAAAGCTGGTCTCAAAAAAAGACATGGATGTGTCCTTCTCTAGTATTGGCCGTGCTTCTGTGTGTTTTTGCAGGAAACAGCCTTGCCCGTCCCCAGGTTTTCGTTCCCGACCCCATCACCGGATACGCCATCGGCGGGCATGATCCGGTCAGTTTCTTCGTGGACGGACATCCGCGCAAGGGCAGCCGCGAGCACCAGTTTGAGTGGGGCGGCGCGGAATGGATCTTCGTCAACAAGGGCAACCTGGCCGCCTTCAAACGCGATCCGGAGATATATGCGCCGCTGTTTGCCGGTTGCGGCGGTTATGCGCTGTCCGAAGGCTTCGCAACCACAGGAAATCCGTTCATCTATGCGGTGGTCGACGGCCGACTGGTCTTCTTTCACTCGGTCGTCAACCGGTTCCTGTTCCTCGTCAACGGGACGCAGTTGATGAAGACGGCGCAGGAAAACGCGGCAAAGGTCGGATGCGCACCCGAGCAGTAGGACCGTGCTTTGAGCGCCCGCAGATGCCGGCATGTCGTGCCGGAGATTTCCGGTTTCCGTGATTTTCGTCTGGATGACGTAAAATGCAGTCCGGCCGTGCCTTGGCAGCGGCTTTGCGGATGTGTAACCCTTGCCGAATGTCACGAATCAGTCTCTTGCCGAGACCATCAACAAGAGCATCAACCGCCATGTCCGCACTTAAAGAGCTCACCTCTCTGGACCTTGCCGCTCTGGTGGCCAGCCGCGTTTGCCACGACATCATCAGTCCCGTGGGCGCAATCACGAACGGCCTGGAGGTGCTTGACGAGGAAGGCTCCGAGGACATGCGCGAATTCGCCATGGATCTCATCCGCAAGAGCGCACGGCAGGCGTCGGCGAAACTGCAGTTCGCGCGCCTCGCATTCGGTGCCGCCGGCTCGGCCGGCGCGGAAATCGACCTTGGCGATGCCCAGGTCGTTGCAACCGGGTTCATGGAGAACGAGAAGTCGGATCTGAACTGGCAGGTCACCCGGCATCTCATGCCCAAGAACTACGTCAAGCTTCTTCTCAACCTGATCCTGATCGCCAATCAGTGCGTCCCGCGCGGCGGCGAAATCAGGGTGGAAATGTCCGGCGACCCCAAGGCTCCGTCCTTCACGCTGCACGCCAGCGGCCTCAATCCGCGCATTCCGCTGGGGATGAAGGAAACCCTGAGCGGAGAAGAGCCGGAAAGAGTAGATGCGCATTCGGTTCAGCCGATCTACACACTGCTACTTGCACGCGAAACCGGAATGGTATTAACCATAGATAAACAAGAAGAATTGGTAAAAATTACGGCCTTCCCGACAGAATAAACTGCCGGCCCAAAAGTCTCCGCCTGTTTCAGCGTATCTTAACTGTTTGCCGTCAACCTGCTCTCATGGACTTCCCGGTCCAGACATCCTTGCGGATGCGGAACCAAGTAACAAGTCGGGTGAGAGCAGGCAATGGACGACCTCCTCAGGGAATTTATTACCGAGACCAATGAAAGTCTCGACGTTGTTGACGTTGAACTCGTGAAATTCGAGCGGGAACCCAACAACGCAAAGATCCTCGATAACATCTTTCGCCTGGTGCACACGATCAAGGGCACCTGCGGGTTCTTGGGTCTTCCCCGGCTTGAAGGAATTGCGCACGCGGCTGAAACCCTCATGGGCAAGTTCCGTGACGGGGCGCCCGTCACGCAGGAGGCCGTCTCTCTCATCCTGACGAGCATCGACCAGATCAAGGAAATCATCAGTGAGCTTGAGGCCGCCGAGGGTGAAGAGCCGGAAGGCGACGATGCCGACCTGATCGCTCAGCTGGAAGTGATGTCGGCCAAAGCCGATGCCGCCATGAAGGGCGCCGCCGCCGAGCCCGAGCCGATTGCCCCCGAAGCCGAACCCGAGATCGAAGCGTCGGAGCCGGAGGTAGTCGGCGGTGGCGACCAGACGCTCGAGCGTCCCTTGCGTCCGGGCGAAGTTTCCCTCGACGAACTGGAGCGCGCGTTCCGCGAGACGGAAGTCGAGGTCGAGATAGCCGCCGAGGAGCCGGAGGAGATCTTCGACGAAACCGACGAGCCGGAGCCCGCCCCGCTGGCTGTAAAGGCCGAGGCCAAGAGCAATGCCAAGGCGCCCGCGGACAAGAAGTCCGGCGAGAAGAAATCCGGCGGCAGCGTTTCCAATCAGAGCATCCGCGTTGCGGTCGACACGCTCGAACACCTGATGACCATGGTGTCCGAGCTGGTGCTGACCCGCAATCAGTTGCTGGAAATCGTTCGCCGTCACGAGGACAGTGAATTCAAGGTGCCGTTGCAGCGCCTGTCCAACGTAACCGCGGAGCTGCAGGAAGGGGTCATGGCGACCCGCATGCAGCCGATCGGCCATGCGTGGCAGAAGCTGCCGCGCATCGTCCGTGACCTCAGCCAGGAACTCGAGAAACCGATCGAACTGGAAATGATCGGCGCGGATACCGAACTGGACCGCCAGGTTCTCGAGATGATCAAGGATCCGCTGACCCACATGGTCCGCAACTCCGCCGATCATGGTCTTGAGCTGCCTGAAGAGCGCCGTGCCTCCGGCAAGCCGGAAAAGGGCACGATCACGCTGGCTGCGTATCATGAAGGCGGCCATATCATCATCGAAGTGCGCGACGACGGTAAGGGCATCGATGTCGAGCGGGTGAAGGCGAAAGTCGTCGAACGCGGCCTGGCAAGCGAAGCCGAAGTCGACAAGATGAC
The DNA here is from genome assembly GCF_026240905.1 of Roseibium salinum. Classification (NCBI taxonomy): domain Bacteria; kingdom Pseudomonadati; phylum Pseudomonadota; class Alphaproteobacteria; order Hyphomicrobiales; family Stappiaceae; genus Roseibium; species Roseibium salinum. Next base: position 4,221,864 of record NZ_JAPEVI010000003.1, read on the forward strand.
GGACGCCCAGATCCACAAGTTCATCTTTGCCGCCGGCTTCTCCACCGCTGCGAAAGTGACCAGCGTTTCCGGCCGCGGCGTCGGCATGGATGTGGTGCGCAACAATATCGAACTGATCGGCGGCACGGTCGACCTGCGCTCGACGGTGGGCAAGGGTTCCAGCTTCATCATCAAGATCCCGCTGACCCTGGCCATCGTTTCGACGCTGATCGTGGAAGCGGGCGGCGACCGCTTTGCAATCCCGCAATTGTCGGTGGTCGAACTCGTCCGCGTGCAGACCAATTCCGAACATCGCATCGAGCGCATCAAGGACACACCGGTTCTGCGCCTGCGCAACAAGTTGCTGCCGTTGGTGCATCTGTCCCAGCTGCTCGGCATCTATGAAGGTGAAGAGGGCGAGGAGGCGATCGACGCCGATAACGGCTTTATCGTCGTCATGCAGGTCGGCAGCCAGACGTTCGGCGTCGTTGTCGACGGGGTCTTCCACACGGAAGAAATCGTGGTCAAGCCGATGTCGACCATGCTGCGCCATCTCGACATGTTCTCGGGCAACACGATCCTGGGCGACGGGTCCGTGATCATGATCATCGACCCCAACGGCATCGCCGGCGCCATGGCAAGCCATGCCACCAGCGCGGTGGCCGAACACCAGGAAGAGGAGCAGGAGGAGTTGCAGCGCAAGGGCGTTTCCAGCCAGAGCTCCATCTCGCTGCTGTTGTTCCGCGCCGGTGCGCCGGAGCCGAAGGCGGTGCCGCTGTCGCTGGTCACCCGCCTGGAGGAATTCGAGGTTTCGAAGATCGAGCGCTCCAACGGCCGCGACCTGGTGCAGTATCGCGGGGCGCTCATGCCGCTGGTCTATGTCAACGAAGGCGACCGCCACAAGACGGAAGGCACCCAGCCGATGCTGGTCTTCTCCGACGCCGGCCGTTCCATGGGCCTCGTGGTCGACGAAATCGTCGACATTGTCGAGGACCGCATGAATATCGAGGTCGGTTCGGACCGTCCGGGCGTTCTCGGCTCGGCTGTGGTCAAGGACCGCGCGACGGAAATCATCGACCTCGGCTTCTATCTGCCGCAGGCCTTTGAAGACTGGTTCATGCGCAAGGAAATGGACATCGAGGCCCTGACCAGGAAGGTTCTTTTCGTCGACGACTCGGCCTTCTTCCGGAACATGCTGACGCCGGTTCTCAAGGCGGCCGGTTACGACGTGACCAGCTGCACCGGCCCGAACCAGGCTTTCGAGCTTCTGGAAAACGGCGACAAGTTCCACGCGATCGTCAGCGATATCGAGATGCCGGAGATCAATGGCTTCGAGTTCTGCGAATCGCTGCGCCGCGATCCGCGCTTCCGCAACATTCCGATCCTGGCCCTGTCGTCCATGGTGACGCCCGCCTCGATCGAACGCGGCCGCCAGGCAGGATTCGACGACTATGTCGCGAAGTTCGACCGCCCGGGCCTGATCGCCGCCCTGAAAGACGTCTTCTCCGGTGAATTGGGAGCTGCAGCATGAGTGTGCTGGAACACAAACTTAACGCGGAGCAAAAAGCCGCCAGTGACATGATCCAGTATGTGACGGTGGTGATCGGCGGCCAGTTGTTCGGCCTTCCGATCTCGCAGGTCCATGACGTGTTCGTGCCCGAGAGCGTGACGCGCGTGCCGATGTCGGCACCGGAAGTGGCCGGCGTTCTCAATCTGCGCGGACGTATCGTCACTGCGATCAACATGCGCCGGCGCCTGCACCTGCCCCCGCTGAAGGACGGGCAGATGATGGCCGTCGGCATCGAATACAAGCAGGAAAGCTACGGCCTGGTCATCGACACCGTCGGCGAGGTCCTGACGCTGCCGGCTGCTTCGGCAGAACCCAATCCGTCGAACCTGGATCGCCGCTGGTCGGAGATTTCAGGAGGCGTTCATCGCCTGGACGGCAAGCTGATGGTCATACTGGATGTAGACCGCCTGCTTGGCGCGATGTTCACAGAACCCATGGCTGCAGCGTAAGGCCGAAGGTCGGCCGATGAGTGGAGTTTTACGCCAATGAAACAGTGCCTCGTAGTTGATGACTCAAGTGTCATCCGTAAGGTGGCCCGCCGGATTCTCGAAGACATGAACTTCGAGATCACCGAAGCGGAAGATGGACAGCAGGCGCTCGACGAGTGCCGGAAGACCATGCCGGATGCGATCCTTCTGGACTGGAACATGCCGGTCATGGATGGACTGGAATTTCTCACCAGCCTCCGGGCGGAAGAGGGCGGGGAAAACCCGATCGTCGTATTCTGCACGACCGAAAACGACGTCGCGCATATTGCAAGAGCCATTCGAGCAGGTGCCAACGAATACATCATGAAGCCGTTCGACCGTGAAATCGTCGAAGCCAAGTTTCAGGAAGTTGGTCTCATCTAGTTTCGATTTGGACAGTCTCAATGGCATTTGCGCAAAGAAGTATTTCTGCGGGTGCGACGCCGGGCAGCGATCCGATCAAGGTTATGGTCGTCGATGATGCGGTGGTTATCCGCGGATTGCTCACCCGGTGGCTCGGAGAAGATAAGAGCCTGAAAGTCGTCAGCTCACACCGGAACGGTAAACTGGCCGTTGAAGACATAGAACGCAGCAATCCCGACGTCGTCGTGCTCGATATTGAGATGCCGGAAATGGACGGCATGACCGCCTTGCCGCTGATGCTGGCAAAAAAGCGCGATCTTGTCGTCATCATGGCGTCCACGCTGACGCGTCGCAACGCGGAAATCAGCCTGAAGGCACTTTCGCTCGGCGCAGCCGATTATGTGCCCAAGCCGGAGTCCACATCCGAAGTCACCACGTCGATCGATTTTCGCCGGGAACTCGTCGAGAAGGTCAAGGCGCTGGGTGCGCGTGCACAACGTGTCCGCCCCGCGCGGACGATGCGCGCCGAAACCAACGCGGGACGAACCGTACAGCCGGTACGCCCGGTCTCGCTTCGCACCTCGACGGATACGCGCACGAGTTTCCGCAGTGCTGCGCAGCCTGCGGCGCCGGTCCGCGCGTTCCAGACCCGGCCATATTCTTCCGTCCGACCGCGTATCCTCGCCATCGGCTCCTCCACGGGCGGCCCTCAGGCCCTGCAGGAGGTAATGCGGGAAGTGGGCACGGCAGTGAACGAAGTGCCGGTGGTCATCACGCAGCACATGCCGCCGACCTTCACCGCAATCCTCGCCGAGCACATGGGCAAGGCGGCCCTGCGTCCGGCCAAGGAGGGTGAAGACGGCGAAATCCTGAAGCCGGGCAACATTTACGTGGCTCCGGGCGGCAAGCACATGATCGTCGAGAAGGATGCCGGCGTGGTGAAGATCCGTCTGACGGATGAACCGCCTGTCAATTTCTGCAAGCCTGCCGTGGATCCGCTTTTCGAAAGCATTGCCAAGGCCTACGGCTCCGCAGCCCTGGCCGTCATCCTGACCGGGATGGGGCATGATGGGGCGGAAGGGGTCAAGACAATTGCTGCCGGAGGCGGCAGCGTGATTACCCAGGACGAGGCGACAAGCGTTGTCTGGGGCATGCCGGGCGCGGCCGCACACACCGGCATGTGCAGTGACATTCTACCCTTGAAGGAGATCGGGCCGAAGATCTCTCGCGTGTTGAAGGGGAACACGAGATGACCCCCAGCGAGTTCGAATTCCTGAAAACCTTCCTGAAAACCCGTTCCGGCCTGGTTTTGTCCAACGACAAGCAGTACCTGGTTGAAAGCCGTCTGCTGCCCGTTGCGCGCAGTTCCAAGCTGGAAACCTTGAGCGCGGTCATCCAGACGCTCAAGCGAGGCACCAACCGCGTCCTGGAGACGGAGGTCATCGAGGCGATGACAACCAACGAATCGTTCTTCTTTCGCGACAAGACGCCGTTCGATCACTTCAAGGACACCATGCTGCCGTCGCTGCTGGAAAGCCGCGCGAATCGCAAGCAGCTCAAGATCTGGTGCGCTGCCGCCTCCACGGGGCAGGAACCCTATTCACTTGGGATCTGCCTGCAGGAAATGGCGGCGAAGATGCCCGGATGGCGGACCCGGATCCTGGGAACGGACCTTTCCCAGGAAGTGCTGGAAAAAGCCAAGGCCGGCCTCTACAGCCAGTTTGAGGTGCAGCGCGGCCTGCCCATCCAGATGCTGCTGAAATATTTCGAGCAGAAGGGTGACATGTGGCAGATCAGCGCCGGTCTGCGCGCGATGGTCGAGTGGAAGAAACTCAACCTCCTTGAGAGCTTCTCGCATCTGGGAGAATTCGACATCATCTTCTGCCGCAACGTGCTGATCTATTTCGACCAGCAGACCAAGACCGAAATCCTCGGCCGTCTGGCAAAAAGTGTTCCGGACGACGGGTATCTGGTTCTGGGGGCGGCCGAGACAGTGGTCGGATTGACGGACGCATTCAAACCGATGCCCGGTAAACGCGGGCTGTTTCAGAAAAAACAGACGGCCAGCAGCACCGGCCTTGGCCCAAGGCTTGCCGTTGGTGGTGGCATGGGGCTGCAAAGGTAAGCCCGTCGGACACCATCATGGACGACGCCAAGGCGGCCTGCGGGCCGCCTTTTTCGTTGTTTTCACGGCATCGCGATAGCCCATTGCAGCGACGCGGGGCCGGTCCGGACCGCGGTCACGCCACGCGACTCGGCGCATCCGGCGCTCGCCTGGCTGGCAAGCGACGGCAATGCGGTGCAGCTTGTGCGAATGCAATCGGGCGGTTCGTGAGGTGAGGCCGGATCAGCGCTGACAATAAAAAACCCCGGCACAGCCGGGGTCCTTCAATGTCATTTGCCGTCCGGAACTGTTCAGGCGGCGGCTTCGACTTCTGGTTCGCGCAGCACGTAGCCGCGGCCCCACACGGTTTCGATGTAGTTCTTGCCGGACGTGGCTGCTGCCAGTTTCTTGCGCAGCTTGCAGATGAAGACGTCGATGATCTTCAGCTCAGGCTCGTCCATGCCGCCATAGAGATGGTTGAGGAACATTTCCTTGGTCAGCGTGGTGCCCTTGCGCAGCGAGAGCAGCTCCAGCATCTGGTATTCCTTGCCGGTCAGGTGAACGCGCTGGCCGCTGACTTCGACGGTTTTCGTGTCCAGGTTGACCTTGAGGTCGCCGGTAACGATGACCGACTGGGCGTGGCCCTTGGAGCGGCGGACGATTGCGTGAATACGCGCAACCAGTTCGTCCTTGTGGAACGGCTTGGTCATGTAATCGTCGGCGCCGAAGCCGAGGCCGCGGACCTTGTCTTCGATTCCTGCGTTCCCGGACAGGATCAGGATCGGTGTCTTGACCTTGGAAACGCGAAGTGTTCGCAGAACCTCATATCCGGACATGTCCGGCAGGTTCAAATCCAGCATGATGATGTCATAATCGTACAGCTTGCCGAGGTCGATACCTTCCTCGCCAAGATCTGTCGTGTAGACGTTGAAGTTCTCGGACTTCAGCATCAGCTCGATGCTCTGCGCCGTGGCGCTATCATCCTCAATCAACAGTACACGCATTGCCAATCCCCTTGTTCTGCCTTTCCTGGGCAAGTCGCAACGGCTCTGTCGGTGTGCGCTACGAAGGACTGATGTAAACCCCGACTCAAAGCTATCGGTTAATGGTTAACAAAATATGATTCATAGCAGCAACCTTCGGCGAGAGTAATCTGTGAACAACAGCCAACTTGTTGAATCGCCATCAAAAACGCAGATTCACAAATCTTAATGTCGGACTTTAAGAAACGGTCGTAACCGATTCCGTTCAGATTCCTTTCGACAAAGCCGTTTTAACTCCGAAATGGCTCTCGCTTGTCAGCCTTCCAAAGGTTAAGATTAACCAGACTCGTAAACGATCAGTTACCAAAACCGTTAACTGGGGAAGGAATCTTTAATTGAAGGCGCTTTTTGCCGAAATTGATTCGCTGATGCCGACCGAAATTTACGGTCGCGTGACGGCGGTTCAGGGCCTTCTGGTGGAAATCGCAGGGCCGATCCACGAGATGAGCGTCGGTTCGCGCCTGCTGATCGACAGCGGTGAGGACAAGCCGAAAGTTCCTGCGGAAGTTGTGGGTTTCCGCGAAGAACACGCCCTTTGCATGCCGTTTTCCGGGCTCGAAGGCGTGCGGATGGGCTGCAAGGCGGTGATCAATTCGCGCGAAAGCGTCGTGCATCCGGGCAATGCCTGGCTCGGCCGGGTGGTTAATGCACTTGGTGAACCGATTGATGGTAAAGGAGATCTTGCTTATGGCGGAGTGCCTCGCAAATTGCGAAGTTCGCCGCCACCGGCTTCGGAACGTAAACGAGTCGGCCCGCCGCTCGATCTCGGCGTGCGGGCGCTGAACACCTTCGTAACTTGCTGCGAGGGCCAGCGGATGGGCATCTTTGCCGGATCCGGGGTAGGCAAATCCGTTCTCATGTCGATGCTGGCGCGCAACACCCAGTGCGACGTTGCCGTGATCGGCCTGATCGGCGAGCGCGGCCGCGAGGTTCAGGAGTTCATCGAGGACGATCTCGGCGAGGAGGGGCTGGCGCGCACGGTGGTGGTCGTTGCGACCTCCGACGAAAGCGTCCTGATGCGGCGCCAGGCGGCTTATCTGACCATGACGGTGGCCGAACACTTCCGCGACGAGGGCAACAATGTGCTGTGCATGATGGATTCGATCACCCGATCCGCGATGGCGCAGCGGGAGATCGGCCTTTCGATCGGCGAGCCGCCTACATCCAAGGGCTATACGCCAACCGTTTTCACGGAGCTGCCGCGCCTTCTGGAGCGAGCCGGGCCGGGCCTGGAAGGCACCGGGTCGATCACGGGCCTCTTCACGGTGCTGGTCGAAGGCGACAATCACAACGAGCCGGTGGCGGACGCGGTCCGCGGAATCCTGGACGGCCATGTCGTCATGGAGCGCGCGATTGCCGAACGCGGGCGCTATCCGGCGATCAATGTGCTGAAGTCCGTTTCAAGAACCATGCCGCGCTGCGTGCCGGAGGACCAGCTTCCCGTGCTGCGCAAGGCAAAGCAGTTGCTGGCGACCTATACGGACATGGAAGAACTGATCCGCCTCGGGGCCTACCGGAAAGGCTCGGACCCGGTCGTCGACGAAGCCATCCAACGGTTCGCGCTGATGGACGACTTCCTCAATCAGGGCAAAGACGAGGCAACTTCACTTTCCGAAGGATATATGCAACTCGCCAACCTTTTGGAAATGACTCCGGGGTAGACTGCCCGTGTTAGGGGAGTATTGAGTAATGAAGACCCGAGACAGTTTGATCCGTTTAAAGCGGTTTCAGGTTGATGAAAAGCGGCGGCAACTTGCCCAGATCGAGAGCATGATTGCCGAGTTCAATCGCATGGCCGATGAACTTGACCAGCAGATCCGGTTCGAACAGGAACGGGTCGGGATCACCGACATCACCCATTTTGCTTATCCGACATTTGCCAAGGCCGCGGCTGACCGTCGCGACAATCTGCGAAATTCCGCGCATGAACTGCACGACCAGTTGCACCGTGCACAGGAGGATCTCAGCGAAGCCATCGAAGAGCTGAAGAAGTTCGAACAGCTGGAAGAACGGGACCAGCAGCGCGAACGGACGGCTCAGGACATGGCCGAGCAGGACATCCTCGACGAAATCGCGGCGCGCTCGCGCTAATCGGGAATCGCTTTAAACCACGCTCTCCGGATGTTTATCGGCCGGCCGTCCCGCAAGGACGGCTGGCTTGTTCGCTTTGTGCGATCGCTGCGGGCGGCGTCAGTGTCCGGTCAGGCGGTCGGGTTTGTGATCTACGGGCGGAATGCTATAGGACCGCATCGCCATGGCCGAGCGGATTTGCTCGGCCGGCAGCTGCACCGGTCAGCCGCTTTCCTGTTGCACAGGTGAGAGCAATGTTGATCGATCCCAAGATATTGGAACTTTCCGGCTGCATCGTCGTGAATGCCGGACGTTCTCGCCCAGGTCCAGGTTGAGCACCATGATGCGATCTTTTCTGGCTTTGCTCCTTCCTGTTGCGACGTTTTCCTTTGCGCTGGGGCTCACGCAGCCGCTGATGCGGTTCGAGAGGCTGTATTTCCTGGAAGACCGGCCGACGCTGGTGGAAATGATCCTGAGCCTGTGGCGCGACGGAGATGCCGCTCTTGCCACGATTGTCGGGCTGTTTTCCATCGGGTTTCCGGCCCTCAAGATTCTCCTCATCCACGTCGCGGTCCTGACGGGCGGCAAGGCGCGCTCGCTTGCACTGCTTTCGATGGTGAGCAAGTGGTCGATGCTCGACGTGATGCTGGTCGCCCTGGTTCTGTTCGCCGCCAAGACCAGCGGCCTTGCAGCCGCGGCCATCCTGCCGGGCCTGTGGTTCTACGCGGCGGCGACCCTGTCCACCGCGGTGGCGGCGAGTTTGTGCGCCCGGGCCTAGACCGTATCAAAAAAGGCGGGTCCGCCGGCGCGTGAATGCTATTTTGCCGGTTCTGCGGTGGAGGCTTGTTCGGCGGGCTCAGCCGATTTCGGCTTCTTCTCCTTCCGGTTGGCCTGAAAGTCACCGCAGCGCGACTGCCTGCTCAGCGCGACGCTCTCAAGATAGCGCTTGTAGGCCGCGGCCCACTCCGAGCCCTGGCTGAGGGGGGTCTTCAGATGCTCGCAGCGGGTCTTTGCGAACAGCGCGAACGTGGGGGTGTCCAGGCCTGCCTTGTCCGCGGCCCTTATCACCAGATCCTGTTTGCCGCTGTAGACGGCATCTTTCAACGTCGTCTGGGCTATTCTGCCCCGGCCGGAGAGCAATTCGACGGCATGGTCGAGACGGCCGTCCTGCAACAGCAGGATCATCAGTTCATTGACGGTTATTCCGGCCCGTTCCGCCTCCTGCCAGAGACGGTCCATGTCCGTCATCTCCAGGAGTGCCCCGAACTCGCGCCGGAGGGCCTTGAGCCGGTTGATCTGATCCAGCTGCTCCTGAGTGAGCGCGGCTTCGATGACGCTGCGCAGACGCTTCTTGGCTTCGGCGTTTACGATCGGCAGCAATGCACGGCAGACCGCGGGAGACAGATCGGGCCTCAAGGCGAGGTCTTCGCACAGGACCGCATCCTGCGCAGCGTATTTGACGAATTTGAGCATTGTTTCGCGTGACAGCCGGATTTCGCGGTTGCCGGCCAGGATCCGGTGCACGGGCCGGTCTCCCTTCTCGGCCATGGCGTCTGAAACGCCCGTGGAAAGATCGGTGCGGCGTGCGAGCACCTGCAGATGGGCGTTGCTCAGACGTTCGACGAAATCGAGCAGGTCCTCCTGGGTGAAAACCGGGGAATTCGCCAGAACAGGCATGGCAACCGTGATTTCATCCTCGGCGATCCTGCAGGCCAGGTTGTGCGGCGTGTTCGGCTGACAGGCCAGTTTCCGGGCGAGCGCCGACCGGTCCTTCGAAGATCCGGCGCCATAGAGTTTCAGGATCACCTCGGAGAAGATGGCAAGTTCCCGGTCGGTCCGTTGTTCCAGGTTTGCAACCACGAGTTCACTCACCTGCGCAAACAGACGTTTGCGTGCTTCTTCGGTGCCCTCCAGCGCGAGTTTGATCAAGGACTTCGGCATCTGCTCCCTCGTCGAGTCAGACTGACGCCAATGTTGTTAGGAATACGTTACCTGCACCCGAAACGCTACAATTTTACGTTGGGTTACGACGGAGGCGGGAGCGATATCTACTCAGGTCGGTTTCAATTACTTGGAGAGTATTGCCATAATTCTACAACCTTTAATGAATTTCTTCGCTTTTCTGTCAGCATCCGGCAAGTCGGGTTTGGTTGCGAAGACTTGAAAACCGGCGGGGTTTCCTGCACCCTCGCGCCTCGTCAGGAATGGGCCGGGCCCTGTCCGTTCAATGGCCATACCCTCACCGCTGCCCGGGTCAATTTTTTCAACGAATGAAGCAAAATGAGTTTGATTATGAGGATCTTGCGCTGCGCCGCCGTCTTGTGCCTGGTTCTGGTCAGCCTGACGCCCGTCCTGGCCCAGGATGCGGCCACTCAGGATGCGGCCCCTCAGGAAAGCGCTCCGGCCGACCTGAAGCAGGCAAGCGATGCGCTGATAAAGGTCCTGAACGATCCGCAGAGCCGTGAAGCGCTGGTCGAACTTCTGAAACGGACCGGATCGGAAGCCCAGAGCGGCGCGGGCGACTCCACCGTCGCTTCCTCGAACGGCGCCGGTCAGGCTGCGGGGGCGCAAGACACCACCGCGGAAAAGGATCATTTCGCGATCAGGATCGGGGAATACACTCGCGGGCTCGTCGACGACACGGGCTTTCTTCTCCAGCAGGTCTCACGGTCGCTGAACGGGCTGGTCCTGATCGCGCGGGGCGAGATCCAGGTCAAATGGGAGCGGGTTAGGGAGACCGGCATTCAGGTGCTGGTTGTCCTGTTGGCGGCCTATTCAGGATTTCTCCTCAGCCAGGCGGCTGCGAAGGCAATCTATCCGCGTCTTTCGGTCTACGCCCGTTATGGTGGCGGCCTCACGCGCACTTTCGTTTTGCTCCTGACCTCGGTCGTGGACACCCTGACAGTGGCCGTCGGCTGGGCGGTGGGAAATACCGCGGCGCTTGTGAGCTACGGCGGATTCGATACCGGAGTGACGCTTCAGGAAAGCCTCGCGCTCAACGCGTTCTTCCTCACCGGAATTGCGAATGTTGCCTTAAGGTTCGTGTTTACGCCGGGGCGGCCGGAGCTGCGGCTTCTGCCGTTCACCGACAAGAGTTCGATCTACTGGTACCGCCGCCTGCAGTTGTTCACGTACTGGCAGGGTTACGGCATGTTTCTGATCGTGCCGGTGGCCAACGTCGCCGTATCGTTCGTTCTTGGCAACGCAGTGCGTTTTCTCGTCGTCTTCGTGAGCATGATTTATCTGTTCGCCCTGGTGCACCGGAACCGTCGCCGGGTTTGCCAGGGTGCTGAGACTTATGCCGAAACAATGCAGAGCGCGCTCGGGCGCAAGGCGTTGTCGACCGCCGGCCAGCTCTGGCACATTGCCGCCTATGGCTATGTCGCCGCCGTGTTCATCATCTGGGTGACCCGGCCATTTGACGCCACGACCATCATTCTCCGCGCCACGGGCCTTTCGATCCTGACAATCATGGGCGGCATCGTGATTTCGCTTGTGATGACGCGCGCCATCAAGGGCGGCATCCGGCTGCCGGAGGACATGAACAGGAGGCTGCCGGCGCTCCAGTCCAGGCTGAACGCGTTTGTACCGCGCATCCTGAAATTCATGCGCTTCGTTGTCTTCATTGCGATCATTCTGCTGTTGCTGGAGATCTGGGGTGTCTTGAGCGTGATCGAGTGGCTGGCAAGTGCCGGGGGTGTCGCGCTCGTGAGCAGCTACGGTTCGGCCGCCCTCGTGCTGCTGGTGTCCTTCGCGGTCTGGCTGGCAGTAATGTCGTGGGTGGACCTGCGCCTGCAGGAGCGCTCCGGTTACATCGTCACTGCCCGTGAGCGGACCCTGTTTCAGCTGTTCCGCAATGCCGCCACGGTCGTCATCATCGTGATGGGGCTGCTTCTTGCCCTGTCCGAAGTCGGGATCGATATCGGTCCGCTGATTGCCGGTGCCGGTGTGGTGGGTCTTGCGGTCTCCTTCGGCGCCCAGACGCTGGTGAAGGACATCATCACCGGGGCGTTCATCCAGATCGAAAACGCCATCAACGAGGGGGACGTGGTCACGGTTGCCGGCGTGACCGGCAGCGTGGAAGGGCTCACCGTCCGCTCCGTGCGGATGCGGGATCTGGACGGCACGACCCATATCATTCCCTTCTCCTCCGTCGACATGGTGTCGAACTTCATGCGCGGCTTCTCCTTCCACGTGGCGTTGATCGGTGTCGCCTACGACACCGACATCACCAAGGCCAAGGAGGCAATGTACGAGGCGTTCCGGCGTCTTCAGGAAACGGAATTCGGACCCAAGATCTTCGGCGATCTGGAAATGCACGGCGTGACCAATTTCGGCGCGAGTTCCATCGATCTCCGTGCCCGGATCAAGACGACGCCGGGCGATCAGTGGTCCATCGGACGCGCCTATAACGAGTTCATCAAACAGGTGTTCGATGAGCGCGGTATTGAAATTCCGTTCCCGCAGGTCACCTACCATGCGGCACCGCCGCCATTCGCGGACAGCGGCAAAAAACCGAAACGGCGCAGCAAACCCGAGGTCGATGCGACCGATTTGCCGGATGATGCCCCGCCGGACGAAAACTAAGTTATAAATATCAATTGCTTGACATAATTTTCCCCGTCGTGGTGCACCGGGACATCGTCACCGGTGGCCGCGGCGTTGTTTCGTCATGTCTCCCAAAATGTTGATTGAAGTTCGTAAACTTTCGCTTTATTTTCATTTCTAAATCGAATGCGCGTGTACACACAAGCCGGAGACAGGTTTTATGGCGGCTGACTACGATCTTCTGGTCATCGGCGGAGGGATAAACGGTACGGGGATTGCCCGGGATGCGGCCGGGCGCGGCGCATCGGTGTTGCTTGTCGAGATGGGGGATCTGGCGGGCGCGACCTCTTCGGCCTCGACCAAGCTCATCCACGGCGGCCTGCGCTATCTTGAATATTACGAGTTCGACCTCGTCCGCAAAGCGCTGAAGGAACGGGAAGTGCTGTGGCGTGCTGCACCTCACATTGCCTGGCCGCTGCGTTTCATTCTCCCGCATCACAAGGACCTGCGCCCGGCCTGGCTGCTGCGTCTCGGCCTGTTTCTTTACGACCATCTGGGCGGACGCAAGCTGCTCCCGGCGACAAAAACGGTCCGGCTGGATGAGGCGCCCTATTCCCAGGGCCTCAAGAAACTCTTCAGCAAGGGCTTCGAATATTCCGATTGCTGGGTGGATGACGCCCGGCTGGTGGTGCTCAATGCAAGGGACGCTGCCAGCCGCGGCACGGACATCCGCACCCGGACAAAATGCGTGAGCGCCCGGCGGGAAGGGAACGTCTGGAAGGTCGTTCTGACCGACCTGGCGAGCGGCGAAGACAAGACCGTCACGGCGAGCGCGCTCGTCAATGCGGCCGGACCCTGGGTCGCTGAAATGCTGCACGGGATTTCCGGGGTGCATAACGGTGCGGACGTCCGCCTGGTGAAGGGCAGCCACATCATCGTGCCGCGCCGGTTCGAGCATGACCGCTGTTTCATTTTCCAGAACGGCGATGGCCGGATCGTCTTTGCGATCCCCTATGAAGGCGATTTCACCCTGATCGGCACGACCGATGTCGATTATACGGGAGACCTGGCCCAAGTCCGGATCACCGAGGACGAGATCGACTATCTGTGCCGGGCCGCCAGCGAATATCTGGAAAAGCCGATTGCCAGAGAGGATGTGGTGCACACCTATTCCGGTGTCCGGCCGCTTTATGACGACGGGGCCAAGGACGCCAAGGCGGCCACCCGGGACTACGTGCTGGAACTGGATGGCGGAGACGGCGGGCCGGCCGTCCTGTCGGTGTTCGGCGGCAAGATTACCACCTACCGCAAGCTGGCCGAGCACGTTCTCGACAAGCTCGGCCCCTTCCTGCCCTTCAAGCGCGGCCCCTGGACGGCGGACGCACCCCTGCCGGGCGGGGATTTCAAGGTGGACGAATTCGACGCCCAGGTGGCGCAGTTGGAGAAGGATTTCCCCTTCCTGGGCAAGCCGCTGGCGACCCGCCTGATGCGCCTTTACGGGACCGAGGCGCGGAAGTTCCTGGGCGAATCGATATCGCCGGCGGATCTCGGCCGCTGTTTCGGCGCCGACCTTCACGAGATCGAGGTGAAGTGGCTGATGGACCGGGAATGGGCGCGTTCGGCGGATGACATCCTGTGGCGCCGGACGAAGCTGGGATTGAGGCTCAGCCGGGAAGAGGCCGCCGAGCTCGATACCTTCGTCTCCGGCTACCTTGCGGAAAAGACCGGCGCTGCGGCATAGTTTCGCCCGACTGCATGATCTGCCGGCGCCGCCGGCGGTTTCCTTGAAATACATGATAATAATGGGAGGTGCGCCATGGCCGGATGTGTTTTGGCGATAGACCAGGGCACAACGTCAAGCCGTGCGATTGTCTTCGGCGATGATTTTCACCCTGTCAGCGTGGGACAGCAGGAGTTCCCGCAGCATTTTCCGAATTCGGGATGGGTGGAGCATTCGCCGTCGGACATCTGGACGAGCACGCTGCGGGTGTGCCGTGAGGCCCTGGAAAGGGCTCCGGACGGCGGCGCGGGCGTTGCCGCGATCGGCATTACCAACCAGCGGGAGACCACCCTGGTCTGGGACCGGTCGACGGGAGAGCCGGTCTATAACGCCATCGTCTGGCAGGACCGGCGCACTGCCGACACCTGCGCGAAATTGCGCGCCGAGGGGCTGGAGGAGACGTTCACCTCCAAGACCGGCCTCGTGCTCGATCCCTATTTCTCCGGAACGAAAATCGCTTGGATCCTGGACAATGTCGACGGTGTCCGGGAGCGGGCCGAGCGCGGCGAACTGGCGTTCGGGACGGTCGATACCTGGCTGATCTGGCAGCTGACCGGCGGCAAGGTGCATGCGACCGACGCCACCAACGCCTCACGCACGCTCATCTACAACATCCATGACAATCAATGGGACGAGGAACTGTGCCGGGTCCTCGGCATTCCCCGGAGCCTTCTGCCGGAGGTCAGGGACAGTGCGGACGACTTCGGCTTTGCCGACGAGGATCTGTTCGGCCGCGCCCTGCCCATTCTCGGCGTGGCGGGCGACCAGCAGGCGGCAACGGTCGGTCAGGCCTGTTTCAATCCCGGCATGGTTAAGTCCACTTATGGCACGGGCTGTTTCGCCCTGATGAATACCGGCGACAGGCCGGTCAGGTCGAACAACCGGATGCTGACGACGATCGCCTATCGTCTGGAAGGCAAGACGACCTACGCGCTCGAGGGATCCATCTTCGTTGCCGGGGCCGCGGTTCAATGGCTGCGCGACGGGCTGGGCCTCATCGAGAATGCAGCCGACACCCAGGCCCTGGCCGAAGCGGCCGATCCCAAGCAGGATGTCTATCTGGTGCCGGCCTTTGTCGGTCTCGGCGCGCCCTATTGGGATGCGGATGCCCGCGGCGCCCTGTTCGGCCTCACGCGTAACACCGGCCCGAAGGAAATCGCCCGGGCGGTGCTGCAGAGCGTAGGCTACCAGACGAGCGATCTGGTCGATGCCATGCAGGCCGATTGGCCCGATGCGGAACAGCCGGTGCTCAGGGTCGACGGCGGGATGACGGCGTCGGACTGGACGATGCAGTTTCTGGCCGACATTCTGGGCGCGCCGGTCGACCGGCCGACGGTTTCCGAGACGACCGCGCTCGGGGCCGCCTGGCTTGCCGCCTCGAAGGCGGGGCTGTGGCCGGGAGCGGAAGCCTTCTCGGCTGAATGGAAGCTGGAGAAACGCTTCGAGCCGCGCTTACAGGAAAGTGAACGGCGCAGGCTGCTGTCGGGCTGGCAGGACGCGGTCCGGCGCACGCGCTCTACGTTAGATTGACTGAATGAAAGGCTCTTGCCTACAGCGAGAGCCTTTTTAATTCAAAGGCTTAGATGTATTGCGGATTCGTGGTCCTGACGGTATGTGTTTCTATTTTTTGGTCCTATGAAGACCAAAAAATTACGGCAGCAAGGCTTACCTAGCAAAAATATTTCAAAACCGGCGTAAAATTAGAAATATGTCGGCAGTTGATTTTCCTGCGAAAAACCGCCTTAGTTTGCGCTGGCTCGGGCTTTAACTTTTTGCGCGCTCTCAACGACGCATGGCCCTTGCTCTTCATCAAGGGGAGAACAGTTTGATGAATTTCCGAAAAACCTTGAAGGCATCCCTTCTTGGCGTCAGCCTTGCCGTGATCGCGGCAACAGGCGCTTCCGCAAAAAACCTGGTTTATTGCTCCGAAGGGTCTCCTGAGGGCTTCGATGCCGCGCTTTACACCGCGGGAACCACGTTCGACGCATCTTCCAAACCCGTCTACAACCGGCTGGTCGAGTTCAAGCGCGGCACGACCGAAGTGATCCCGGGCCTCGCCGAAAGCTGGGAAGTTTCCGAAGACGGTCTGGAGTACACCTTCAACCTGCGCCAGGGTGTCAAGTTCCACACCACCAGCTTCTTCACACCGACTCGCGACTTCAATGCCGAGGACGTGGTTTTTTCTTTCGAGCGCCAGCTGAAGAACGACCATCCGTGGCACCAGTATACCGCCGGCGCGGCCTGGGAGTATTTCAACGGCATGTCCATGCCGGACCTCATCAAGGAAATCGTCAAGGTTGACGACTACACGGTGAAGTTCGTCCTGAACCGTCCGGAAGCTCCGATGGTCGCCAACATGGCGATGGATTTCGCGTCCATCCTGTCGGCTGAATATGCCGCCCAGCTCGAAGAGGCCGGCACGAAGGAACAGCTGAACCAGCAGCCGGTCGGTACCGGTCCGTTCTCCTTCGTCGGCTACCAGAAAGACGCCGTGATCCGCTATGAGGCTCACGCCGATTACTGGAACGGCAAGCAGCCGGTCGACAACCTGATCTTCGCGATCACGCCGGACGCCGCCGTGCGCCTGCAGAAGCTGAAGGCCGGCGAATGTCACGTCATGCCGTATCCGGCACCGGCCGACATTGCCGACATCAGGGAAGACGAAAACCTGACCCTGATGGAACAGCAGGGCCTCAACGTCGGCTACCTGGCCTACAACACCAAGCAGGCTCCGTTCGACAAGACGGAAGTCCGCAAGGCGCTGAACCACGCGATCAACAAGCAGGCGATCCTCGACGCGGTCTTCCAGGGTTCCGGACAGGCTGCGAAGAACCCGATCCCGCCGACGATGTGGTCCTATAACGACGCGGTCAAGGACGACGAGTACGATCCGGAACTGGCGAAGAAGATGCTGGAAGAAGCCGGTGTCACAGATCTTTCCATGAAGGTCTGGGCAATGCCGGTTCAGCGTCCGTACAACCCGAATGCCCGCCGTATGGCTGAAGTCATTCAGGCTGACTTCGCGAAGGTTGGCGTGGACGTCGAAATCGTTTCCTACGAATGGGGCGAATATCTCTCCCGTTCCAAGGACGTCGACCGTGACGGTGCCGTGCTGCTCGGCTGGACCGGCGACAATGGCGACCCGGACAACTTCCTGGCCGTTCTGCTCGGCTGTGACGCTGTCGGCGGTGCCAACCGCGCCCAGTGGTGCAACGACGACTTTGAAGCCCTCATCCAGAAGGCCAAGACCGTGACCGACAAGGCAGAGCGCACCAAGCTCTACGAAGAGGCACAGGTCGTCTTCAAGGAACAGGCTCCGTGGGCGACCATTGCCCATTCCGTCGTCTTCATGCCGATGTCCTCCAAGGTCAGCGGGTATGTGATGGACCCGCTCGGCGGCCACTGGTTCGACGGCGTGGACATTGCGGAATAAGTCCGTGTGAATTGAGGGAGGCGCTGGCAGAAATGCCGGCGCCTTCAAACATTATGGCCGGCGGATGCTCTCATGAATCGTGACGGTTTCCGCTGGTTCTTCATATCTGGAACCTGACATGCTTCGTTTTCTTCTGGGCCGGCTCGGCCTGTTGATACCGACATTCTTCGGCGTCACCCTTGTCGCCTTCTCCTTCATCCGTCTCTTGCCCGGCGATCCCATGGATCTTCTGGCCGGCGAGCGCGGCATAAGTCCCGAGCGCAAGGCTGAGCTCATGGCCCAGATGGGCTTCGACAAGCCGTTGTGGCAGCAATATATCGAATATGTCATGGGCATTTTCCAAGGCGATCTCGGCACGTCGTTCGCCTCGAAGAAACCCGTGCTCGTGGAATTCATGACGCTGTTCCCGGCAACCGCCGAACTGTCGCTGTGCGCCATCATTCTCGCGGTCAGTCTCGGCATTCCCGCCGGCATCTTTGCCGCCGTCAAACGCGGTTCGATCGCCGACCAGGCGGTCATGGGAACCGCCCTTGTCGGCTATTCCATGCCGATCTTCTGGTGGGGCCTGCTCCTGATCATCCTGTTTTCCGGCATCCTGCAGTGGACGCCGGTGTCGGGGCGGATATCCCTGATGTATTTCTTCCCGCAGGTGACCGGCTTCATGCTGATCGACAGTCTGCTTTCGGGCGAAAAGGGCGCTTTCCTGTCCGCGGTCCGGCATCTCATCCTGCCGACGATCGTGCTGGCGACCATTCCCCTGGCGGTGATCGCCCGCCAGACGCGGTCGGCCATGCTCGAGGTTCTGGGGGAAGACTATGTGCGCACCGCCCGGGCAAAGGGCCTGCCGCCGCGCTCCGTGATCGGCCTGCATGCGCTGCGCAACGCACTCATCCCGGTGGTCACCACGATCGGCCTCCAGGTCGGCGTGCTGCTGGCCGGCGCGATCCTGACGGAAACGATATTCTCCTGGCCGGGCATCGGCAAGTGGCTGGTCGACAGCATATCCCGCCGCGACTACTTCGTCGTCCAGGGCGGCCTGTTGCTGATCGCCGGGATCATCATGTTCGTCAATCTGGTCGTGGACGTCCTTTACGGCATGATCAATCCGCGTATCCGCTACAACTGAGCCGAGGGTCAAATAATGGATAATACCTCCCCGGCCACGAAGGCCGATACAGCGAAATTGGAAGCGGAAAGCCGCAATGCCACCAGGGCGCAGCTTGTCGAGTTCTGGTACTACTTTTCGAAGAACAAGGGGGCCGTCATCGGTCTCGTCGTCTTCGTTCTGCTGGTTCTGGCGGCGGTGTTCGCACCGTTCATCGCCCCGCACGATCCGGACATCCAGTATCGCGACAGCTTCCTTGTGCCACCGGTCTGGCAGGAAGGCGGCAAGGTGGCATTTCTCCTGGGCACGGATGCCGTCGGCCGCGATATCCTGTCCCGGCTGATCTTCGGGGCGCGGTTCTCGCTGTTCATCGGCGTGGTCGTCGTCACCATCGCTCTCAGCGGCGGCATTTTTCTCGGCGTCATTGCGGGTTATCTGCGCGGTGCGGTCGATACGTTCATCATGCGCGTCATGGATATCATCCTGGCGTTTCCGTCCCTGCTGCTCGCGCTGGTGCTGGTCGCCATTCTGGGGCCGGGGCTGGTCAATGCCATGATCGCCATCGCGCTGGTGCTGCAGCCGCATTTCGTCCGCCTGACCCGCGCCGCCGTTCTGGCGGAGCGCGGGCGCGATTACGTGGTCGCAGCCAGGGTCGCCGGGGCCGGGCACCTGCGCCTGATGTTCAAGACCATCCTGCCGAACTGCCTGGCGCCACTGATCGTTCAGGCAACGCTTTCCTTTTCCAACGCGATTCTGGATGCCGCCGCGCTCGGCTTTCTCGGCATGGGCGCTCAGCCGCCCACACCGGAGTGGGGCACCATGCTTGCCGAGGCGCGTGAATTCATCCTGCGCGCCTGGTGGGTCGTGACCTTCCCCGGCCTTGCGATCCTGATCACCGTTCTTGCCATCAACCTGGTCGGCGACGGCCTGCGCGATGCGCTCGACCCGAAACTGAAGAGGAGCTGAGTGTCATGTCTCTTCTTGAAATCAGAAACCTGAAGGTCGAGTTCGATACCGCCAGGGGGCCGTTCAAGGCGCTGGACGGCGTCGACTATACGGTCGATGCCGGCGAAGTTCTCGCCATCGTCGGCGAGTCCGGCTCGGGCAAATCGGTTGCCATGCTGGCGGCCATGGGGCTCCTGCCGAACACGGCGACCATCACCGCCGACAAGATGGAGTTCGAAGGGCTGGACCTTCGAACCCTGTCCGCGCAGGCCCGGCGCAAGGTGATCGGCAAGGATATCTCGATGATCTTCCAGGAGCCGGTCGCCAGCCTCAACCCGTGTTTCACGGTGGGCTTCCAATTGGCCGAGACCCTGAAGACGCACACGGATCTTTCGGGCAGGCAGATCAAGGACCGGGTGATCGAAATTCTCACCTCCGTCGGCATTCCCGACCCTGCGGGCCGGTTGCGTGCCTTTCCGCACCAGATGTCCGGCGGCCAGTGCCAGCGGGTGATGATCGCCATGGCGATTGCCTGCGCGCCGAAGCTTCTGATCGCGGACGAGCCGACGACGGCGCTGGACGTGACCATTCAAAAGCAGATCCTGGATCTCCTGGTAAAGCTTCAGCAGGACAGCGGCATGGGACTGATCATGATTACCCACGACATGGGCGTCGTGGCGGAGACCGCGGACCGTGTCATCGTTCAATACCAGGGGCGGAAGATGGAAGAGGCCGACGTGCTGACCCTTTTCGAGAATCCGAAGAGCCCCTACACCAAGGCTCTCCTGTCGGCGCTGCCGGAAAACGCCACCGGCGACCGGTTGCCTACCGTGAGCGACTATGCCGAAGCGGGAGGTTTCTAAGATGTCGGACGCTATCCTCAAGGTTCGCGACCTTTATCGCACCTACGACATCAGTGGCGGCCTGTTCAGGAAGGCCTCGCAGCTGACGGCGGTCAAGGGCGTAAGCTTCGACGTCGAACGCGGCTCGACGCTCGCCGTCGTCGGCGAGAGCGGCTGCGGAAAGTCGACGCTGGCGCGCATGCTGACCATGATCGACGCCCAGACCTCCGGGTCCATCGAGATCGACGGCCTGTCCATGGACATTTCCAGGACGGGCATCTCGAAAGAGATGCGCCAGAAGGTGCAGATCGTGTTCCAGAACCCTTACGGCTCGCTCAATCCGCGCCAGAAGATCGGACATGTGCTGGAGGAGCCGCTGCTGCTGAACACGGACATGCCCTCAGCCGAACGCCGCGACCTGGCCCTGCAGATGCTGGAAAAGGTCGGCCTGCAACCGGAACATTACGGCCGCTATCCGCACATGTTCTCCGGTGGGCAGCGCCAGCGCATCGCGATTGCCCGCGCCATCATGCTGAAGCCGGCGTTGCTGGTGCTGGATGAACCGGTCTCCGCGCTTGACCTGTCCGTGCAGGCGCAGATCCTCAACCTGCTTGCCGATCTCCAGGACGAGATGGGCCTGACCTATGTCTTCATCTCCCACGACCTCTCGGTGGTGCGCTACATCGCGGACAAGGTGATGGTGATGTATTTCGGCGAGGTGGTGGAATACGGGACGCGCGAGGACGTCTTCGAGAACCCGCAGCACGATTACACCAAGACCCTGTTTGCGGCGACGCCGCGGGCCGATCCGGAGAGCATCCGCAAGCGGCTGGCGGCCAAGGCGGCTTAGTGGATGGCGGGAGCAGTTCCGCCATTCCGGAAGTTCCCCGGCAAAGCGCCTGCGCCAGGCAGGGGCCTGCCCGCTGTTTCTTCAGACCCGGTTCACTCAAGCCAAATTGGTGTCAGCTCCGCTCCGTTCGGGTCCTGCGCACAAATCCATGTCTGCCTGTGCCAAGGCTCATTGAAGCGGTTGCATTCTTCGATGTTTCGAGTATTCTCGAATTATGGAAAAAGAAACCGCATTGAGCACGCTGGCGGCCCTGGGGCAGGAAACGCGCCTTGATGTCTTCCGTCTTCTGGTGAAGGCGGGGAAGGAAGGGTTGTCGGCCGGTGCCATCGCCGATGCGCTGGACGTGCGTCCCAACACCTTGTCGACCCATCTGGGCGGCTTGTCTCGCTCCGGCCTCGTGCGCGCGGAACGGGACGGGCGCTCCATCCATTACCGCGCCGACCTCGGCACCATGCAGTCCCTGGTGACCTATCTCCTGCAGGACTGCTGCGGCGGCAATCCCGAACTGTGCGCGCCGATCGCCGAACTGGTGGGGTCCGGCGGGCGGTCGAAAACAGGGGCGTGCTGACAGTCCAGTTTCAGCCACATTCACTGGGGTAATAAGAATGCGGAATGTCTTATTCGTCTGCACGGCGAACTCCGCCCGGTCCATTCTGGGCGAAGCGCTTCTCCGGAATATGGGAGAAGGCAGGTTTCAGACCTTTTCAGCCGGGTCGACGCCGCGGGGGACGGTCAATCCCGACGCTCTGGCCTGCCTGAAGCGCCTCGGCCTGCCCGCGGACGGTTTCCGCTCAAAGAGTTGGGAAGAGTTCGCCGGACCGGGTGCGCCCGGGATGAATCTCATTGTCACCGTCTGCGACAGCGCGGCCGGCGAAGCCTGTCCGGTCTGGCCCGGCCATCCGCTGGTCGTTCACTGGGGAATTCCGGATCCGGCGGCCGTCGAAGGGGACGACCATCAGCGGGCCGAGGCCTTCGACCTTGCATTTGAGCGCATGAAACGGCGCATCGAGGCGCTCGTGGCACTCGGCGACGGGGTGTTCGAGGCGAGCGACGCAAGGGCCCGGCTGGCGGATATTGGAACAATTTTTGACTGATTGCCGGCGTTGGGCGCAGGCAGCCTCCTGGCGGAGGCGAACCGGAATTCTGGAGACTTGAGACATGCCATCTGTTGATCAATCGCCGCTTGGCGCGTTCGAGCGTTATCTGTCCCTGTGGGTCGCCTTGTGCATTGGCGCGGGGGTCACGCTCGGATTGGTCGTTCCCGGACTTTTCTCGGGAATTGCAGACCTTGAATATGCCAGCGTCAACCTTGTGGTCGCGGTTTTCATCTGGGTGATGATCTATCCGATGATGGTCAATGTCGACTTTGCCTCGCTGAAGGATGTCGGCAGGAAGCCGAAGGGCCTGTGCATCACGCTGGTGGTCAACTGGCTGATCAAGCCCTTCACGATGGCCGCGCTCGGCATCCTGTTCTTCGAATACATCTTTGCCGGCATCGTCGATCCGGCGGACGCCAAGGAATATATCGCCGGCATGATCCTGCTGGGTGTTGCGCCGTGCACGGCAATGGTCTTCGTCTGGAGCCAGCTGGTCAGGGGAGACGCGAACTACACCCTGGTGCAGGTTTCCATCAACGACATCGTCATGGTGTTCGCCTTTGCACCCATTGCGGCGCTGCTGCTGGGGGTGACCGACATCATCGTGCCCTGGGAAACCCTCCTGCTGTCGGTCATCCTTTATGTGGTCATTCCCCTGGCGGCGGGATATCTGACGCGGCGGCTTCTGGACAAGTCGGGAAACCACGAGCGCATCAACGAGTTCACGGCACGCGTGAAGCCGTTTTCGGTCATGGGACTGCTGGCGACCGTTGTGCTGCTGTTCGGGTTTCAGGCGCAGACTATCGTCGACAAGCCGCTCGTCATTGCCCTGATTGCGATACCGCTTCTCGTTCAGGGTTACGGCATCTTCGCGGTGGCCTATGGCTGGGGCTATCTGTGGCGTGTCCCGTTTTCCACCGCCGCCCCGGCCGCCCTCATCGGAACGTCCAATTTCTTCGAGCTGGCGGTTGCCGTTGCCATCAGCCTGTTCGGCCTGAATTCAGGGGCGGCGCTGGCAACGGTGGTCGGTGTCCTGGTCGAAGTGCCGGTGATGCTGTCGCTGGTCGCATTCGCAAACCGGACGAGAAGCCGCTTCGCTTGAAGATCTGCCGTTCGCGCAGGCAACGGCCGGCGCGCACGGCATCGGCCGCCCGGGCGGATTGCCTGCGGCACGCGATTCCCGGTTTGTGTCTGATCTCCTGTTGAATTATCAGGTGTTGATCGTTGGAAAGACGGCGAGTCGCCCGGCTGCGCCGGCGCTTCCGTCTGATTGATTGAACGGGGGCGCCGGGTGAACCAGGATTTGACAAAGGGACGTGTCCATATTGCCGGGGCGGGCATCGTCGGCATCGCGATTGCCGCCAATCTGGTACAGCGCGGCTACCAGGTGACGGTCGTGGACCGGGAAGGCCCGGCGGCGGGGGCGAGCCAGGGGAACGCGGCCGCGATCGCCTGGACCGATGTCGCGCCGCTGGCCTCTCCGGATCTCTGGAAGCAGGCGATCAAGTGGCTGATCGATCCGCTGGGACCCCTGACCGTCCGCCCGGCTTACGCCCTCAAGATCCTGCCCTGGATGCTGCGCTTTCTGGCAGCATCCAATCCGCGCAAGGTGGCGTCCAGCACCAGGGCACTCGTTGACCTGAACGGCACGGCGCTGCCTGCCTGGGAGCGTCTGTGGCGCGTCTCGGGGACTCATAACCAGGTTCGCCGGGACGGATGCCTGGAACTGTTCGACACGGCAGCCTCGCTTGCAGAGGCCCGCGCGGCCTGGGCCGAACAGCGCGACTACGGCATCAAGGTGGAGGAACTCGGCGCGGCTGCCATCCGCGATCTGGAACCGGATCTGTCGGATCGTGTGGTGGGCGGTGCCCTGATACCGGACTGGGCGCAGGTCGACGATCCGAAGAACCTGTGCCTCAGCCTGGCCGACTGGCTCAAGGGACAGGGCGTGGACTTCATGGTCGGCGAGATAGCCCGTCTCGTTCCGCAGGATACCGGGTGCCAGCTCGTCCTCAAGGACGGACGGCGGATAACGGCCGAGCGCTTCGTCATCGCCTGCGGCGCCTGGTCGAAACAGCTTGCCGGTGAGCTCGGCGACCGGATCCCGCTGGACACGGAGCGCGGCTACAACATCACGGTTCCCGAGCCCGGCGTGACCGTGAAACGGTTCATCATGCTGCCGGGCCACGGCTTCGTCATGTCGCCCCTCTCCACGGGCCTGCGCGTCGGCGGGGCGGTGGAATTCGGCGGGCTTCACCTGCCGGCGAACTGGAAGCGCGTCGATGCAATGGTGGCAAAGGCGAAGCTGTTTTATCCGGACCTCAAGACCGAAGGCGGCAGCCGCTGGATGGGCTACCGGCCGTCCATTCCCGACAGCCTGCCGGTCATCTCGCCGGCGACCCGTCACGGCGGCATTTTCTACGCCTTCGGCCACGCCCATCACGGCCTGACCCAGGCGGCCGCGACCGGCGAACTGATTGGCGACATGATCGAAAACAAACCGCCGGCGATCGATCCCGCCCCCTTTGCAGCCGACCGGTTCTAATCTCGCCACCAAGGGCGGATTACGGCAGCGGCATAGGGGACTGGCGCCTTTCGCGGTGGATCGTGTCGAGCCTCAGGGTGACGATCGCAAAGACGACCCAGCTTGCGTGAAACGCAACACCGGCCAGCATGACCAGGTTGCCCGGGATCGGCCCGATGGCGGCACGCTCGAACGCCTGCGAAATGTCGGTCAGTTCCACCGGATGAATGGCGAGCTTGCCGTAATAGGCAATCGCCTGGATCGCCAGGATCCAGGAGTAGTTGCTGCGCAGTCGTCTGCCCGCGGCCCTGACCAGGCTGATATGGTAATGCGGTACCTCGTAATCCTCGGCGAGCATCCGGCTCCATTCGCCGATCCAAGGAACCTTCCTGCCCTGAAGCATCGGCGCGTAGAGGTCGCTCTCCATCAGCCGGGCTCGGGCGCGAAACAGGTTGTAGTAGCGGTAGCGCCTGGCTTCGAAGATCAGGAAGACGGTGACCAGAAGGCCGACCAGCACCATCGGCAGGGGCGAGGCATCCTTGTTGGAAAAGGTTGCCGACAGGGCGATGCCGGTGGTGACGACGGCCCAGTTGGTGGTGTTGTCCAGCCGGGTGCGCCAATGGGTGCTGCGGAAAACTTCCGCCCGGTAAAGATGCGCAAGCGCACCGAGCGTGGCGGAGTCGATCTCCTGGTTGGGCCGATTTCTCTGATCGGAGTTTTCCTCCGGCTTGTTCGCTATGTCACGTTCTATCATTCCCAAAACGTAAAACCAAAATGCAATCCGGTCGAGCATTCCGTTAGCGTTCAATGGCCGCAATAGCGTACGAGCGGTTGCAATCGGGTCGAACTTCGTGAATATCGCGACATTAGATAGGAGACACAGGCGGGCTGGTGAAGCAGAACTAGTGCATGTATTCGCAGACATCCCAAGCAATCGTTGCCTGTCGGAGAGCGGCGCTCGCCTTTCTTTTCGCAACCTAGGTGACCGGTTTTGCCATCGATACCGCCGGGAAAAGACACGGTCAGCGCTGTTCAGTTTTCTTTTTTCTGACTTTCGATTCTGAGGGTATTTAATCCATGTATTATGAGAAAATTTCAAAAAATCTATATAAGGATGTGTTTTTTATCATAACTAATTATTGGGTTATCTTTATTTCTATTTGTGCTATGAAGATTATATTCTATTTTTTGTTTGATTTTATGGATGACCTGCCAGATTTTGTTTCTTTTCTGATCTATCTTGCTGCATTTGGATTATTTGAATACGTATTATCCGCCATTGCGATCAATCTTCAGCTGAAAGACAAAAGAATATTCGGAACATTTGCCGGATTTATGGGTCGTAACTTCCTGATTATCTCGCTGTTCTATCTGATCTTTTATGAGTCGGTCGCGTTCATTTCAGAGGAATACGCAAATATTTTGAATTACGATATCTTTATCTCCGTCGTCTACCAATCCGTAATCGATCTGATCTATCTGGTAACATTTGGGATTTATTTCGCTGAATACGTAAAGGATGGCTCGTCTGACCCGCTCGGTTCGATAAAATCGGGCATCAAGCATATCCGCGACATAATCGTACTCTTCTTCAAGGGCTTGGTTCCCCTGGCATTTTTTATCATCTTGATGAGTGTGGTAGTGACTGTGTTTTATGCGGTCTTTCAGGAAACAGCCATTGCCGAATTTGTGACCCAGTCCCGGCTGCTTTACCTCGTTTTTGCTGCAATCGAAGCAACTGAGATCGTCATGCTCTCCGTGATCGCCGCGCGTCTTTACTGGGCCAACCGGGGCGGTCCGCCTATTGAAGAGATCTTCGACTGAGAAAATACGCACGGGTGAGATCGGCCCTCGGTTCCTGAAATACCGCAGGCCGATCTGAGGTCAGATATCCGTTTAGGTCCGCTTCTTGTTCATGGCCGCCGCCAAGGCTGCCGCCAGGGCGTTGTTGCCGCTCTCGCCGCCGGAGGATTTTGGCGCGCCGCCGCCTTTCGGGCCATTGCCGCCCGGTCCGCGTCCGCCGGGGCCTTTTCCACCGGAGCCCTTTGCGCCGGGTGCCCGGCCGCCGGGGGCGCTGCGGTCGCGGTCGTTGCGTTCGCGCTGGCCCTGATAATCGACCTGGGATTTCATGGTCATGGAGATGCGTTTGCGCGCAACGTCCACTTCCAGGATGGTCACCTTGACGATGTCGCCGGCCTTGACGACCTGATGGGGATCGTCGACGAAGCGGTCGGCGAGCTGGGAAACGTGAACGAGGCCGTCCTGATGGACGCCGACATCCACGAAGGCGCCGAAATTGGTGACGTTGGTCACCGTCCCTTCCAGCTTCATGCCGGGCTTCAGGTCGGAGATTTCCTCCACGCCGTCCTGCAGGGTCGCCGTCTTGAATTCCGGGCGCGGGTCGCGGCCCGGCTTTTCCAGTTCTGACAGGATGTCCATGACGGTCGGCAGGCCGAACTTGTCGTCGGTGTAGTCGGCCGGATCGAGGCCCTTGAGGAGGGAGCTGTCGCCCATGATCTGGCGGACATCGCGGCCGCAGGCTTTGACGATGCGCTTGGCAAGCGGATAGGCCTCCGGGTGCACGGACGACGCATCCAGCGGCTCCTTGCCGTCATTGATGCGCAGGAAGCCAGCACAAAGCTCGAAGGCCTTGGCGCCGAGGCGCGGCACGTCCTTGAGCTGTGACCGGCTGTTGAACCGGCCGATGGACTCGCGGTGGTCCACGACGGCCTTTGCGAGACTCTCCGACAGACCGGAAATGCGCGAGAGCAGGGCGGGCGAGGCGGTGTTGAGGTCGACGCCGACCGCGTTCACCGCATCTTCGACCACGGCATCGAGCGAGCGGGCCAGCTTGGTCTGGTTGACGTCGTGCTGGTACTGGCCGACGCCGATGGATTTCGGCTCGATCTTGACGAGTTCGGCGAGCGGATCCTGCAGGCGCCGGGCGATGGACGCTGCGCCGCGCAGGGACACGTCGACATCCGGCATTTCCCTGGCCGCCAGTTCCGACGCGGAATAGACGGAGGCGCCGGCCTCGTTGACGATCACCTTGACCGGCCGCTGCGCGGGAGGAATGTCGGCGAGCACGTCGCCGGTCAGCTTGTCGGTCTCGCGGCTCGCGGTGCCGTTGCCGATGGCGATCAGGCCGACCTTGTGTTTGGCGATCAGGGCGAGCAGCGTTGCCCGGGCGCCGGAAACGTCGTTGCGTGGCTGGAACGGATAGACCGTTGCGGTGTCGACCAGCCTGCCCGTTGCGTCGACCACGGCCACCTTGACGCCGGTGCGGATACCGGGATCGAGGCCGAGCGTCGTCGTGGCGCCGGCCGGGGCCGCCAGCAACAGGTCCTTCAGGTTCCTGGCGAAGACCTGGATGGCTTCCTCTTCCGCCTTTTCGCGCAGGACGCCCATCAGGTCGAGTTCCAGGTGGAGCGCCAGTTTCACCTTCCAGGCGAAGCGCGCGGCTTCCATCAGCCAGGCGTCCGCCGGGCGGCCGCGATCGGCAATGGCGTATGTGTCCGAAACCATCTTCACGGCGGGGGCGACCGGCGAAACGTCGTCCGCATCCACCGTCAGGTCCACGGACAGGACGCCTTCGTTGCGGCCCCGGAAGAGAGCCAGTGCCCGGTGGCTCGGGATCTTCGACCATTTTTCCGAATAGTCGAAATAGTCCGCGAATTTCGCGCCCTTCTCGGCCATGCCGTCGATCAGTTTGGCCTGAACCACGCCGCGGTCCTCGACATAGCGGCGCAGGCGGCCGACAAGCTCCGCGTTTTCGGCAAAGCGCTCCATCAGAATCTGGCGGGCACCGTCAAGGGCGGCCTTGGTGTCGGCAACGCCCTTGCTTTCGTTAACGAAGGCCGCCGCCTCCGTTTCAGGTATCCGGGCGGGATTCGACAGAAGCAGGTCCGCCAGCGGCTCCAGTCCGGCCTCGCGGGCGATCTGCGCCTTCGTGCGGCGCTTTTTCTTGAACGGCAGATAGATGTCTTCCAGCTGCGACTTGGTTTCCGCCGCCTGGATGCCGGCCATGAGGTCGTCGGTGAGTTTGCCTTGTTCCTCGATGGACCTGACGATGGCAACGCGCCGGTCTTCCATCTCGCGCAGATAGATCAGGCGTTCTTCCAGCTTGCGCAGCTGGGTATCGTCCAGACCGCCGGTCGCCTCCTTCCGGTACCGGGCGATGAAGGGCACGGTGGAGCCTTCGTCGAGAAGCTGCACGGCCGCATTCACCTGGCCTGCCTTGCATCCGATTTCATCGGCGATGCGATGGGCGATGCGCAAGGCGGTGTCCGCCGGGATCCCCGCTTTCGAGGTGGAGGAGGATGTGTCGGAGAGTGTAACGCTGGCCATTTACGCGGTGACTTTCGGTGAGCAGTTCGGTGCCGCAGACGATAAGCCGCTCGAATGCGGCGGAAAAGGGACGGGGGCCCTCCGTCCACCGGCAATTGTCCCGACCGGCCCGTTGGGCGGGTAAAGAGCGGGGCTTTGCACGCATTTGTCGGTTGCTTTTTGTCAATCTTACCATGAGGAATGCAACAAATTATGCATTTTGCATGCTACGTTAACGGCAATTCTTTGGGTCAGGGTGTCGTGAGTGGGTGTGCAGGCCGCACCGCCGGGCGGGCTGATGCGGTTTGTTTATAGAAAGGCGAGGTCCATGCCACGAGGGCGGCCGAGAAAAGTGAACACCAGGGACGCCCTGCACTCGGTAATGATCGCCTTCTGGCAAAACGGCTATTCGGGAACCTCGATGAGCGATCTGGCCGAAGCGTCGGGCATGGCCAAACCCGGTCTCTATGCCGCTTTCGGCGACAAGGAAGCGCTGTTTGAAAAGGCCCTGCTTCATTACTTCGAAACCTATGGCGGTCCGGTGTTCGCGCGGCTGGGTGCGGCGAAGAAACATGTGATTGAGGACCTGCGCGATTTCCTGGGCGCCGTTGCCGACCTGACGCTGGACAAGAGCACGCCGACCGGCTGCTTTCTGGTCAATGCTCTGGTCGACTGCACCTATGGCTCGGAACGGCACCGGGAAGTCGTCATCGGTTTGAAGGGGTCCCGGCACACGGCCATCAGGGAGCGTCTGTTAAAGGCCGTTGCGGCGGGTGAAATGCCGGCCGATGCGGATGTCGACCGGGTGGCGACGTTCGTGGACGGTCAGTTTTCCGCAATTGCCCTGCTTGGCCGGGGCGGCAGCTCCGAGGCGGACCTCAGGACCTTCATCGAAACGGGCCTGTCGGCGCTGCCCGTCGACCGGGGTGCGGAGACATTCGACGAGACCGATCCCGGCAGGCCTACCTTACGACGGTGATGCGTTCGGCGGCTCGGGTCACCGCCGTATAGAGCCAGCGGCTCCTGTGCTCGCGGAACGCCCAGCTTTCGTCAAACAGGACCACGTCATCCCATTGCGAACCCTGGGCCTTGTGCACGGTCAGCGCATAGCCATAGTCGAACTCGTCGGCCTTGCGGCGGATCGCGTAGGGGATGGCCTCCGCGCCGTCTTCGAACATGGCGGGCAGCACTTTCACCTTCACGTTCGTCTTGCTGATCTCGTCTTCGGAGGCGACATCGAAGCGCAGCGTATTGCCGCGTGGCGGCCGCAGCCGCTTCACCGTCCACAGGCCGCCGTTGAGGAGGCCCTTGGTCTTGTCGTTGCGCAGGCAGACGAGCTTGTCGCCGACAGAAGGCATCGGGGTGGTGAACCCCTTCAGCTCGCGGATGCGGCCGTTGTAGAGGCGCCGGGTCTTGTTGGTGCCGACCAGCACCTGGTCCGCGGCGAGGATCTGCTCCTTGTCGATGTCGCGGCGGTGAATGACCATGCTCTCGCCGAATTCGCCGTAATCGAGCTGACCGCCCTCGCGGATGGTCATCGACATGCGCACGATCGGGTTGTCCTGCGCCTGGCGGTGAACCTCGGTCAGCATCATGTCCGGTTCGGCCTCGGTGAAGAAGCCGCCGCCCTTGACCGGCGGAAGCTGCGCCGGGTCGCCGAGCACCAGAACGGGCGTGCCGAACGAGAGCAGGTCCTTGCCCAGCTCCTCGTCGACCATGGAACATTCATCGATCACGATCAGGCGCGCGGTCGCGGCTGCACTGTCCCGCTTGATCGCAAATTGCGGGCCGGTGTCCTCTTCGTCGTCGTCCGTGTCCTCTTCTTCCTTGGCGGAGCGGGGACGGTAGATCAGGGAGTGGATGGTTCCGGCATCTTCACAGCCCTTCTGGCGCAGCACATGGGCGGCCTTGCCGGTGAACGCGCCGAAACAGACATCGCCGTCGATATCTTCCGCCAGATGGCGGGCGAGGGTGGTCTTGCCCGTGCCCGCGAAGCCGAACAGACGGAACACCTGCCGGTCGCCGCGCTTCAGCCAGGCGGCGGCCTCCTTCAGGGCTTCATCTTGTTGGGGGGACCAGGCCACGGGGCGCTCCTTACGATTGCAGAGGGAGTTGCTTACCCTGATTTGACTGATTCCGCCAAGACCGAATGGCCGATGGTCGGGCATTTCTGTGTCCTGCCGGCCGGTGCCCTTCAGTAAGGACCGACTCTCTTTCCCGACAAGTCCGGCTTGTGCGAAGGCTTCAGCGAACGGCTACCCCAGCACCGAAAACGAACTCTCCTTCGTCAGGTCGCGCTTTCTGGAAAAGGTTGCCGTGTTGAGCGTGTGGTCGACATTGTGCAGCCGGAATTGCAGCGGGTCGGCGTCATGGTCGCCGCCTTCCTCGCAATAGTCGATCAGCGCCGCCATCAGGCGCCCGGCCACCGGGGCGTTCTTGAACTGATTGCCGCTGGTGCCGATGGCCAGGTAATAGCCGTCGATGTCGCTACGGTCATAGATCGGCAGCCAGTCGTCGGTGGCATCGTAGAGATCGGCGACACCGACCGGGTGCTGCGACACGCCGAGCTCCGGCAGGCGCTGCGAGTAGCGGTAGGCATAGGTCAGGGCCCGGTCGGTCAGGTCGCGGGGAAAATCATCCGGGTCTTCCTCCACAGGCGGATCGCAAGGTGGGTTTTCGCTGCCGATCATGATCTGCCCGCCGCTGCCGGGCTTGATGTAGCAGGCGATGTCGCTGTCGGACACGATCAGGCCCTCGCGCGAATAGCCGAGCCGTTCCGGCGGCCTGACCTGTACGACTTCCTGGCGCAGCGGCCGGTGGCCGATCCTGATGCCCGGATCACCATCAAGAAGGGCATTCACCTTGCCTGAGTGGGGGCCGGCGACATTGATGACGACACGGGATCTGAGGAAGTCACCATTATCGCAGACGACACCGGCCACCCGGTTGCTGTCGACCGGTATCTTCACGACCTTCGTGTTAAAACGGAACTCGGCGCCGTGCCGCGCGGCCGCGTCCTTGAGGTTCCGGGCGGCGATCTGCGGATCGTCCACATAGCCGCCGGCCGGAAAGAAGGTGCCGCCTGCAATCCGGCCGCCGCTCGGGGCGCCGAATTCATCGTGATCCATCTTCTTCGCCGGGGCGAAACATTCCAGGTTGTATCCGGGCATGCGGCGGCGGATCTGGTCGGCGGGCCAGTCCTCATAGGCAATGCCGAGCGTGTCGGCGTGTTTGAGCACGCGGTCCAGGTAATTGTTGGCGGCGGTCTTCATCACCAGCGTTCCGGTCTCGACAAAGCGTGCCAGGCCGGTGTCGTCCTCGGCGCCCAGATAGTCCTGCCAGTTCTTCCAGTCGTGATAGCCCTCAAGCGCCATCGCGGTGCCGTCCAGGGTGGAGTAGTAGGTGCGGATGACAGCCGCGGAGGAGGAGGTCGAGCCATAGCCCGCCGCCGGCAGGGCATCGACATTCAGCGTCCTGCGGCCTCTGCGCGCCAGCGCATAGGCGATCGCACAGCCTATGATGCCTGCTCCGATGATGACGGCGTCGTAGTCGGCGTCAGGGGCGTGGGAATTGGACATCGCGATCTTCCTCGTTTGTCCCGCAAGCACAGTCGAGTGTCCACAACTTGTCCAGAGGCGAGACCGCCAATCTGTGTTCTGAAACGGTCAGACTTCATGTCCGAACGCTCTATACGACGACAAAACACATCAATTGTTTATGAAAGTCACAATTTGATGGGTTTTGATAACGTCTGCGGATTTTGTTCCAAAGTCTCCAATTGAACTCACCAGTGGCCAGACTCATAGTGTGCACAGGCCAATTCGATTCGGGCCGAAGTTTCAAACAATTGGAGTAAAGCGTGCCGCGCAAAAGTATTTGCGAATGGCCGACGCTGGCCCTCATTCTGGGCGCGTCGGTAACATGGATGGTGTTGATCGGTTTTTACAGTGAACTCGGCGGGTGGATCGTCTGTCCGCTTGCAGCCGTGCTGGTGACGTTGCAATCGTCCCTGCAGCATGAAGTCCTTCACGGACACCCGACCCGCAATGGAGCTTTCAACGAAGCGCTGGTCTACTGCCCGCTTGGCACATTCATCCCCTACCGCCGGTTCAAGTCGCTCCATCTGCGCCATCACAACAACGACCGGCTCACGGATCCTTATGACGATCCGGAGAGCTTCTATCTTGCCTGGCGGGACTGGCAGAGGCTGCCGGGCCTCATCCGGGCCGTCCTGACCGTCAACAACACCTTGCTCGGCCGCCTGCTGATTGGACCGGCCGTGACCCTCGTCGGGTTCTACGGCTCCGAGCTCCGCCTGCTGCGCGCCGGTGACAGGGCGGTGCGGCAGGCCTGGATGCATCACCTGGCGGGCGTCCTCCCGGTCGTGCTCTACGTGACCCTGGTTGGCGGCATGCCCGTCTGGCTCTATCTTCTGGGCGTCGCCTATCCAGCCATGAGCCTGTTGATGCTGCGCACCTTTGCCGAACACCGTGCCCACGAAAACGCCGAGGCCCGCTCGATCATCGTCGAATTCTGCCCGGTTTTCTCGCTGCTCTTTCTGAACAACAACCTGCATGTGGTCCATCATGCCCATCCGAGGGCGCCCTGGTATCATCTGCCGGTTCTCTACCGGAGCGCGCGCGACGAGTGGCGGCGGCGGAACGAGGGTTATGTGTTTGCCAGTTATCTCGACCTGGCGAAGGGTTATTTCTTCAAGGTCAAGGAGCCGGTTGCCCATCCACTCAGGCGCCGGGACCGCGACGAGGCGATGTCTTGACTGGACGGGTCCATCACGCCGTCCGCCTGCCGATGTATGACTGGCCGCAGGTGCGCGCGGCGACCGAAGACCTCGAGGCCGCGCTGCAATCGGCCCTCCTCGACGCGCTTGAGCTGACGCCGGACCGGCTTCGGCCCTGGCCGGAAGACATGGATCTTGCCGAGGCCTGGGCGCATCCGGACGTTCTCCTGACGCAGACCTGCGGGTATCCGCTGACCCATGCGCTGAGCGGCAAGGTCAGGCTCCTCGGCGCGCCGCATTACGCGGCGCCGGACTGCGACGGGCCGCGCTACTGCAGTCAGATCGTGGTGCGACGGGACAGCGCTTTCAGCAAACTGGAAGACCTGCGCGGCGCCCGCGCCGTCTTCAACAGCCCGGACAGCCAGTCCGGTATGAACGCGTTTCGCCATACGGTCGCCGGGGTCGCGGAAGAGGGACGCTTCTTCTCGGAGGTGACGTCCAGCGGCGGCCATCTTGCGTCCCTTCGCGCCGTTGCCGAGGGAGACGCGGATGTCGCCGCAATCGATGCGGTCTGCTGGCACCTGGCCTGCCGGGAAATGCCGGAGCTTGCCGGACGGCTGAAACCGATTGCCCGGACAGGGTCCGTTCCGGTCCTGCCGCTGATCACGTCCTCGCGGTTCTCCGACAGCGAGGCCGGTCTGATCACTGAAGTTATCGAAGCCGTCTTCGCCGCACCGGAAACGCAGGCAAGCCGCGCGCGGCTCGGCATTCACGGCTTTTCCAGGCTGTCGACCGCGGACTATGCCGGCATCCTGCGGATGGAGCGGGAAGCCGCGGAGCTTGGCTATCCGGCCCTCGCGTGAGCGGTTCGGCGCAGCCGTCAACCGGGACAGCAGTCCTGCCCGATTGTTTACCATAGGCATTCTTTTCAGGGAGAAACAGGCGGAACGGCTGGCGCAAACGTTAATGAAGAGTTACGATTCTCGGTAAACAAATCATTAACGGTGAGACGCGTCATGAAACTGGTCTGCAAAACTCTCCTCGCCGCAGCCGGGCTCGGCATCGCCCTCGGCAGCACCGCCCTGGCGGAAAGCGGCACGCTGCGCATCGTGCATGACGAGCCTTACGGGGCCATCGTCACCAAGGAAGCCGGTGTCCTGGTCTTCCGCGGCCTGCCGCCGACCCGCAAGGTCATCGTCAATCCGGGCGGCAAAACCCCACTGGAACTGAAGCAGACCGAGGTGAACGAGACCAACGTGGTGGTGTTCGCCAACCAGGCGGAGTACGCCAACGCGCTCGGTGCGAAGATCATCCGGTTGAAGTAGGACTTCGCTGCTTGGGCGAGCCCGATACAGTCAGTCGATTGGGAGTTCGCTGCGCTCGCGCTGATGTCTGGGTTCCGGATCTGCGCGCAGCGTCCGCTGCACTTGTCCGGAATGACGGTGGGTGTGGTAATGGCCGTTGGATAGCTCCACCGGTGAGCGGAACCTGAAGCCGGTCATGCCTTTCCGGAGGGTTCGAAATTGACACTCTCACAACGAACTCTGCCGTCATTCCGGACAAGCGAGGCGAAGCCGAACGCAGATCCGGAATCCAGAGTTCAGCGTGAGCGCAGCGAACACACAAATCCATCGAGAAAAGTCCGTGACGGGAGAGCGGTTCCGACCGCCACCGCCTCACATCCGCATCCGCTCCGCCTTCGGGTCGAACAGCGGCTCGGGAATGATCGTCGCCTTGCGGCGGTCGCCGAGGATTTCGATCTCGAAGGCGCCGTCGCCCGTGTTCGCGGCGAACTCCGCCGGGAGGTAGCCCTGGGCCAGGGATTTTTCCAGGTAATGCGCATAGCCGCCTGAAGTGATCCAACCCACCACCTTGCCCTGGTGCCACACCGGTTCATCGCCCATCACGTCGGCATCGGCCGCGTCAACGACGAAACTGACGCGCAGGCGCCTCGGACCCTCCTCGAATTCCTTCCGTGCTGCTTGCTTGCCGATGAAATCATCCTTCGACAGTTTCACGAAGCGGCCGAGATCGGCTTCGAACGGGCCGTAGATCGGACGGAATTCCCGGAACCAGGTGCCGAAATTCTTCTCCAGCCGCAGGCAGAGCAGGGCGCGCATGCCGAAGTTGCGGATGTCGAATTCCCGCCCGGCCGCCATCAGGGCCTCATAGACCTGCCGCTCATATTCCGGCACCATCCAGATTTCATAGCCGAGGTCGCCGGTATAGGTGACGCGGTTGACCTTGCAGGGTGCGTTGGCCACGTCCATCTCGCGGAAATCCATGAAGCGGAAAGCTTCGTTCGAGACATCCTCGCGGGTGACCTGCGCCAGCACGCTGCGGGAATTCGGCCCGGCGATCGACAGACCCACCCAGCCGAGATTGATGGCGCGGATCGTCACCGAGCCGTCCGTCGGCAGGTGTTTCTCGAACCAGCGCATGTGATAGATCTCGGCCTGGGACGACCCCCACAGATAGAACTTATCGGCACCGGCACGGGCGATGGTGAAATCACCGATCAGCTTGCCCTTCTCGTTGAGCATCGGCGTCAGCACGATGCGGCCGGCCTTCGGCATGGTGTTGGTCATCAGGTGCGAGAGGAAGCTTTCGGCGCCCGGTCCGGCGATTTCGTATTTGGCGAAGTTGGCGGTCTCGGTGATGCCGACGCTTTCACGCACTGCCCGGCACTCGGCGCCGATGTGCTCAAAGTCGTTGGAGCGGCGATAGGAGACGATGTCCCTGGCTTCGACGCCCGGAGGAGCGAACCAGAGCGGGGTTTCCAGGCCCCAGCTGTCGCCCATCACGGCGCCCTGCGCCAGCATCCGGTCATAGAGCGGCGTGGTCTGGTGCGGGCGCGCGGCGGGCAGTTCTTCGTTGGGGAAGCGGATGCGAAAGCGGCGGCGGTAGTTCTCCTGCACCTTGGCATTGGTGTAGGCAAGCGTCGCCCAGTTGCCGTAGCGGGCAACGTCCATGCCCCAGATGTCGTAGCCCGGATCGCCGTTGATCATCCAATTGGCAAGCGTCAGGCCGACGCCGCCGCCCTGGCTGAACCCGGCCATCACGCCGCAGGCCACCCAGTAGTTGCGAAGCCCGCGCACCGGGCCGACCAGCGGATTGCCGTCGGGGGCGAAGGTGAAGGGGCCGTTGATGACCTGCTTGATGCCGGCGTTCTGCAATGCCGGGAAATGCTCGAAGCCGACTTCCAGCTCCGGCGCGATGCGGTCGAGATCGGGCGGCAGCAATTCGTGGCCGAAATCCCATGGCGTCTCGCGCGGGCTCCAGGGGCGGCAATTCTGTTCATAGGTGCCGAGCAGGATGCCCTTGCCTTCCTGGCGGGTGTAGATCTCGCCGCCGAAATCGAGCACGCCGATCAGTTCCTTGCCGGTCACCTCGTTATGGGCGGTGACTTCCTCCATCTCGTCGGTCAAAAGATACATGTGCTCCATGGCGAGCACGGGCAGTTCGATGCCCACCATCCGCCCGCACTCGCGCGCCCACAGGCCGCCGGCGTTGACGACATGCTCGGCCCGGATCGTGCCCTTGTCGGTGATCACGTCCCAGGTGCCGTCCGGTGTCTGGACCAGTTCCTCCACCTTCGTGTGCCGGTAGACTTCCGCGCCGTTTATGCGGGCCGCCCTGGCATAGGCGTGCGTGGTGCCGGAGGGATCGAGATGGCCTTCGACCGGGTCCCAGAGCGCGCCGATGAAATGCCTTTCGTCGAGCAGCGGAAACATCTTCTTCGCCTCGGCGACCGAGATCAGCTCCAGCTCCATGCCCAGGTAACGGCCCTTGGCCTGGGCAAGGCGCAGGAAGTCCATGCGTTCGGGCGTATCGGCCAGCATCACGCCGCCGGTCAGGTGCAGACTGCAGGACTGGCCGGAGATTTCCTCCAGCTCCTTGTAGAGGCTCACCGTATAGCTTTGCAGTTGGGCGACGTTCGGGTCGCCGTTGAGCGTATGAAACCCGCCGGCCGCGTGCCAGGACGATCCGGAGGTCAGCTCGCTCCGCTCGACCAGCGCCACGTCCTTCCAGCCCAGCTTGGTGAGGTGGTAGAGCACGCTGCAGCCGACCACACCGCCGCCAATGACAACAACCTGCGTATGGGATTTCATTCGGGTTCTCCGGAAGGCCTGCTCTCGGGCGGCAGGGCGAATGGTCAAACGGTTCGGGACTTCGGGGTCAGAAGTCGGTCGGGGCGCCGCCCTCCGCCTTGCGCCGTTCGACGAAGGCGGTGATTTCCTCGTCGACGGCCGGATCGAGCGCGGGCGGCTCGTAGGCCTCCAGCGCCTTCTTGTAGAGCCTGTTCGCCTTGTCGTGAGCGGTCGGGCTGCCGGCCTCCTCCCACGTCTCGAAATTGCGCCAGTCGGAGACGATCGGCGCGTAGAACGCGTCCTTGTAGCGGTCCTGGGTGTGCTGCGTGCCGAAGAAATGCCCCGCCGGCCCGACGTCCCGGATGGCGTCCAGCGCCAGTGCGTCTTCCGAAACATCAAGCGGCGTCAGGTACTCGGCGATCTTCTGCAAAAGGTCGATGTCGGTGATGAACTTCTCGAAGCCGGCGCTCAGGCCCCCTTCGAGCCAGCCGGCTGCATGTTTGATGATATGGGCGCCGCCATTGATCGCGCCCCATTCGGAAAGCGTCGTCTCCAGGGCCGCCTGGTAGTCGACGGTGTTGGCCGCGCAGACGCCGGAGGAGCGGAAGGGCAGGTTATAGCGCCGGGCGAGCTGGCCGCTGACGAGCGCCGCCTTCATGTATTCCGGCGTGCCGAAAGCCGGGGCGCCGGAGCGCATGTCGACATTGGACGTGAAACCGCCATAGACCACCGGCGCGCCGGGCCGCACGATCTGGGCGAAGGCTATGCCGGCCAGGGCTTCGGCGTTCTGCAGCGTCAGGGCGCCGGCCACCGTGACGGGGGCCATGGCGCCTGCCAGCGTGAAGGGGGTGACGATGGACACCTGACCGGCTTTCGCCATCTCGATCAGGCCCTGCAGCATGGGCGTGTCGAGGCGCAGCGGCGAGGATGAGTTGATGACCGTCGCGACGCAGGGTGTGTTGACGAATTCGGCTTCGGAAAGCCCGTTGGCGATGCGGGCGATTTCCATGCCGTCCAGGTTGCGCTCCCGACCGAGCGAGTAGATGTGGAACACCTTGTCGGTGAGCCGCGCCAGATCGGCAACGCAGTCGAGATGGCGGACGGAGGCGTGAAGGTCGACCGGCTCGACGGGGTAGCCCATCACGCAGTGAATGATGTTGAAGAACTGGGCGAGCTTCAAGAAGTTGCGATAGTCCTCCTGGTTGCCCGGGCGGCGGCCCTTGTCCTGGTCCACCGCATTGGGGGCGCTGGCGACGCACGAAAAGGCAATCGCATCGCCGCCGACATGAAGGTCATGGGCGCGATTGCGCGCCCGGATGGTGAACTCGGTCGGCGCCATGGCGACCAGTTCGG
Organism: Roseibium salinum; assembly: GCF_026240905.1. NCBI lineage: Bacteria > Pseudomonadati > Pseudomonadota > Alphaproteobacteria > Hyphomicrobiales > Stappiaceae > Roseibium > Roseibium salinum. Next base: position 4,261,092 of record NZ_JAPEVI010000003.1, read on the forward strand.
CCACCATGGCCCGGTCCATGCGTACCCGCTCGCTGCCCGGTGCCACGTCGGCGCCGGCGGCGCGCAGCAGGTCTCGAGCTTCCTCATGCAGGAAATCGATGCCGATCTCTTCGAGCACGCGCATGGAGGCGTCATGGATCGCTTCCAGCTCGTCCGCGGAGACGGCTTCCAGGGGTTTGTAGATGTGCCGTGGCTGTCTGAACGGCTTTTGCGGGAAAAGATCCGGTCCGGCCTTTTCGCCGCCTCTGCGCCGTCGCCCGCGCCGGGCGGGTGGCGTTTCGGCCATCAGGAGTACGTCAGTATCGACCGTCATTTGATGATCCGCCATGTCTTGCTTGTGAAAAGCCGGCCGCAGCGGAATCCGGACTGCGCCGTTGGAGAGAATCTACCGGAGGTGGCGGTTTTTGCGGGCCATCTGAGAACGACGATGAGTGCCACGACTGCGACATTGCCGCCGTTCGGGTTCCCGCGGAGCGTCCGGGCGTAAACTATGGCTTGACGGCAGCGGCGGCGGACGTGATCAGATCGAGGGTGTCATTGATGAGGGGTATCGTGAGCGAGCGGCTTTCGGATGAAGATTTGCTGGCCTTCCTGGAGACCCGGCTGCCGGTGGATGACTGGAACGGCGTGCGCTTGCGGCCGCTGCCGGTCAGCTATACCAGCCGGTTCTGGTGGCTGGATACGCCCGGCCGCGTCTATGTGGTCAAGGAGTTCTTCCCCGGCAACGAGGAAAACCCGGTTTATCCGACCCTGCCGCATCAGGAGGCCGATGCGCTCAGCGTCCTTTCGCGGCACGCGCTGTCGCCCGATCTGGAAGCCTTTGCGCAAAGCCCGGTCGGCACGCCCCTCCTCGTCTATGGCTACGCATCTCCGGGAAGTTTCGAGATCGGCGTCGGTGAAGCCGCGGAGCTCATCGGACGCTTCGCCGCGCTGAAGGAGCGGGTGCCCGGGCACATCACCGTTCCCTCCGGTTGGCACGAAGTCCTGGAAAGCGGGGATGCCATGCTGGCCGCGATCCCCGAAAGCCGGAAGGCCGCCAATCTGAAGCGGCTGCGGCCGGCGGATAGCGAGGTGAAGAGAACGGCGCCCGTCCGCTCTCTCGTCCATCGCAGCTTTTGTCTCGGCACCATCCTGGCGACCGGAGAAGGCGCCCGGCTGATCGACTGGCAGTTTGCCGGACTGGGCGACCCGGTCGAGGACATCGTCTGCTTCGTGTCGCCCGGCCTGGCCATGCTCTACGGTCTTCATCCGCTTGTGGCGGATGTCGAGGAGATGTTTCTGGAGCACTATCCGGACCAGGAGACCGTCGGCCGGTTTGCCCAGGAGCGCAGCGCCTATCACTGGCGCCTGGCCGCCTATTGCCTGTTCCGCCACGAAACGCTGAGCCATATCAACGCGCCCGCGGCCCGCGCTTATGGCCGGGCGCTGGAAGAGGAGGTCGACCTGCTGCTGCGCCTGAGGGGCAGGTGACGCTTGCGGGCTGGTGTGCGCTCGGCTTTCGGATGCGGCTGCCTGACCTTCTTTGTTCACCGGATTCGAAACGTGAAGATTGCCGTCGGCAGGCGTGTCGGTTAAGACCGGTCCAAGTCAAATTAAATCGTTAAGGACGGGCAGCATTCATGAGCTCTCAAGGCGCAGTTGCGGAAGTCGGCCTGATCGGCCTTGGCACCATGGGCGGAAATCTGGCCCTCAACATTGCCGAACACGGCTTTCAGATCGCCGTTTACAACCGCACGACTGAAAAGACCGATCAATTCATGACGAAGGCCGGCGAACTGGCCGCCAAGCTGGTGCCGGCCAAAACGCTGGAAGATTTCGTCGCGTCGATCAAATCGCCGCGCGCGGTCATCCTGATGGTTCCGGCCGGTGACACCGTGGATGCGCAGATCGACGCACTGCGTCCGCTGCTGGACGCCGAAGACCTGATCATCGACGCGGGCAACGCCAATTATCACGACACCAACCGCCGTGCCGCGGAGGCTGCCGAAAAGGGGCCGCGCTTCATGGGGATCGGCGTTTCCGGCGGCGAGGAGGGAGCCCGCTTCGGTCCGTCCATCATGGGCGGCGGCGCACAGGACGCCTGGGATCAGGTCGGCCATATCCTGGAAGCGATTTCCGCCAAGCACGAGGGCGAGCCCTGTGCCGCCTATCTCGGGGAAGCCGGGGCGGGCCATCTGGTCAAGACGGTCCATAACGGCATCGAATATGCCGACATGCAGATGATTGCCGAAGTCTATGGCGTCATGCGCGACGGCTTCGGCATGTCCGCAAACGAGATCGGCGATGTGTTCGAGACCTGGAACGGCGGCGTTCTGCAGTCCTACCTGATCGAAATTTCCGCAAAGGTGGCCAAGACGGCGGATCCGGAAACCGGTGAGCCGATGCTGGACATCATTCTCGACAAGGCCGGCCAGAAGGGCACCGGCCGCTGGACGGCCATCGAGGCCCTGATGCTGGGCACGCCCGCCAGCGCGATCGAAGCGGCCGTCGCCGTGCGCAACATGTCTGCACGCCTGGATGAACGCAGGAAAGGCGAAGCGGAATTCGGGCCGGCACCGGCCGCCATGGACCGCGAGGCGGTCAGTGTCGAGGCCCTGGAAGGCGCGCTCGTTGCCGGCAAGATCATCTGCTATGCACAGGGTTTCGGGCTGATCCTGGAAGCCGCCAGGCAATACGGCTGGGCCATGCCGCTGCCGCAGATCGCCCGGATCTGGCGCAACGGCTGCATCATCCGCTCCGCCATGCTGAACGACATGGCTTCGGCCCTGAGCGACGACGCGGAGCGCAACCTGATGCTGGCGCCGTTCTTCTCCGAAAAGCTGAAGGAAACCGAAGCCCTGCTGCGCCAGGTGGTGGCACAGGCGGCGCTTCACGGTCTGCCGGTTCCGGCGCTCTCCGCCGCACTGTCCTATTTCGACATCATGCGCACCAGCCGCTCCACCGCCAACATGCTGCAGGGCCAGCGCGACTTCTTCGGAGCGCACGGCTTCGAGCGCACCGACAAGGACGGCGGCGGCTATCACGGCCCCTGGGCGATGGGGTGAGGACCGGCCTGCGAAGTTGATTATCGATCTCTAGATCGTCATCCCGGACGCAGCGAAGCGGAGATCCGGGATCGGTGAGCTGAGATCTCTCGGATAAGTGGCGAAGGCTTGTGGCTCTCCGATCCCGGCTCGCGCTGCGCTTGGCCGGGATGACGACGTAAAGGCAGAGTTAAGCTTTCTCAGCAGTTTGCCCGGCCAGGAGGCCGGGCTTTCTTGTCGGAAACCTACTGCGCCAGGCCGAGCGCCGCCATGTTGGCAATGGAGGTAGCCAGCCCGGAGTGATCGCGCAGTTCCACGATCAGGCGCGGGTTGCTGTCCAGCTTGCCGAGCGCGCCGAATACCGCGTGCCAGTTGATCGTGCCTTCGCCGAGCGCCCAGTGGCGGTCCGCATAGCCGTCGGCGTCCTGCAGGTGGACATGGCGCAGGCTGTTGCCGGCAGCCTTGACGTAGTAGTCGACCGGCGGCGCACCCGTCGAGCCGTGGGCGTAATAGGCGTGGCCGGTATCGATGGACACCTTGACCGCATCGGAGCCGAAGCTCCTTGCCAGTTCCACGCGGGCATGAGGATCCTTGTCCTCGATATTCTCGATGACCAGTTCGCAGCCGATATCTTCGGCGCGCCTGACGGCGTCCTTCATGGCCAGGTGGCAGAACTCGAGAACCTCCTGGCGGCTGCTGTCGCTGTTGTCGAGGTTGTTGTAGTCCCACGTCGAGTAAGGGCTGTGCACCACCATGTGAGTGCCGCCGAGCGCCTCGCAGACCTCAAGGCCCTGGAGCAGGCGTCTCTTGACGATCTCGCGGACATCCGGGTCCCGGGTGTGGATGGTAAAGCCCCAGAACGGCCCGTGTATGCCGACGCGTCCCCGGTGCCCGTCGAGCAGGACTTTCGCACGGTCCACCAGCGGCTGCCAGTCACCGTTCAGGACATCGGCCATCACGAAATCCTGCAACTCGAGGTCCCGTTGCTTGTCGAGCATCAGGTCGCGGTGGGTTTCGAGCGTCTTGAGATTGAGCGCGGCTCCGAGAATGGGAAGGTCGGCCATGAAACACCTGTTGGCGAGAGGGATGTGTTGCGTGTCTGATAGAGGGTGATCCTTGACACTATTGCGACGCCTGCCCGTCCTCAGTATCCGCGTTTGCGGTCGACGCTTTCCGGAACAGCACCCGTCTCGAAATACCGGCCGATGTTTTCGGCAACGATTTTCGACGCGGTGCTGGTGATCGTCGGGGCGGAGATATGCGGCAGGACCGTGACCTTCTCGTGCTGCCAGAGCGGGCTGGACCGGGGCAGAGGTTCCTCGTCGAAGACGTCGAGGACCGCGTGGTCGAGAGGGCCGTTGTCGAGAGCCCCGATCAGCGCCTTCGTATCCAGGATCGGGCCGCGGGCGAAATTGATGAGCGCGGCTCCCGTCTTGCACGATTGCAGTTCCTTGCGGCCGATCATGCCGCGGGTGTCATCCGTCAGCGGCATCAGAAGCACGAGGATGTCCGACTGCTCCAGCACGGACTGCAGACCCGCGGGACCGTGGAAGTCCTCGATGCCGTCGAGCTTCTTTTCACTGCGGCTCCAGCCGATCACGTTGAAGCCGTTGGCCTTCAGGCGCAGGGCCGCCGCGCTGCCCAGGTTGCCGAGTCCGAGCACGCCGACCGTGCGTTCGCCGGGGAGTTTGAGCTCGTGTTCCTGCCAGATCTTTTGCCGCTGCTGGCGCGTGTAGCGCGGCATGTCCCGGTGCAGATAGAGCGTCCAGGCCAGCACCGCCTCCGACATGGTTTCGGCCATTTGCGGATCGGTCAGGCGGACAATCAGCGGTCCGTCGGCGGGCAGTTCCGCCGTCAGCCGTTCGACGCCGGCCCAAAGGCTTTGAACCCAGACGAGATTTCCAAGGGCAGCCACCTTGGCCGGATCGGGATTGGCGACGATCGCCACCCTTGCTTCAGCGCGTTCGCGTTCGCTCAGGTCCTCAAAGGGCTTCACCTCGGCGATCCCCTCCAGAGCCGCCGGCAAGGCGGCGCGCCAGCTCTGGCGTTCATCTGCGCCTGCTTCGGAAACGAAGGGGACGATAGGCGTCATGCGGCAAATACTCCGGCCTCGTCGGCAAAGCCCTTTATCTCGATGGGGTTGCCGGAAGGGTCTTTGAAGAACATGGTGCTCTGCTCGCCGGGTTCGCCCTGAAACCGGATCGTCGGAGCAAGCACGAAGTCGAGGTTAGCCGCCGTCAGTTTTTCCGCAAGGGCCTTCCAGGCCGGCATGTCGAGCACCACGCCCAGATGCGGCATCGGCACCATGTGCTCGCCGACCTTGCCGGTGTTGGTGGTCTTGAACGGTTCGCCGAGATGCAGCGAGATCTGATGGCCGAAGAAATTGAAGTCGACCCAGGTCTGCGTGCTGCGGCCCTCCCGGCAGCCAAGCAGCCCGCCGTAAAAGGCACGGGCTTCGTCCAGATCGGTGACATGATAGGCGAGATGGAAACAGGGTTGCATGGGGGCTCCTCGAGGCAGCGATGATGACGGCGGCAGGGTGCTGACATCAGGCTCTACGAAAATTTCCGTCCACAACGCAAGTGTCATCGTGCGCTGGCGCCGTCTTCGCCGGTACGCTCAGAGCCTGCGCGAGGCGTTGGCTGCCATTGAAGCTACTGGTCCGTCTCCGCCAGGAAGACGTCGTTCTCGGTCGGGCCGAGACGCAGGTCCCAGGTATTGAATTGCGGAACCAGCCGTGGAACCGGCGCAGGGCGTTTCTCGATGATCGAAAAATGCTGAGGCGCCAGCCGGCCGATATTGGCCAGCAAAAGAAAGTCGGCGATCCGGGCATCATAGCGGGCACGGACGTCATCGACCTTGCTCAGCAGCAGTTCCCGCTCGCCATTGAGAACGTCGAGCAGCGTGCGCTGGCCGCTGTCGAATTCCACCTGCAGGCCTTTGACCGCTCTCCGGTTGGCCTCGATCGCACGTTGGGCGGCCTTGGCGCGCAAGCGCGAGGCGGCGCGCTGTTTCATTGCCCGGATGACGTTTTCGCGGATGATCTGCTGGGTGTCGTCGAGCTCGTATTCCTGCTGAGCGGCAGTGTGCCTGGCGCGCTTGACGGCGGCAACGTTGCGGCCGCCGGAAAACAGCGGCGCGGTCACCCGCAGCCCGAGCCGGAATTCGTCCTCGTCCTGATTGCCGAGATTGCCTCTGTAGCCGGTCTCCCAGCCGCTTTCCACCGACACCCTGGGCAGCATGTCGCCGACCGAGGCCCGCGCCGCGAAACGGGCGGCCCTTGCATCGGCGATCGCCGCACGGATGGAGGGGTTGTTCTGGAATGCCGTCGTGATTGCATCGTCGAGACCGGCAGGTTCGATCGACTTCGGAATGGCGGGCCAGCCGAGCTTGCCGGGCTTGCGGCCGGTCAGGCGCTCATAGAGCGCTTCGGAAGCTTGCAGGTCACCGACGGCCTGGTCGGAGTTGCCCTCGGCTTCGGCATAGCGGGCGAGTGCCTGTTCGATGTCGGTCCGGGTGGCGTCACCTGACTTGAAGCGGGCGCGGGCCGCGTTCACCTCCCGCTGCACCACGTTCCTGTAAGCCTGCAGATGAGCAAGGATCGCACGGTCGCGCACGACCCGTAGATAGGCGTCCGCCGTGTCGAACAGCAGGCTCTGCTCCGCGCCGATCAACTGGTTGCGGCCGGAGACGGCTTCTTCATGGGCCTGGTTCAGCCGGTTGACCCCGGCAAAACCCTGGAACAGCGTTTGCGACATGCTCACGCCCAGCTCGTGAGAATAGGACCGGTCGCTCGTGCCGTTGCGATCGTTGCGGTAGGCGTATTGCTCTCCGAGATAAGTGCCGGTTACCTGCGGCAGAAATTCGGACCGTGCCGTCCAGATGCCCTGGTTCGTCGCCTCGTATCTCGAGCGCTCCGCCTTCAGTCCCGGATTGACCGCATAGGCGGAGGCCATCGCCTCCTCCAGGGACTGGGCCGAGGCCGGTGCGCCGGCAAGCGAAAGGCCGATGAGGGATGCGCTTGCCCACAGCCGGACCAGATGGCTTTTCCGTCCGCGCATCAGGTTTGCCGGGGCAATGAACACTGTCATGAAACGACCTGCTTGTTGTTGGCGCTTAAGGTAAGTTTTTATGGTTAATCAAAGGTAAGCCGTTTGATGGTTCTGCAATCGATTTCTGCAAGCTAATTCAGCGCCCTAATTGCGATTTTTACCGTGCGCGCGACGTTCTCGGCGTCGTTTGAGCGTGGGCATAAATACCCAGGCTCGAAAGGATGCTCCTGGCCGGCTTTCCGTTCCCGCACCACTCCTTCCTTGATATTTTTCACAATAAAATTGTGGTCCGCGGAAAGCCACATTTTGGTGGAATAAGCAGGAAAATCGGCGGGTTTGGAAGGAATCTTCCGGCGTTGTCGAGGCTCGCGGAGAAGCCATTATCTAAAATTCGACCGATAAAATTATCGAAGCGGAATTGATTTGCTCCGAGAAACGTAGCGCGCGCGGCGGGAAGTCAGTCCCGGGGTGGGCTCGTGCGTGCTGGAAGAGATATAATTCTGGAATCTGGATACCGACTGCAATGCCATCTAACGGGAAATCAACACGCGTCGACAAAGCTTACGAGCGGTTGAAGGCAGAAATTCTGAAAGGTGAACTGCCGCCGGGGTTTCAGGCGCCCGAGCCGGACATTGCCGGCCGCCTGGGCATGAGCCGAACCCCCGTGCGCGAGGCCCTGATCCGTCTGGAGGCGGAAGGGCTGGTTCATCTCATTCCGCGCCGCGGGGCAAGGGTCCTGCCGATCTCGAACAAGGATCTTTCCGAGATATTCGAAATCCTCGCGGCCCTGGAAGGGCTCGCCGCCGGTACCGCCGCCAAGGGCAATTGCGGCGAAGACCTCCTGAGAACCATTGAAGTCGTGATCGATGATGCGAACGCGGCGCTTGCCGCCAGCGACATGGAACGGTGGGCCGAACTCGATGACCGGTTTCACAAGCTGATCGCGCAGGCCAGCGGCAATTCCCGGCTCGAGCACGAAATCGAAGGACTTCTCAACCAGGTGTTCCGTGCCAATTCCATGCTGCTGCGGCTGAACAAGGCGCCGGCCTCCAACGCCGACGATCATCGCGGCATCTACGAGGCGATCAGCGCCGGCGATCCGGACAAGGCCTCCAGCATCGCGACCGCGCACCGGCTGGGCGGCATGACGACCATGCAGCGCGTGCTGGGAGCCTGCGGCTTGTCCCACGTCTGAGCCCGCCTCCTTGCCGGTTGGCAAAGGCTTTAACCTGTACGGGCGGGTGCCGGACCGGTCGACTGGCCGATGATCAGCTCGGCGTCCAGGTGGAGGGACGCCGGCTTGGCCCCCGGGTCGGCGATCATGGCGAGCAGCAGTTCGGCGGCCTTCTGTCCCGCGTAGCGCACCGAAGACCGCGTGCACGTGAAGATCGGCACTTCCCCGCTGTTGGGGAGGAACGACAGGGCGTCATCGTGAGTGATGATGGAAACGTCCTTGCCGGTTTTCAATCCGCACTGTCCGACGCCGCGGGCGACACCGATTGCCGTGATCATCGAGGAGACGAGAAAGGCGGTCGGCGGATTTTCAATCCGGAGCATCTCCATCGCGTTGTCGCAGCCATAGGGCTCTGTCATGTCCGCACTGCGCATGAGCGCCGGGTCGGCTGCGAGCCCGCGGGCGGCGAGCGCCTCTTCAAAGCCCGTCCGCCGCCGCCGGGCGAAATCCATGTTTTCAAGGCCGTTCAGCAGCGCGATACGGGTGTGGCCGAGGTCGAGCAGCAGATTGGTTGCCCGCTCGAAAGCCCGGCGGTTGTTCATGTCGATCCACGAGGTCTCGTTCTCGGCGCCGGGAATGCGGCCGTGGACCACGAACGGCAGATTGAGCTCCTTCAGGAGTTCGTGCCTGTGTTCACTGGTCGCCGGGCCGTGAACGATCACGCCGTCGGCCTTCTTGCGTGACGCGATCTGCCGATAGGCCTCCTCCTCATGGGCGTCGTCGACCACGCTTATGATCATGTCGTAGCCGTGCTTCGAGTAGGTTTCTCCGGCCCCTGCAATGAACTCCAGAAAGATCGGGTTCATCATCTCGTGTATCGAGCGCGGTATGACGTGGCCGATCGCCATGGAGCGCCCCGTGGCCAGCCGCCTTGCCTGGCTGTTGGGGGCATAGCCGAGCTTGTCCGCCATTTCGACAACGCGCTTGCGCGTTTCGGGGCTGACCTCCGGATAGCCGTTCAGCGCGCGGCTGACCGTCGTTTGCGACAGGTTCAGCCGTTGCGATAGTTCCTTAAGGTTTACACCTTTGCTCATGAAGGCTCAAAACGCTTTGAAAGCGCCCTCCCGTAGGCCTGTTATTGAAATGCAACATTAATTCCTCAGTTGTCGACTTGACAAGACCGTAGTGTAACGACATGGTGAGGGCGAAATCCAAAGCGGTTTGGATAGCCGGTTCTGGGAGGGATGCCTGTATCGGCAAGTGCGTGGGTATTGCTGCCAGGTGGTGAGGTGTGCCACTTTAAATAGAGGGTCCTGGGGTAAGGACAATCTGGGAGGATTGACATGAAATCACGTTTGATGGCCTGCACGGCAGGCGCAGCACTGGGCGTTGCCTTTGGCATCAGCGCAGCGGCGGCGCAGGATCTGATGTATGCGCCCGGTGAAGATTCCCGTTTCAACTGGGACAGCTATCAGGCCTATGCCGACTCTCATGACCTTGGTGGTGAGCAGCTCACCATTCTGGGGCCGTGGCTCGGGCCGGACCAGGAGGCGTTCGACAAGGTGCTCGCCTATTTCGGTGAAGCCGCCAATGTCGACGTGCGCTACACCGGCTCCGACAGCATGGAACAGCAGATCATGGTCGATGCCGAGGCCGGCTCTGCTCCGAACATCGCGGTCATCCCGCAGCCCGGCCTTGCAGCCGATCTCGCCAGCCGCGGCTTCCTGACGCCGCTCGGCGACGAAGCCGCGAACTGGATGAAGGAAAACTACGCCGCGGGCCAGTCCTGGGTCGATCTCGGCACGTATGAGGGCAAGGACGGCAGCGAAGCGTTCTATGCTTTCCCCTACAAGGCCGACGTGAAGTCGCTGGTCTGGTATGTGCCGGAGAACCTCGAGGACGCCGGTTACGAAATTCCGCAGACCATGGAAGAGCTGAAGGCGCTGACCGAGCAGATCGTTGCGGACGGCGGGACGCCCTGGTGCATCGGACTCGGATCGGGTGCGGCAACCGGCTGGCCGGCAACCGACTGGGTCGAGGATCTGATGCTGCGTACGCAGCCGCCGGAGGTCTATGACCAGTGGGTGACCAACGAGATCCCCTTCGACGACCCGAAAGTCGTCGCGGCGATCGAGGAATTCGGCTGGTTCGCACGCAACAACGACTTTGTGGCCGGCGGCGCCGATGCCGTTGCCTCGACCGATTTCCGCGACAGTCCCAAGGGGCTCTTCTCGGTGCCGCCGCAGTGCTACCTGCACCGCCAGGCCTCTTTCATTCCCGCCTTCTTCCCAGAAGGGACCGAAGTGGGTCTTGATGCCGATTTCTTCTATTTCCCGGCCTATGCCGAGAAGGATCTTGGCAAGCCGGTCCTGGGCGCGGGCACCCTGTTCGCGATCACCAAGGACAGCAAGGCCGCGCATGCCTTCGTCGAGTTCCTGGAAACCCCGATCGCGCATGAGCTTTGGATGTCCCTGGAGGGCGGCGGATTCCTGACGCCGCTAACGAGCGTGAACAACGAAGTCTATGTCACGGAGACGCGCAAGGCGCTCGGCGACATTCTTCTCAACGCGACGGTCTTCCGCTTCGACGGCTCCGACCTCATGCCCGGCGGCGTTGGCGCCGGGGCGTTCTGGACCGGCATGGTCGACTTTGTCGGCGGCAAGCCCGCCGAACAGGTGGCCGAGGAGATCCAGACTTCCTGGGAAGGCCTGAAGTAAGGGCCATTGGAACAACAATGTCCGGGGCAGTGCGCTGCCCCGGACAGGACCGGGATCGCCGGGCCGTACCTCCAAGAAAAATCGCTGAAAACGGTATGACCCAGATCGACCTGCATTCGGGTTGATTGACCTGAGTGCGGGAAAGTTGATCCCTTTCAAAGTGCTAGAGCATCCATGTGGCGTCCGGCAGGAGGCAGGTTGTTCTAGAGACAGGTTCTCGGGAGGAGACCATGAATCCGGCACTTCAGGGGCTTATCACCATCATCATTGGTGTTGGCGGCTGCATCGGCTACTTCTATTTTTCCAATCAGATTCTGGACAAGGTTCTCTTTCCGCCACAGGGAAAGGACGCGGGGCGCAACATCAACCGGGCCAACATGATCCGGCCGTGGCTGTTCCTGTTTCCGGCCATCTTCGCTCTCGGCCTGTACCTCGGATATCCGGTGATCGAGACGTTGCGGCTGTCGCTGACGGACCGGTCGGCAGGCGGGGCCTTTGTCGGCCTTGCGAATTACTCCCAGATGGCGAGCGAGCCGAAATTCTGGGAAGCGATGCGCAACAACATGCTGTGGCTGATCGTCGTGCCGGCGATTGCGACCGCGTTCGGCCTCCTGGCCGCGCAACTGACCGACCGCATCTCCTGGGGCAATGTCGCCAAGTCGTTCATCTTCATGCCGATGGCGATTTCCTTTGTCGGCGCCGCTGTGATCTTCAAGCTGATCTATGACACACGTGCTGCCAACCAGGAGCAGATAGGTGTTCTCAACGCCCTTTGGCTGGCGTTCGATGGCGGCGCGGGATCCTTCATCGTGCTGCGCCTTCTGCCGGCCGTCATCCTGCTCGGCTTCGCCGCTCTGATGGCCTATATCATCTATCTGCTGGTCACGGCGATGCTGCCCAAGGGGGCGGGGCGCAGCACGGGAACCTGGTGGTCCGTGCCGCTGCGACTGATTATCGTGCTCGCTGCCGCCTGGATGATCTGGCTGTCGCTGAAGTCCGCCGTCTCCGTGTTCACGGCAACGCTGCCCTATGGCGAACCGCAGACGTGGCTCACCATTCCGTTCTACAACAACTTCTTTCTGATGGCCGTGCTGATCTGGATCCAGACCGGCTTTGCCATGGTGATCCTCTCCGCATCGCTGCGCGGCATTCCGGAAGAGACGATCGAGGCCGCCATCCTGGATGGGGCCAACCCGTTTCAGATCTTCTTCAAGATCAAGGTTCCCCAGATCATGGGCACGATCGTCGTCGTGTGGACCACCATCACGCTGGTCGTCCTGAAGATCTTCGATATCGTGTTCGCCATGACCAACGGCCAATGGGAGACGCAGGTTCTGGCGAACTACATGTACGACAAGCTGTTCCGCGCAAGCGACTGGGGCGTCGGCTCCGCAAGTGCGATCGTGATCATGCTGCTGGTGATGCCGATCCTTGTCTGGAACGTCTACAACGCTCGCAAGGAAATGCGCTGAGGGGGGCTGAAGAATGTCATCAATCGCTGGCACCAAATCCGGCCTCACCTGGGCGGTCCACATCTCGGTCGTGCTTCTCGTCGCGCTGTGGCTGTTCCCGACCCTAGGCCTCTTCGTGTCGTCTTTCCGCACGGCGGACCAGATCACGTCGAGCGGCTGGTGGGCGGCAATGCTGCCTGCGGAGCGGAACGAGTCGCTGCGCACCGGCGCTCCGGACAGTCAGGTTCAACAGGACGGGCAATGGCTCATACAGGGCAATCTGTTTGAGGGAGCAACGGACGCAACAATCTCGTCCTGGGGAACATCCATGCGCGATATCGGTGCCTACGCACCGGGCGACACGGCCGACATGGGCGAGGACGGGCGCCTGACAGTTCAGGAAAACGGCGACTACCGGCTGGTGAACAGCCAGGAGTTTTCCGGCCGGCGCGGCGAACGGGTGTTCGTCACGATCCAGACGCCGCCTGAATTCACGCTGCAGAACTACAAGAACATGCTGCTCGACCCGTCCAACCGGGAGGGCATGACCAAGGCGTTCTTCAATACACTGACCGTCGTCATCCCGGCGACGATCATTCCGATCGTGATTGCCGCCTTTGCCGCCTATGCGCTGGCCTGGATGCGCTTTCCCGGGCGTGCGCTCCTGATCGCCGCGGTTGTCGGGCTGCTGGTGGTGCCGCTGCAACTGGCGCTCATTCCGCTCTTGAAGCTGCATCTGGCCGTCGGCATCGGCAAGGGCTATCTCGGCGTCTGGCTGGCCCATACGGGCTTCGGCCTGCCGCTGGCGATCTATCTCCTGCGCAACTACATGGTCGGCCTGCCGCGGGACATCATCGAAAACGCCAAGGTGGACGGGGCGACCGACTTCCAGATCTTCACCAAGATCATCCTTCCTCTGTCCTTCCCGGCGCTTGCGTCCTTCGCCATCTTCCAGTTCCTGTGGACCTGGAACGATCTGCTGGTCGCAATGGTGTTCCTGATCGACGCCACCGGCGAGACGACCGTTATGACCAAGCAGATCGTCGAGCTGCTCGGTACCAGGGGCGGCAACTGGGAAATCCTCGCCACGGCGGCGTTCATTTCGATCGTCGTGCCGCTGGCCGTCTTCTTTGCGCTGCAGCGCTACCTCGTCCGCGGCCTCCTGGCCGGGTCGGTGAAATAACATGAGCAAAATTCAACTTGGGGAGCAGCCGGCATGTCATCTCTGTCCTTGAAGGATGTCAGCAAATCTTACGGCAGTGTTGAAGTCCTGAGAGATATCAACCTGGAGATCGATCAAGGCGAGCTGATCGTTTTCGTCGGCCCGTCCGGCTGTGGCAAGTCCACGCTCCTGCGCATGATCGCCGGGCTGGAAACGATCACCGGCGGGACGCTGGAGATCGACGGCGAGCGCATGAACGACGTGCCGCCCGCTCAGCGCGGTATCGCCATGGTGTTCCAGACCTACGCGCTCTACCCGCATATGACGGTGCGCGACAACATGGCTTTCGGCATGAAGATCGCCAAGAAGCCGCAGACGGAAATCGATGCGGCGATCGCCAACGCGGCCCGCATCCTGCAGCTTGAGCCTTATCTCGACCGCTTGCCGAAAGCGCTTTCCGGCGGTCAGCGCCAGCGTGTCGCCATCGGCCGCGCCATCGTGCGCGACCCGAAGGTCTTCCTGTTCGACGAACCGCTTTCGAACCTGGACGCCGCCCTGCGCGTGGCGACCCGTATCGAGATCGCTCAGCTGAAGGAAAGCATGCCCGAAAGCACGATGGTCTACGTGACGCACGACCAGGTGGAAGCGATGACGCTGGCAACCCGCATCGTCGTTCTGCATGGCGGTGACGTCGAGCAGGTCGGTGCGCCGCTGGAGCTCTACGAGCGGCCGGCGAACACCTTCGTCGCCCAGTTCATCGGGTCGCCGGCCATGAACCTCCTGGAGGCAAAGGTCACGGCCACGGGGAACACGACATCGGTTCAAACGACCGATGGCGGCCATGCGGACCTGCCGATCGCCTCGTTCGAGAGCGACATGGACAGCGTCGTCAAACTGGGCGTGCGGCCGGAAGACCTGACGGTTACCGATGGCGACGATTTCCTGATCACCGCCGACGTGGAGATCGTGGAAGCGCTCGGTGAAACCACCGTTCTCTACTTCCAGGCCACGGGCGGAGTTCCGGCCCTGATCGCCAAACTTCCCGGCATTCACAAGATCGCAAAGGGCACGCCCATCCGCCTGACCGCGGCTCCTGAAAAGCTGCATCTCTTCGACGGGAAGGGGCAGTCGTTCCTCTACCGGTGACCGCAAGCCTGGCTTGTTCTGCAGACGGGCGGCCGGGTTCCGCGCGGCGACGTCCTGACCACGCGAGCAGCGTGCCTGAATTGCCACCGGGCCGGCCTGTAGTCAGGCCGGCCTTGCAGTTTCCAAGGTCTTCCTCTGTTCCATTGCTGCCTTCGCAAGGCACTTGAGTTAATCGTCCAAAATTCGCAAACTGTCATAGAATTTTCATATGAACGACGAACAACGTTCATATGAACGTGTTTTGTCAGACTTCGCGGACGGCCGTTTTCGAGATCAACACGAGCGTCCCTGGAGGGTAACCCGCGGCCGGTGAGTTGCCGGGGCGGGTAAGTGATTTCGGGCGGAAACGTATGCTTGGTCAGATGGATCTTTCAAAACGGCAGGCTGAAATTGCCGATCTTGTGCAGAAGGCAGGTTTCGCCTCCGTCGAGGAACTGGCCGAACGTTTCGATGTGACCGCCCAGACCATTCGCCGCGACGTGAACGGTCTGTGTGAACTTGGCGTGCTGCGGCGGACGCATGGCGGGGTGGAACCTCCGGCGGCTGCGGCGAACATTCACTATTCCACCCGGCAGATTCTGAACCTGCCGGAAAAGCAGTTGATCGCAAAGCTGGTCGCCGGCCAGGTCGAAGACAATCAGTCGGTTGCCTTTTCGATCGGAACCACGCCGGAAATCGTGATGCAGGCACTGGTCACCCACGACAGGCTGGCCATTTTCACCAACAACCTGAACGTTGCCTTCACGGCGTCCGCCAATCCGACCTTCCAGGTGACGATCGCGGGCGGGCGGCTGCGCCATGGCGACAGGGACGTTCTCGGGGCGTCCGCCCAGGCGTTTTTCGCCAACTACAAGGTCGATATCGGCATTTTCGGCGTGGCCGGTGTCGACGAGGATGGAACCCTGCTGGACTTCCACGAGGACGAGGTTGCCGCCCGCCAGGCGATCCTGGCCAACTGCCGCAGGTCCTTTCTGGTTCTCGACCACAGCAAGTTCGGGCGCAGCGCCCATGTGCGGGGAGGCCGGTTGAGCGATGTCGATGCCGTCTTCACTGACCGGCCCGTGCCACCGTCCTACCTGGAGAGCCTGAAGGGCTCAACCACCGAAGTCCATGTCGCCGAAGGCGGCAGCGCGGCTTAGGGCTGACCCGCTGACGGCTCGGCCCTTGGCGTCTTGCGGCCGAGTGCCGGATCTTTTCCACGGCAGATTAAATCTCCCAAACCGCTTTGGCTATGCGGGCGCACTTTCTATCTATGTGTGACCTATGCTAATGGATTTAAATCCAGCGTTTCTGCGGATTGTCCGTCTTTCGTTTTTCAGCTGTCGAGCGTTAAGGAGTATCCCGTGCCGTCAAGATTCCTGGCCATTGGCGAGTGTATGGTCGAAATGGCCCCGACCGGGGACGGTACCTATGCGATGGGTTTTGCCGGAGACACGCTCAACACCGCCTGGTATGCGCGCAGATGCCTGCCGGCGGACTGGTCGGTCAGCTATTATACGGCGGTCGGCAACGATCAGGTGTCCGCTCAGATGCTGGATTTCCTGCAGCGCTCAGGCATCGATACGGGAGCGGTGCGCCTCATGGACGAGCGCACGGTCGGCCTCTACCTGATCCAGCTGAAGGACGGCGAGCGCAGTTTCGCCTATTGGCGGTCCCAGTCGGCGGCCCGTTGCCTTGCCGCCGACAAGGGAGCGCTCGACGCGGCGCTGGATGGGGCAGGACTGGTCTATTTCAGCGGCATCACGCTGGCGATCCTTTCCGCCGAGGACCGTGTTTCCTTCATGAACGCGCTTCGCAAGGCGCGCGGCGGCGGGTCGAAGATCGCCTTCGATCCCAACCTTCGTCCGCGCTTGTGGGAAGATCTGGATACGATGCGGGCGAGCGTCACGGAAGCGGCGGGCCTGTGCGATTTCGTCATGCCGTCCTTTGAAGACGAACTTGCCCATTTCGGCGACGCCGATCCGAAGGCCAGCGCGGAACGCTATCTCGCTGCCGGAGCGGAGATGGTCGTCGTCAAGAACGGGCCGGAGGAAGTGATCTGTGCCTCCCGTGGCGGCACGCAGAAGGCCTTTCAGCCGCAGCCGGTCACGAGCATCGTCGATACCACCGCCGCGGGCGACAGTTTCAATGCCGCTTTCCTGGCCGAATATCTGACTTCCGGAAATCTCGAGGCCGGCGTCGACGCCGGCGCCAGGCTGGCGGCCAAGGTCATCCAGCATCGCGGCGCGCTCGTCGATTGTTTCGAGACGGCATAGACGGGTGCGCCTTTCGGTTGTCTGACGAAGTCGAGTGAGACATGCTCGCAGATCCATCACGCTCTTTTATGAGCCGAACGGCGAGTGGGTCCCGGCTCTACGCTCCGCTCGGCCGGGATGACCCAGGAATAAAGACGAAGTCAGCAGACTGAAGGGCCGCGCGACAAAGCGGAGACCGGCCCGGAGACGAAGTCTCCGACCCCATCCGCAGCCCCCGGATTAACCCGCGTCCCTCTGGGCAATCCAGTCGTGGTCCGGGTGGTTCTTGAAACGCCATTTGCGCATCGGGCCGGCCATGACGTTGAGATAATACATCTCGTAGCCATAGGGCGCGCCGCAGGGGTGGTGGCCCTTGGGAACCAGAACCACGTCGCCGTCGGAGACTGCCATGGTCTCGTCCAACTCGCCGTCTTCGGTAAAAACGCGCTGGAAAGCGAAGCCCTGTTTCGGGTTCAGGCGGTGATAATAGGTCTCCTCCAGATAGGTCATCTCGGGGAAATTGTCTTCATCATGCCGGTGCGGCGGATAGGACGACCAGTTGCCCTGCGGCGTGAAGACCTCCGTCACCAGCAGGCTGTCGGCGATGTCGGTCTCTTCCATGGCAATCGGATTGATATACCGGGTGTTGGCGCCCTTGCCGCGCACCACGTCCTCGATGCCGGTGATGACGCGGGCCTTGTAGTTGCCCTTGCCCGGTGCGCTGCAGACCGCCAGGACGCAATCGGTCGCCGCCCTGGCGGACCAGTTCGTGCCGTTGGGAAGATAGACGCAATGGGGCTTCTTGCGTTCAAAGACGCTCATCCGATCACCCAGTTCGCCAAAGTCCTCTCCGGCGCCGGAGATCTCCGCCTTGCCTTCGACCAGAACAAGGATGACTTCCCGGTCGCCGGTTTCCTCGGCCGCGGTTTCCCCGGCTTTCAGGTGATAGAGTCCGAAGCCGACATAGCCCCAATTGGCGCTTTCCGGTGTGATGTCGTGCACCTTGCCGGATGTGCCGGAGGGTTTGACGAGTAGGTCGCTCATGTCAGGTCCACCTCATTAGCAATGGATTTCAGCGTCTTCAGGCCGAGGCTCTGATACTGGAACGGATTGCGGACGCCCGGATCCTGCTCGGCCTCGATAACGATCCAGCCTTGATAGCCGGTGTCCTTCAGGATTTGAAGCAGCGGCCGGAAATCAATTCCGCCTTCATCGTCGCCAGGCACTGTGAAGACGCCTGCGCGGACGCCATCCATGAACGACTTTCCGTTGTCGCGGATATCCTTCATCACAGCCGGGCGGACGTTCTTGGCATGGAAGTGCCGGACACGGTCGACATATCTGGCGAGGACCGGCGCCGGATCGCGGCCGTTGCCGCCGAAATAGCAGTGACCGGCATCGAACAGCAGTTTGGTTGCCGGTCCGGTCGCCGCCATGAAGGCATCGATCTCTTCCGGCGTTTCCACAACAGTGCCCATGTGGTGATGATAGACGAGGTCGATGCCCTGTCCGGCGCAGAAGGCGGCAAGTTGCTCGATTTTGGCACCGAATGCCTTCATTTCGTCCGCGCTCAGAACCGGGCTTTTCGAAATGTCGACATCCGAACCCTGGATGGTGTTGGAGGTTTCGCAGGCAATGCAAACCTTGCAGCCGTTGTGCTTCAGCTTGTCCAGATGCGGCTGGATCGCTTTCTGCTCGTCCTCGACGGAGCGGGTGAGGAGGTTCAGGGAATACCAGCCGGAAATGAATTTCAGGCCGTAGCCGCCCAGAAGCTGCTTCAGCTCTTGCGGATCGTCCGGCCAGCGATGGCCGTTCTCGATGCCGTCGAAGCCGATCTGCGAGGCTTCCTTCAGGATCTGCTCGGTCGGGATATGCGCCCCCAGCGTCTGGTCGTCGTCATTGGCCCATGCGATCGGGTTGGTGCCGTAAAGGATCATGTTCGTGTCCTGGTCCGCTGTCGCGAAATGTTGGGTTCGGGGTTCTCGAAAATTCAAACCTCATCCTGAGGAGGACCTTCGGGTCCGTCTCGAAGGATGGGCGGCACACTCATGAGCAAGTGGCCCATCCTTCGAGACAGCGCTTGCGCGCTTCCTCAGGATGAGGGGAGTTGTAAAAGTGCTGCGGTGCCTGTCCACTCCGTCAATCCGCCGCGCGCTGATGTTTCAGCGCGGCGACATATCCTTCGCGTGCCTTGTTGACCTCCGCCCGGTCGGAAACCTCGGGCACCGCGACATCCCACCAGTGGCCACCGCCGTTTTCGCCGGGACCGTGCATCGGGTCGGTGTCGATGACGATGACCGTCGGGATGGCCCGGTCGCGGGCGGCAAGGATGTGCGCCTCCAGGTCGGTAATGTCCTTCGCCTTCGCCGCATGCGCGCCCATGGAAGCGGCATGGGCGACGAAATCGATATCCGGCTGGGCCTCGACATTGCAGTTTTGATAGAGATTGTTGAACTGTTCGCCGCCGGTTCCCATCTGCAGCCGGTTGATGCAGCCATAGCCCCGGTTGTCGGTCAGGACGACCGTGAACGGCACCCGGCGCATGACTGCGGTGGCAAGTTCGGAATTGGCCATCATGTAGGACCCGTCGCCGACGAAGCAGACCACGTCCCTGTCCGGTTGGGCGAGCTTGATGCCCATGGCGCCGGCGATTTCGTAACCCATGCAGGAATAGCCGTATTCCATGTGATAGCCGCCCTGGGGCGCCTGCCACAGCAGTTTCAGGGCGCCCGGCATCGTGCCGGCGGCACACATCGCGATGGTCTTTTCGCTGGCGGTGCGCTGGACGGCGCCGATCACTTCGGCATCGAGCGGCAGATAGCCTTCCGGCGTATCGGTTCGGGCGCTGCAATGGGCATCCACCTTGGCAAGCCAGTCGAGCCGTGAGCCGGGATCGAAGGCATCGGCCTTGTGGTCGCCGAGGGCGGCGGAGATCTTCTCCAGGCAGACCTTCGCATCGCCGACCACGCTCACGGCACCGTGCTTGGCGGCATCGTAGCCCTGTACATTGATCGAGACCAGCTTGCGGTCCGGCTGCTTGAAAAGCGCCCAGGAACCGGTGGTGAAATCCTGGAACCGCGTGCCGACGCCGATCACCAGATCGGCGGCCTCGGCGAGCTTGTTGGCGCTTTCCGCCCCATCCACGCCGGCTGCGCCGAAATTCATCGGATGGGACTGGGCCAGCGCCGATTTGCCGGCTTGGGTCTCGATCACCGCTATGCCGTGCCGGGTTGCGAAATCGCCGAGGGTTTCCTCGGCCCCGGAATAGATGACGCCGCCGCCGCAGACGATGACCGGGGCCTTCGCCGCCTTCACCAGCGCGGCAACATCCGCGATATCGCGGCTGTCGGGCTCCGGACGGCGAATGCGCCAGACCCGGGGTTCAAAGAAGCTTTCCGGGTAATCGAAAGCCTCGGCCTGGGTGTCCTGGCAGAATGCGAGCGTGACCGGGCCGCACATGGCCGGATCGGTCATCACCTGAAAGGCGCGGGGAAGGGCCGTCAGAAGGTGTTCCGGACGGCTGATCCTGTCGAAATAGCGCGACACCGGCCGGAAACAATCGTTGGCCGATACCGTGCCGTCGCCGAAATCCTCGACCTGTTGCAGCACCGGGTCCGGGCCGCGGTTGGCGAAGACATCGCCGGGGATCAGCAACACCGGCAGGCGGTTGACGTGGGCAAGGGCCGCTGCCGTCACCATGTTGGTCGCCCCCGGGCCGATGGAAGAGGTGACCGCCATGGCGCGGGTGCGCTTCTTGGCCTTGGCGTAGGCGATCGCCGTGTGCGCCATGGTCTGTTCGTTCTGGCCCCGCCAGGTCGGCAGGGCATTTCCCGCCCGTTCCAGGGCTTCGCCGAGACCGGCAACGTTGCCGTGGCCGAAGATCGCCCAGACGCCGTCGATGAAGCGTTCGCCGTCTTCGGTCATCTGTGCCGAGATATAGCGGACGAGTGCCTGAGCGGCAGTTAGTCGGATTGTGCTCATGCTTCTTTTCCCTGGCGTTCAATGGACTGCGCCCCGGCGCGCGCCT
Organism: Roseibium salinum; assembly: GCF_026240905.1. Taxonomy (NCBI): domain Bacteria; kingdom Pseudomonadati; phylum Pseudomonadota; class Alphaproteobacteria; order Hyphomicrobiales; family Stappiaceae; genus Roseibium; species Roseibium salinum. Next base: position 4,282,078 of record NZ_JAPEVI010000003.1, read on the forward strand.
CGTCCCATGCACGGCACAGGCGCCCGAAGCGGTCGGTCATGTCGGCAACAGCCTGTTCGCTGGTGAACGCGCCTGCAAGCCATTTCCGGGCCGCATCGGCAAAGATCGTCCGGCCGACCGCAAAACCCTTGACGAGGTCGAACTGTGCCGCCTCGGCAAAACTCGCCGAAAGCTGCTCTTCGGGGGCGTCCAGGCCGAGAACGACGATGCCGCGCGTGTGCGGGTCGTTCTGCGAAATGGCCTCGCAGGCCTTCGCCCAGGCGGTGTGCGAGGTCATCGGCTCCAGCTTCCACCAGTCCGGATAGATGCCGATGTCGTAGATCCGGCGGATGATATCGGACGTGGTGTCGTCATCGACCGGGCCAACCTTGGAGGGGATGACCTCCAGCAGCATTTCCAGCCGGTTGCGACGGCAGGCGGCAAAGAGGCGTTTGAGCACGTCCTCCTGCTCGGCTTTCAGCTCATCCGGATCCTGCGGGTGGTAGAAGCACAGGACCTTGACCACGTGCTCCAGCGGCCATTGGGCCAGGCCGCCGAAATCCGGACCGATTTCCGGTTCGAGTGAGAGCGGCCGGGAGGCAGGCCACTCCACCGGATGACCGATCCACAGTCCGGTTCCGGCGGCCTGATAGAGCGCCTCGCGGCCGAACCGGCTGTCGCAGAGGATGCCGTAACCCGGCTCACCGCCCGCGACCTGCCGGGCCGCGGCGAGGCAGAGTGTCTTGAAGGCGCCGATCTTTTCGCGGCTGGCGCCGGCTTCATCGGCGAGTTGTTCCAGCTGAATGCGGTGATCGAAGGCAAAGACGCGCATGGTCGACCAGTCACCGCCATGGGTGCGGTGCCGGTTGGTGGACCAGTGGATCTGTTCCAGCGCCAGGTCGTTGCGCAGGTCCTTGCGCTCGATGCCGCGTTTCAGGAAGAACTGCAGCTCCTCCCAGCTCGGATAGGCCGGGGTGCAGCTGTGACGCGAGACCGCGAAGGCGCCGCAGGCATTGGCATAGGTGAGGCTGGTCACCCAGTCTTCACCGGTAATCCAGCCCTTCAGCAGGCCCGACATGAAACCGTCGCCCGCGCCCAGCACATTGAACACCTCGATCGGAAACCCGGGGCCGGAGATGCCCTCGTCCAGGCTGTCCGGAATATCCGCCTCGAACGCGGCGGCGCCCATCGGGCCGCGCTTGCAGACCAGCGTCGCCCCGGAGACCTTCCGGACGTTCCTCAGCGCCTCAACCGTGTCGGTGGTGCCGCCGGCAATGTGGAACTCCTCTTCCGTGCCGACGATCAGGTCGAAGAGATGCAGGCTGGACTGGAGCTTTGCCGTCACCTGGTCGGAGGCGATGAACCGGCTTTCGCCCGCATCATGGCCGGCAAGGCCCCACAGGTTCGGCCGGTAGTCGATGTCGAGCGCCGTCCGGCCGCCGCTTTCGCGGGCAAGATGCAGGGCCTTCAGGACGGCCGCTTCGGTGCGCGGATGGGACAGATGGGTGCCGGTGGCGACCACCGCTTTCGCCGAGGCGATGAAGTCCGGATCGATGTCGTCCTCGCACAGCGCCATGTCGGCGCAGTTCTCGCGATAGAAGATCAGCGGGAACTGTTCCTGGTCGCGGATGCCGAGCAGGACGAGGGCGGTCAGGCGCTCCCTGTCGGTGACGACCCCGTCGGTCGCCACACCGTGTCGCTCCAGCTCCTCGCAGATGAAGCGGCCCATATGCTCGTTGCCCACCCGCGTGATCAGCCCGGACCTGAGGCCGAGGCGGGCGGTGCCGCAGGCCATGTTGGTGGGCGAGCCGCCGATATACTTGTTGAAGGATCCCATGTCCTCCAGCCGGCCACCCACCTGCGCCCCGTAGAGATCGACCGAGGACCGGCCGATCGTGATGACATCGAGTTTCTTCACGTCAACATTCCATAAGTTCGTAGGGCCACGGGTTCGAATCGAGCCGTCAGACAGTCCCGCCGAGGGATCCTTCCAGCTCCGCCAGTTCCTGGCCTCCGGCCATCAGGTCCTGAAGCTCTTCGGCCTTGATCTCACCCCGCGCAGCGGTGCCGAGCGTCTTGCCGCGGTTGAGAACCGTGAACCGGTCCCCCACCGCCATCGCATGGCGCACGTTGTGCGTGATGAAGACGACACCGATGCCCTTGTTGCGAACCTTGTCGATGGTCGCCAGCACATTGGAGGTCTGGCGGACACCGAGAGCGGAGGTCGGCTCGTCGAGGATCAGCACCTTGGCGCCGAAATAGACGGCCCGGGAGATGGCCACGGTCTGGCGCTCACCGCCCGACAGCGTTCCGACGGCCTGTTCCGGGGAGCGCAGACGGATGCCCATCTTGGCCATTTCCGTCATGGTCACTTCGTTTGCCTCGGCAAAATCGAAGAACTTGAACGGACCGAAGCGTTTGCGGGGCTCGCGGCCCATCCAGAAGTTCCGCGTGACGGACATGAGCGGGATCATCGCCAGGTCCTGGTAGACGGTGGCGATACCGGCTTCCATGGCATCGCGGGGGCTGTCGAAGCTGACTTCCTTTCCCTCCATCAGGATCTTGCCCTTGGTCTGCTTGTGGACCCCGGACATGGTCTTGATGAAGGTGGATTTGCCCGCGCCGTTGTCGCCGAGGAGGCAATGGCATTCGCCGGCCCTGACGGAGACGGAGACGCCGGCGAGCGCGATGACGGGACCGAAATGCTTTTCGATATCGATGAGTTCGATCAGCGTGTCAGACATCTCAGCGTTCCCCCGTGATCATGCGCCGGATATAGGTGTTGAGGATCACGGCGAGCAGCAGGATCACGCCGAGGAAGACCCGGAAGAGCGAGCTTTCGACACCGGCGAAGAAAAGACCCTGCTGGACCACGCCGAAGATGAGCGCTCCAAGCGCGGCACCGACGACGGAGCCGTAGCCGCCGGTCAGCAGCGCGCCGCCGATCACCACGGAAATGATGGCCTCGAACTCCTTCAACAGACCGCGGTCCGCGGCGGCGGAGCCGAATTCCATTACCTGGCAGGTGGCGAATATGGTGGCGCAGAAGGCGGAGAACATGAACATCAGGATCTTGACCCTGTTCACCGGCACGCCGACATAGCGCGCGGCCTGGGCGTCGCCCCCGGAGGCGAAGATCCAGTTGCCGAAACGGGTGCGGGTCAGAAGGAAATGCCCGAAGACGATCAGGGCGATGGCCCAGATCATCAGCATGGGAATGCCTTCGACAACCGGCTGCCCGGCCCTCGGGCCGGCAACGAACTTGCCGACGACGCCCATGTCGGCCAGCCAGACGAAGAGGCCGGAGAACACCTTGCCGCCGAACAGCCAGGCGATCGGATCGCCTTCGGCCGCCTCGCGGACGCCGCCGATAATGGTTTTCCGCGTGGTGGCGATGGAAATGAAGATCGTCAGGCCGCGCAGAATGTAGAGGAATGCGAGGGTAACGATGAAGGACGGCAGGCTGGTCTTCATCACCAGGTAGCCGTTGAGCGCGCCGATTGCCAGCGCCAGGGCGATGGCGACCAGAATGGCGATCCAGGTCGGGAAGCCCCAATGGACCGTCATCAGGGCGATCATGATGCCGGAAAAGCCGATCATGGAGCCGACCGAGAGATCGAACTCGCCTGCGATCATCAGGAGGCAGGCGCCGACGGCGATGATGGCGAACTGTGCGGACACCGTTCCCCAGTTGATGATGCCTTCAGGGGCAAACATGCCGCTGTCGCCAGCAATGGCGATGAAAAACATGAAGACGAGGATGGTGCCGCAAATGGCGCCCAGTTCCGGGCGGATCAGCGCCTTGCGCACGGATGATATTTCACGGATGCGCTCGTCTTTGTGAGGGGCGGCTGCCGATTGGGTCTCAGCCATAAGTGTCCTCCTGCGTGCCGGACGGGCCGGCCGCTTTCCTGTGCGGCCCGGCCGCAGAACTCCGGAGCATGCCCGCCGCAATGACGTCGGCAAAGATGCTCCAGCACCTTGAACGATCAACTTGTCTGCATTCAGCTCTTTCGATTGGAATGCAGGTCGATCCTGTTCCGGATGAGTGCGCGCGCATTCGGTTCCGAACCGCGCGGAATTGATCCTGAGTTGGCGAAGAGGCGGCGGGCCGCCTCTTCGCAGGACCGTGAGGGGGCAATCGTGCCCCCTTTGGCGTCTTAGCGGTATTCGCCTGCGTATTCTTCCACGAGGGCGATATTGTCCTTGGTGACAAAGCCGGGGCCGGAGTTGATGGAGTTGCCCGGAACCACGCCGTAACGGGCAAGGTTCGTCAGGATCACCACCGGCAGGTAGCCCTGCAGATAGGGCTGCTGGTCAATGGCAAAGGCGATGACGTCGGACTTGATGGCGTCGGCGATCTCGCTGGAGATGTCGAACGTGCCGAAGTGGATCGTACCGGACTTGCCGAGTTCGTCCAGGGCCGCCAGGGTCGGATGAGCAGAGGTCGGGCCGAGGGTCAGGATGCCGTTGGTGTCCGGATTGGTCTGCAGGTGCGCCATGACCTTGGACTTGATCTCGGACGGATCCTGGCCGCTGTCGATCATCTGGTTGCCGAGTTCGACGCCGAGCGCGTCGGCATAGCCCTGGCACCGCTCAACGGAAGCCGGGTTGGTGATATAGTGGTTCACGCACAGGAACTGCGTGACGCCGGCCGCCTTGGCCTTTTCGCCCGCGCCCTTGCCCGCATCATATTCCGGCTGGCCGACATGCATCAGCGCGCCGAGCTGCTTGGACTGCTCGATGGTGCCGGAGTTGATGGTGATCACCGGAATGCCCTTGGCAACTGCATCGGAAATCGGGCCGGAGAGCACGTCGTAGTCGGCGATCGTGGCAATGATGCCGTCCGGGTTCGAGGCGGTCGCCTGCTCGATGATGCGGGCCATGTCCGCCAGGTCGCCGGTGGGCGGGTTGCGGTATTCCACTTCAACGTTCATCTGCTCGCCGGCCACCGCAATGGCGTTCTTGATGGTGTTCCACCAGCTGTCGCTGTCCGGTGCGTGGCTTACGAGGACGAAGCGTTCGCCCTCCGCAGCGGCCGGGGCGGCATAGCCGGTGAAGGCAACGGCTGCAGCGGCCATTGCGATAAGTGTCTTCTTCATGTGTTCCTCCCAGAACGTGTGCCGCGGGACTCGACTCCCTGCCCGCGACTTCAGAAGTCATTCGTGGCGCCGAGACTTCAGCGCCACTTTTGGAATTTAAATTCTATTTGACTTTTTATGCAACAGATTTTTTCCAAAAAACGTCACATGCGGTTCCGGGCTGCCCCCACCGAGACCGCCAAAGCGATTGCGAGAGAAAGACTTGCGGAGAGTGCGCGGAATGCGCCGACGTCGAGTTCGGAGACCAGAAGCTGGATCGCCTTGAGCCGGGAGAGGGGGCTCGTGACCACATCCGTGATGGCGACAATGTCCGCGCCGGTGGCCCGGGCCTTGGTCGCCATATCGATGGTCATCTCCGAATAGGGCGCGAACGTCACGGCGATGACGGCATCGTTCGGGCGAATCAGATGTTCCATGTTCATGTTGGCGATGCCCGAGTGAAGGACCGCCGGAACATTCATCTTTTCAAAGGCATATGCGAGATAGGACGTCACCGGGAACGCCCGGCGGAAGCCGATCATGTGGATGGTCTCCGCCCGGGCGAGCACGTCCACCGCCTGCTGCAGGGCGACCGGGTCCACGGTTGTCAGCAGGTTCTCCAGCGATGCCCGTCCGACCTCGACGAATTCGGCGAGCAGCGCGGAAGGCGACTCGGTGCCGTGCTCGCGCAGCTTGGCGAGCCGGGTGGCGTAATCCGGCCATTTCTGCGCATATCCGGAGCGAAAAAGCTTCTGCATTTGCGAGAAGCCGGAAAACCCCATCTCCTGGCTGAAGCGCATCACCGCGGACGGCTGGACATCCGCGCTCTCGGCCAGTTCGGCAACGGTCGACACGGCGACCCGGTCCGGATTGGCGGCGATGTAATTGGCGAACTGCTTCAGCCTTTTCGGGAGCTGATCCGCCTTGCCGCCGAGACGATTGAAGAACGCGTCGATTGTCTTGGGAGCGGTATCGCTGTTATCATCCATGGAGGCTGAAGGTTCGCCTGACCTAGCATCATTCATTCTGATCTTCTTTTCCGGCTTGACACTGACCGTCGAAAATGATTTTGGAATTTTTATTCTAATTTGGCAAGCCGACGGAACGAACCGATCGGCCGTTCGCCATCCCGGGAGGAAACATCATGGCAGTCACTGTCGCCCTGCTAGGGGCCGGACGTATCGGCAAGGTGCATGCGAAGGCAATCGCGGCAACGGCAGGTGCATCGCTCGTTGCCGTGGCAGATGCCTTCCCGGACGCGGCCGATGCGCTCGCGGCGGCCTATGGTGCCCGGGTCAGTTCGATCGATGAAATCGCCGCGGCCGGGGATGTCGATGCGGTCATCATCTGCACGCCGACCGATACCCATGCCGACCTGATCGAACAGTTCGCAAGAGCCGGCAAGGCGATCTTCTGCGAAAAGCCGATTGACCTCTCCCTCGAGCGGGTAAAGTCCTGTCTCAAGACCGTCGAGGAGCTCGGCGCGACGCTGATGCTCGGCTTCAACCGCCGCTTCGACCCGCATTTCCGCGCGGTGCGCCAGGCGATCGACGAGGGCCGGATCGGCGAGGTGGAAATGGTGCAGATCGTCTCCCGTGATCCCGGCGCGCCGCCGCCGTCCTATATCACATCCTCCGGCGGCATCTTCCGCGACATGACCATCCACGACTTCGACATGGCGCGCTTTCTCCTAGGCGAAGAAGTCGCTTCGGTCTATGCGACGGCCTCCGTGCTGGTCGATCCGGAAATCGGCAAGCTCGGCGATTATGACAGCGCCACGGTGGTGCTGACCACGACGTCCGGAAAACACTGCTCCATCTCCAATTCCCGCCGTGCCACCTACGGCTACGATCAGAGGATCGAGGTGCATGGTTCGCTGGGTGCGGTGAGCGCGGAAAACCAGCGTCCGATCTCCATCGAAGTGGCGAGCGCGGACGGCTATACCCGCCCGCCGCTGCACGACTTCTTCATGACCCGCTACACGGAAGCCTATGCGGCGGAGATCGCCGCCTTCGTTCAGGCGATCGAGAACGACCAGATGCCCTCGCCGAGCGGCGAGGACGGCCTGAAGGCCCTCGCCCTCGCCGAAGCCGCCCTCAAGTCCATCGCAGAGCGCCGCGCCATCGGCATGGACGAGATCTGAGACCATCTACGAAACCTTATCCTGAGGAGGACCGTGAGGTCCGTCTCGAAGGATAGGCGGCATATTCCAGAACAAGCGGCACATCCTTCGAGACAGCGCTTCGCGCTTTCTCAGGATGAGGCTGCAAGTGGTTGAGACCAGGTTCTGAGAGAAATTCAGGGAACACGTGCCATGAACAGTCTCGGCATAGGATTGATCGGCACCGGCTTCATGGGCAAGTGCCACGCGCTTGCCTACGGGTCGGTCAAGGCCGTTTTCGGGGATGTGCCGGATATCCGGCTGGAGGTGCTTTGCGACGTGCCGGCCGACAAGGCGGATGCCTTCGCCGACCAGTTCGGCTTTGCCCGGGCGACGGCAACCTGGCAGGACCTGATCGCCGATCCGAAGGTCGATATCGTCTGCATCACCACGCCGAACAAGGTGCACAAGGAGATGGCGTTGGCGGCCCTGGAAGCCGGTAAGCACGTGCATCTGGAAAAGCCGATGGCGCTGACGCTGGAAGATGCCCGTCAGATGCTGGCGGTTTCGGAACGGACCGCCGCGAAGACCATTGTCGGCTACAATTACCTGCACAATCCGGCGATTAGCCATGCCCGCAAGCTGATCGCGGAAGGGGCCATCGGCCGCATCGTTCACTTCCGCGGCATGGTGGACGAGGACTACCAGGCCGATCCGGAGCTTGCCTGGACCTGGCGGGCAACCAGGGCGGATGCCGGGCTTGGCGCCCTCGGCGATCTCGGCTGTCATCTGGTCTCGCTGGCAACGGCGCTCGTCGGACCGGTCGAAAGCCTGATTGCCGAGACCAGAACCGTTCACGCCACGAGGCCGCTCGACGACGGGTCGGCCGAGCGCCGGCCGGTGGAAAACGAGGATATCGCCTCGGCGCTGGTCACATTCGAAAACGGCGTCCACGGGGTCATCTCCACCTCGCGCAGCGCCTGGGGCCGCAAGAGCTATATCGCGTTCGAAGTCCATGGGACCGAAGGCATGATCACCTTCGATCAGGAACGCATGAACGAATTGCGGCTCTATCAGAACCGCGGCCCGTTCGGGGAACAGGGCTTCAAGACGCTGCTCAGCGGCCCGGCGCATCCGCCCTATGGCCAGTTCGTTCCGGCAGCCGGCCATCAGCTGGGTTTCAACGATCTGAAGGTCATCGAGGCGCATGAGTTCCTTCAGGCGATCTCGCAGCACCGGCCGGCCGTGCCGTCCTTCCGGGAGGCGCTTCATTTCGAAGCGGTCATTCACGCGATTGCCGAGGCCGCTTCCGGGCAGAAGCGGGTTTTCGTGAAGTAATCCCGGTCTTTGCACCCGGACGCCATCTGCCTATATGCTTGGCGAAGAAGGGCATGAATCACGAGCCCGGCGGGAAAGGACACTTCATGAATTCGGATGATACCGAGACCGACCTTGAGGATATTCTGCAGATCGACATCGTCTCCGATGTCGTATGTCCCTGGTGCATCGTCGGCTTCAAGCAGCTGGAAATGGCGATCGAGCAGACCGGCGTCTCGGCCGCGATCAAGTGGCATCCGTTCGAGCTCAACCCCGATATGTCCGAAGACGGCGAGAACCTGCGCGAGCATATCATGCGCAAATACGGCTCCACGGCGGAGCAGTCCCAGGCGGTGCGCGACCGGCTGACGGAACTGGCGGCGGGGCTCGGGTTTGATTTCCGCTTCTCCGACGACATGCGCATGGTGAACACGTTCAAGGCGCACCAGCTCATTCACTGGGCCGGACCGGAGGGCAAGGAACATCCGCTGGAACTGGCCCTGTTCGAAGCCTATTTCCGCGATGGCAAGGACCTGAACGAACCTGAAGTCCTTGCCGATATCGCCGCCGGCGTCGGGCTGGACCGGGACGAGGCCCTCAAGGTTCTGGAGGACGGGCGGTTCGCGGATGTTGTCCGGCAGGAGGAGGCCTTCTGGACCGGCAACGGCATTCAGGGCGTCCCCGCGGTCATCTTCGAGCGCCGCCACCTGATCAGCGGCGCCCAGGGTGCGGACAACTATTCCTCGATCATCAGGCAACTGGTGGGCGAAGACGCGGCCAGTATCAGCCGCCACTGATTGCACCCTCTCCGGCCGGGTGCAGGCTTGCATCCCTTGCCGGCAGGGGCGTCAAAGCTTCTCGAGCAGCACCCCGGCCGCCTCGATGCGGCCCGCCGGCGTTTCGGCCGGCTCCGCACCGTAGTTGGTCCAGATCCGCAGACCGTCGGTGTCCCGGCAGCGCACGCCGCCGGCAAGCTCGCGGGTCTCGATCCCGGCCAGGGCGCAAATCTCGCTGTAGATGCGCTTCAGTGCCGTCTCGTCGCCCCAGCCGCCGACATAGGTCAGTTTCTCGTGTCTGAAGACGGCCGGCTGACCATCTTCCAGTTCCACGGCGACATCGGCCGCGCCTTCCAGCTCTTCCCGGTAGCCGGTGAAATGACCGCCGCCCTTGAGCGGCATCGGCATGTCGAGGCCGAGCGTTTCGACGCGCGAGACCGTGACCTCCAGGCCGGGCATGTCCGGCGGCAGCGGCACGGGGATCACCATGTCGGCGTTGCGGGCGGCGGTGCGCGGGCCGAGCACCACGTGGGCCTGCGTTTGACCAAGGGCCTTCTTCAGGTCCTGCGGCATGTAGATCAAGCCCGGTGCGGAAACGATGCTGTAGCCGCCAAAGTCACGGGTCTCGCCGCGGAGGATGTCGACGGAAAGCCCGAGCTTGCGCAGCGCCTTGTAGGTGTCGAAGATGAGCTGAAAATAACTGAGGCCCTTACCGTGCGGCTGGGTCGTCCAGGCAAAGTCGGCGTCGTAGTCGAAAATCAGCGCGACCGGCGCCTGCGGTGCGGAAACATCCGGCGCGTCGCGCAACTCGTCGGCGACCTGGCGTGCCTCCAGAAGCGCCGGGGCATCGGCATTGTCCGAACGCAGCATGCCGGCATGCATCTGCTCCTGCGCGAAGGGAACCTGGCGCCAGCGGAAATAGCAGACCGCTTCAGCCCCATGGGCATAGGCCTCCCAGGCCCACAGGCGCATCATGCCGGGAAGCGGAGCCGGATTATACGGCGCCCAGTTGACCGGGCCGGGCTGCTGTTCCATCACCCACCAGCGGCCCCTGCCGACAGCGCGGTAAAGATCGTGGTGAAAGGCCTGGAAGTCCGGATCGCCCTGGCGGACGAAAGCGCGCTTGTGCTCCCGGTCGGCGCCGACCCTGTCCTCCAAAAAGCCAAGCGGGTAGCTGTCCCAAGTGGCGATGTCGAGATCGTCGCCGACCTTGAAATGGTCGAAGTCGGTGAACCTGCCCATATAGTTGTGGCTGGCCGGCGCATCCGAGTATTCGCGGATGATGTCCACCTGGCGCTTGTTGAAGCGTGCCACCTGATCGGAGGAAAACCTCCTGAAGGCAAGGGTGTGCGACGGGTTGGGCTCGGCGACTGTCAGGTTGGGCGGATCGATTTCCTCGAACGACGCATAGTCCATCGACCAGAAGATGTTGCCCCATGCGCGGTTCAGCGCCCCGATGGAGCCGTAGCGGTCCTGCAGCCAGACCCGGAACGCACGTGCGGCCGCATCCGAATAGGAGAGGATCGTCTTGTGGCAGCCGTATTCGTTGTCAGTCTGCCAGGCACCGACATGCGGGTTCTTGCCGTAGCGTTCGGCGAACAGCCGCACGATGCGGTCGCATTCCCGCCCGTAGCCTTCGTGCGAGAAACAATAGTGGCGGCGGGAGCCGAATTTGCGCGGCCGGCCGTGCGCATCGACGGCCAGCATGTCCGGATGCCTGTCGATCATCCAGCGCGGCGGGGTCGCGGTCGGCGTGCCCAGCACGACTTTCAGTCCGGCGCGGCCAAGGGTTTCGATCGCCCGGTCGAGCCATTCGAAATTCAGCTCGCCCGGGGAAGGCTCCAGCCGCGACCAGGCGAATTCGCCGATGCGGATCCAGGTGAGACCGGTTTCCGCCATGCGGCGGGCATCGGCCTCCCACATCTCTTCCGGCCAGTGTTCAGGATAGTAACAGGTGCCCAGGGTGCGTTTCATGGGGGTGCTCATTGCCGTCCGCTGTAATGTCAGATGATCGGGTTCTGCATGGCCAGGCGAGTGTCGCTAAAGCAGGACGCGGTGTTCGCTCTGGCCGCTGACGGAGGTCTCAGCAAAATAGGTCTTGCCCTGCTCTTCGCCGGAAACGTTCACCGCGGCAGTGGTGACGAACAGAGTTTTCAGGTCCGGGCCGCCGAAGGCGGGGCAGGAGGCCTGTTTGGCGGGAACAAGGACTTCTTCCACGAAGCTGCCATCCGGCGCATAGCGTGCAACACGGTTTGCGCCCCATTGCGCGTTCCACAGGTGGCCTTCGCTGTCGACGACGGCGCCGTCCGGGAAGAGGCCTTCCGATTTGAAGTCCTTGAACAGTTCCGGCTCTCCCGCGGGCCAGCCGTCGTCATCCAGGGCGACCTTGTGGAGCGTCTGTGCATCGGTGTCGGCAAAATAGGCGGTCGTGCCGTCGGGCGAGAAACAGATGGCATTGGTGATGGTGATGTCGGCGAACAGCCGGCGCAGTTCGCCCTTGTGGAAACGGTAGATCGACCCGGCATTGGGTTCCTTGGCGATCCCCATGGTGCCGATCCAGAACCCGCCCTTCGGATCGGCGCGGCCGTCATTGGAGCGGTTCAGCGGTCTGTCCGCCTCCAGATCGCAGAGTTTTTTCGAAGCTTCCGTTTCCAGGTTGAACAGGAACAGCTTGCTGGAGCTTGCAATCAGCAGCTCGGTCTTGCTGACCCAGCCGGCGGCGGAGACATATTCGTCGAACTGCCAGGACCTGGGCGTGCCGTTCTCACGGGTCAGCAGCTGCTTGCCCAGGATGTCGAACCAGAAAAGCTGCCGGCGTTCGGGATGCCAGAGAGGGCCTTCGCCCAGAGTGCACTGGCGCTCATCGAAAATCTTGCTCATGGAATTCACTCGCTTGCTGCAACGGCCGTGTCATAGGCGGCGACGATTTCTTGTGCGCGGGCCTTGATGTCCGCAACGGTAAATCCGGGTTTGAAGAGGGCTGTGCCGATACCGAAGCCGGTCGCGCCGGCTTCGAGCCAGTCCTTGAAATTGTCCGGTCCCGCGCCGCCGACCGCATAGGTCGCCGTGCCTTTCGGCAGGACGGCGAGCATGGCCCTGAGGCCCGCCGGGCCGATGAGCGAGGCGGGGAAGAACTTCAGGCCATTGGCGCCGCTCCGCAAGGCGGTGAAACATTCGCTCGGGGTCATGACGCCCGGGAAAGACGACATGCCTTCCGCCCTGGTGGTCTTGATGACATTCGGATTGCAGTCCGGAGAGACGATCAGCGTGCCGCCGGCCCCCTTGACCGCAAGCACCTGGCTCGGCTCCAGGACGGTCCCCGCCCCGATTTCGGCCTGGCTGGAATATGTCTTCGCCATCGCCTCGATGCTCTTGAGCGGTTCGGGCGAATTGAGCGGCACTTCGATGCGGGTGATCCCGGCCTCTATCAGGCATTCGGTGACCGGGAGCGCTTCGGCAGGGGTGAGGCCCCTCAGGATCGCGATGAGGTTCCGGTTCATGAGCGTGCCCCCGAATGGGAAGAAACTGAAAGGTGAGAATAGGCGAGCGCGAGGCCGCTCAGTGTAATAGTGTCCGCATCGAGGAGCCTGGCCTTGCAGCCGTGGCAGTCCAGCGCGGCCTGATAGGCCTTGGCGATCCTGTCGCTGCCCAGCAGACAGACTTCGGCGAAGTCGAACTCGTCCCTGACTGCGGCGAGCTCCGCTCCGATCAGCAATCCAGACAATCTGCCTGCGGCGGCCTGCGGCGAAAGCCCGGCAACGAGACCGGCCGCGCGGATGCCGAAAAGCTCCACCGCAAGCGCCTGGGGCGCTGCGGCCATTTCGGTAACGGCCTTCCTGAAGGCATCCTGATCGACATCGTCGGCGGACAAACCGTGGCGCAGCACGGAATGCTTGGCAAGGAGCGCGAAGGTCTCTCCGGTCATGCAGGTGCGGAAGCGCTCGACCCGGCCGCCGCGAAGCGCGACCCATTTCGTATGGGTGCCGGGCAGGCAGAGCGTGCCTGTATGGCCCGGGTTTTCAGCCAGAAACCCGGCGATCTGCGTTTCTTCTCCGCGCATGACGTCGGCGGGGTCGGATTGCATGATGCCCGGCAGGATGCGCACGTCCAGCCGCGGATCTTGCGCGTGAACCGCCGTGGCTTCGGCAATGCCCGGCGGTGCACAGGGCGCGCTTATGTAGGGTACTTCCAGCCAGCCCTGGCGCGCGCCCGCCATGCCGCAGATGATGATAGGGGTCGTGCCGTCGCTCTCAAGCAGGTCGCCGATCAGTTCCAGAAGCGCCGGTTCGAATTCGTCCCTTGAAAGCGCGCCCATGCCCTTGTCCGAGATGCGGTGGGCAACCGCATTGCCCGCCGGGTCGAGACCCCAGATGCGCAGGTTGCTCGTCCCCCAATCGACGGCGATCCAGGCGGCTTTTGCGTGTGAGCTCATCCGGTCACCGCGACCCCGCCGTCGACGACCAGGGCCTGGCCCGTCATCGCCCGGCTGGCTTTCGAGGCAAGGAAGAGAACCGGATCGACTATGTCGTCGGGCACAAGTTCCCTTTTGAGGCATTGGCGGTCGATATGGGCGGCGAGCGACTCCGGCGTCACCCAGAGCTCTTTCTGCCGCTCGGTGAGGATCCAGCCGGGGGCAATGGCGTTGACGCGGATGTTTTCCGGACCGAATTCCCGGGCAAGGCTGCGGGTCATGCCGTTGATGCCGGAATTGGCGGTCGTGTAGACGGAATACCCGGCCGCACCCATCATGTACGAGATCGACGAGAAATTGACGATCGACCCGCCGCCGGCCGCGCGCATTCCGGCGATCACCTGCTGGCAGGCAAAGTAATAGGCCTTCAGATTGATGCCGATGGACCACTCCCAGAAGGCCTCGTCGACTTCTTCCGCCTTGTGGCGCGTGTCGTTCGCGGCGTTGTTGACCAGCACCGTGATGGCGCCATGGGCCTCGGCAGCCTTTTCCATGGAGGCCTTGAGGGCGGCGATGTCCGTAATGTCGCAGGAGAGGAACAGCGGACGGCTGCCGTGCTTCTTCTCCATCTCGTCGCAGAAGGGGGCGGCGTCCGAGCGCTGAACAAAGGCGACCTTCGCCCCATGGCCCAGGAAGCCGTCGGTCAGTGCCGCGCCGATACCGGAGCCGCCGCCGGTGATGAAAACCGATGCGTCCTTGAGATCTGGAAAATTCGCGACCATGGATGTTTCCTTCGTGCGTTCAAAGAGACGTCTGGCGGGCAGGCGGAGGTTTTCAGCATAGGAACATTTGATGTTCTTCCACAATAGTTCCATTATTTGGAACATTGTTTTGCATGTTGATACTTTGCTGCGATCCGCGTTAGGTTGTCAACAGGGGCGGGAGAAGAAACCCGGGCGACTGGAGAAGATGATGAGCAGACAAGCGGGCATCGGGACGGTCGGCAAGGCGCTGGAGGTGCTCGACAGGGTTGCCGCAGTCGGACGGCCGGTGCGGTTCTCCGAACTGCTGGCGAAGAGCTCTCATCCCAAGGCAACGCTTTACCGCCTGCTGCAGACCCTGGTGAGCCAGGGCATGCTGGTCTATGACGATCAGCGCCAGACCTATTCGCTCGGCATCCGCCTTGTCAGGCTGGCTCACGCCGCCTGGCGGCAGAGCTCGATCGCGCCGATCGCCCGGCCTTTCGTGAAGGCGCTGGCCGAAACGGTCGGCGAAACCGTTCACCTTGCGCAGTTGGACAGCGGGCAGGTGCTCTATGTCGAAAAGCGCAATGCCGCCGACCCGATCGATATGTTTTCCCAGGCCGGCAAGGTCGGTCCCGCCTATTGCACCGGCGTGGGGAAGGCGCTGATGGCGTTTCTGGGGGCTGCCGAGCTCGATGACGTTCTCAAGAAGCAGTCTTTCTACCGCTTTACGCCGGCAACGCTGACCAGCGAAGAGGCGTTGCGGGCTGATCTTGCAAGGATCAGAGAGGACGGCATTGCCTTCGACCGGGAAGAACACGAACCCGGCATCATCTGCATCGCCGCGCCGATCCTGTCCTCGAAGGGCCGGCCTGTCGGAGCCCTTTCGGTCACCACGTCCACGCGCCGGAAGAGCGTCGAGGACTTGACGGAACTGCGCCCGGCGCTTCTGGGTACGGCCGCCAGGATCGCGGCCGCCGTCGAAGACTGGCAGTTTCCAGCCTGATCACTTTCCAGGCGGCCGTCGTCACGGCTTGCGCGGGACGCGACGCGGAGCGGTGTGGGGCCGGGCACGATGGCCGGCCGGTGTCCATCGTTGCATGCGGCTCGGCACACTTTGTCATCACAAGGCACGAGATCACGACAAGATCCCGATAATCCCGCGCGCCCGACGCGGGTGCGAGCAGTCGGGGCAGGTCTCGGGCGCCTGCGTACGCGTCCATCCCGCATGGTGAACGCAGGATCTCTTGTTGACATGAATACTGATTCAGGTTTCATATACAGCTCAGCGTCAGGCAGATTGATGGTTCGCGCAGGCTGTGGGAGCGGCCTGAAACGGCGCGCCGGGCCTTGCGCTCATTGGGAGGACTATTCATGACGAAACGCGCTTTGCGCTGGGCCCTGCCGCTTATGGCAAGCATTGGCCTGGCGGCGGCCGGCACTTCGAGTGCCCTGGCCGAGGATATCAAGATCGCCCATGTCTACGGCAAAACCGGTGCCTTGGAAGCTTATGCCAAGCAATCGCATACCGGGCTGATGATGGGGCTGGAATACGCCACGGACGGGACGATGGAAATCGACGGCCGCAAAATCACGGTCATCGAGAAAGACACGCAGCTGAAGCCGGATGTCGGCAAGGCGGCGCTGGCGGAAGCCTATGGGGATGATGAGGTCGACATCGCGGTCGGTCCGGTTTCCTCCGGGGTTGCGCTCGCCATGCTGCCCGTTGCCGAGGAATATGAAAAGATCCTGATCGTGGAGCCGGCAGTGGCGGATCTCGATT
This sequence comes from Roseibium salinum, assembly GCF_026240905.1. Classification (NCBI taxonomy): domain Bacteria; kingdom Pseudomonadati; phylum Pseudomonadota; class Alphaproteobacteria; order Hyphomicrobiales; family Stappiaceae; genus Roseibium; species Roseibium salinum. The sequence goes on from NZ_JAPEVI010000003.1 coordinate 4,298,269, forward strand.
ACCGGCGAAAACTGGAACCGCTACATCTTCCGCACCGCGCGCAACTCCTCCCAGGATGCCATTTCCAACGCGGTCGCGCTTGGCCAGGAAGGCGTCTCCATTGCCACGCTGGCCCAGGATTACGCTTTCGGCCGCGACGGGGTCGCCGCCTTCAAGGAAGCCCTGGAGGGCACTGGCGCTGAGCTGGTCTTCGAGGAATACGCGCCGACCGACACCCAGGATTTCACCGCCAACGCACAGCGCATCTTCGATGCCCTGAAGGACGCGCCGGGCCGCAAGTTCCTGTTCGTGATCTGGGCCGGCGGCGGCAATCCGATCAGCAAGATCAATGCCATGGAGCCGGAGCGCTTCGGCATCGAGATCGCGACCGGCGGCAACATCCTGGCGGCCATGAAGGCCTACAAGGATCTGCCCGGCATGGAAGGGGCGACCTATTACTACTACGAGATCCCGAAGAATCCGGTGAACGACTGGCTGGTTGCCGAACACCAGAAGCGTTTCGATGCCCCGCCCGATTTCTTCACCGCGGGCGGCATGTCGGCCGGCATTGCCATCGTCGAGGCGATCCGCAAGGCGGGCTCGACGGACACCGAGGATCTTATCGCCGCGATGGAAGGCATGGAATTCGAGACGCCGAAGGGCAAGATGGTGTTCCGCGCAGAGGACCATCAGGCGCTGCAATCCATGTATCACTTCAAGATCAAGGTCGATCCGGATGTCGAATGGGGTATTCCGGAGCTGGTGCGCGAGCTCAAGATCGAGGACATGAACATCCCGATCCGCAACAAGTGATACCTTTGCGGCACGCGGCGGTCCGACCTGCTCGCCGCGCGGCCCGCAAGGCCGTCTCCCGACCGGTCGGTCCGATGTCGGTCCGGCCGGGCCCTCCTTCGCCTTGAACTCTCATTGAAGCCTGAGGATTTGCCGTGGCCAGGGAACACGCCATTCTGGAAACCAGGGACCTGACCATCCGCTTCGGCGGCCATGTGGCGGTGGACCGGGTTTCCTGCAGTTTTGACCGGGGGAGCCTCACCGCGATCGTCGGGCCGAACGGCGCGGGGAAAACCACCTATTTCAATCTGATCTCCGGCCAGTTGACGGCGACCAGCGGCACGGTGTTGCTGAACGGCGAGGCGATCACCCGGATGTCCGTGCCGGAGCGCACCGACCGCGGTATCGGACGGGCCTTCCAGCTCACCAACCTGTTTCCCAGCTTGAGCGTGCGCGAGAATGTCCGGCTCGTGGTTCAGGCGAAGGCGCGCAAGGGGTTCGATCTCTTCTCCATCGCCGAGAGCCATGTGGAGCTTGTGGAGCGGGCCAACCACGTGCTTTCGGAAGTCCGCCTGCTGGAACATGCCGACAGGATCGTCTCCTCATTGTCGCATGGCGACCAGCGCAAGCTGGAAGTGGCGCTGCTGATCGCCATGGGCCCCCAGGTTCTGATGTTCGACGAACCGACGGCGGGCATGAGCGTCGATGAAGTGCCCGTCATCCTCGAACTCATCCAGAAGCTGAAGAGCGACATGGATCGCACGATCCTGCTCGTGGAGCACAAGATGGACGTGATCCGCAGCCTTGCGGACCGGATCATCGTTCTCCACAACGGCGAACTGGTTGCCGATGGCGATCCGGCGGACGTGATCGCGCTGCCGATCGTGCAGGAAGCCTATCTCGGCAAGGCACCGGAAAGCTCGGGGGAGGCGGCATAATGGCTTCGACACTGCTTTCCCTCTATGGCGTTCACACCCATATCGGCCCCTACCATATTCTCCAGGGCGTGGATCTGATCGTGCCCGAGGGCGGGGTGACCGTGCTGCTCGGCCGCAATGGCGCGGGCAAGACCACCACATTGCGCACGATCATGGGGCTGTGGACCGCCAGCCGGGGCGAGATCCAGTTTGACGATCATGCCATCACCAGCCTGGCGACACCCGAGATCTCCCGGCGCGGCATTGCCTTCGTGCCGGAAGACATGGGGATCTTCACCGATCTGACCGTTGCGGAGAATATGCTTCTTGCGGCGGCGAACGGCCCGATGGATGCAAAGCGCCTTGCCTGGATCAAGGAGCTGTTTCCGCCCATCGGCACCTTCTGGAATTCCTCCGCCGGCACGCTTTCCGGGGGACAGAAGCAGATGCTGTCCGTCGCCCGGGCGATCATCGAGCCGCGCCGGCTGATCCTGATCGACGAGCCGACCAAGGGTCTGGCGCCGGCGGTCATCAAGGCGATGAGCGATGCCTTGCGGGAGTTGAAGGAAACCGACACGACCATCCTGCTGGTGGAACAGAATTTCGCCATGGCCTCCAGCATCGGCGACACCGTCGCCGTGATGGACGACGGCCGTATCATTCATTCCGGATCCATGCAGGAACTGGCTGCGGACGCCGCCTTGCAGGAAAAACTGATGGGCCTGAGCCTGGAGGCGCACCAATGAACGGGACAGCAATCAAACCGCGGATCGAGAGGATCCCGCTGAAGGAGCAGTTTTTCCAGAAGCTGCCGGTCCTGCTCGTGCCCTTGCTTGCGGTCGTCGGGCTTGTCGCGATCGGCGATCCGGCCAGCTGGCTGACGCTGACGGTCGCGGGGCTGGCGATGGGCATGATGGTCTTCATCATGGCTTCGGGCCTCACCGTGGTTTTCGGACTGATGGACGTGATCAATTTCGGCCACGGCGCCTTCGTGGCGGTCGGTGCCTTTGTCGGCTTCACGGTGCTGGCCTGGCTGGCGGGCTGGACGGCGTCTCCCAGCGTGATGCTGAACCTTGCGGCGGTGCTGATCGCCATTCTGGCGGCCATGGTCGTCACCGGCCTGCTCGGGATCGCCTTCGAGCGGGTGATCGTGATGCCCGTCTATGGCGAGCATCTGAAACAGATCCTGGTGACCATGGGCGGGCTGATCGTCGCCCAGCAGATGATCTATGTGGTCTGGGGGCCGGATGAACTGCACCTTTCCCGGCCGGAGGCCTTTCAGGGCGCGTTGGTGATCGGCGAGGCGGCCATCGAGAAATACCGTCTCGTGGCGGTCGGCGTCGGGCTCGCGCTGTTCCTGGCCATGCGCCACGTTCTCAAGTACACCAAGGTCGGGCTTCTCGTCCGGGCCGGCGTCGAGAACGGCGAGATGGTCGAGGCGCTCGGCTATCGTATCCGCCGCCTGTTCCTCATCGTGTTCATGACCGGTTCGGCGCTTGCCGGTCTCGGCGGGGTCATGTGGGGGCTCTATCAGGAGACGATCACGGCGCATATGGGCTCGGACATCATGGTGCCGGTCTTCATCGTGGTCATTATCGGCGGGCTCGGCTCGGTCGAGGGCTGTTTCATCGGCGCGATGCTGGTCGGCCTGCTGGCCAATTACACCGCATTCCTTGCTCCGAAGGTCGCCCTTGTCTCGACCATCGCGCTGATGGTGGTCATCCTGATGTGGCGTCCGCAGGGGCTCTACCCGGTCGTCAAGGCGAAGTGAGGACGCGGACATGCTCACCAGACTTCTTTCCGGCGACACGCCGCGCAGCAGCCTCCTGACGGCGCTCCTGCTGATCATCCTGATCTCGCTCGCCTTCGCGCCGTTTCTCTTTCCCGGCACCAAGTCGGTGGAAACTGCGGCGCGCATCTGCATCTTCATCGTGCTGGTGGCGAGTTATGATCTCCTGCTCGGCTACACAGGCATCGTTTCCTTCGCGCATACGATGTTCTTTGGCATCGGCGCCTACGGCACGGCCCTCGCCCTGTCGACGACGGGCCCGGGATACGGGGCGCTGATCTGGGGAATGGCGGCAGGGGCCGGCGTGGCGGCGCTCTTCGCGCTTGCCATCGGGCTGTTTTCCCTGCGCGTCAAGGCGATCTTCTTCGCAATGGTGACGCTGGCGGTTGCCAGCGCCTTTGCGGTCCTCGTGTCGCAGCTCTCCTGGCTGACCGGCGGCGAGGACGGGCTCAACTACAAGATCCCGCGCGAGCTGACGCCGGCCTTCAAGCTGATCGACGAAAAGATCTTCGACGTGCGCATCAACGGCAAGCTGCTCGCCTATTACCTGGTGTTCTTCGTCTCGGTGATGCTGTTTCTGGTGATGCTCCGGATCGTCAATTCGCCCTTCGGCCGCACGCTCAAGGCGGTGCGTGACAATGCGTTCCGGGCCGAGGCGATCGGCTACCGCGTCGTCTGGTACCGGACGACAGCTACCGTGCTTTCCGCCGTCATGGCGGCGCTTGCAGGCTCGCTGCTGGCGATCTGGCTGCGCTACACCGGTCCGGCGACGACGCTTTCCCTGGAGATCATGATCGACATCCTGCTGATGGTCGTGATCGGTGGCATGGGCACGCTCTACGGAGCCGTCCTCGGGGCGACCCTGTTCATTCTGGCGCAGACCTATCTGCAGGACCTGATGGGCGCCGCGTCCGAAGCGACCAGCGCGGTTCCGCTCGTCTCGATGCTTGTGGCGCCGGAACGCTGGCTGCTCTGGCTGGGCATTCTGTTCATCCTGTCGGTCTACTTCTTCCCCACCGGAATTGTCGGGCGGCTCAGGGCAGGACGCGGGTGAGCGGTCAATTGCTTCATATCCGGGAGGAGGGCGCGGGGCGCCCGCTGGTGATGATCCACGGCTGGTCCTGTCCCGGCCAGTTCTTTCAGGGCCAGATGGACGCGTTGAAATCCCATGCCCACTGCATCGTGCCGGACCTGCCCGGCCACCGAAAAACCGGCGGCCGGCTGCCGCTGAGCATCGAGTCGGCCGCCGATGCCGTTCACGCCTCGCTGGAGGAACGGGATGTGCGCAACGCGGTGCTGTGCGGCTGGTCCATGGGCGCGCTGGTTTCCTATGCAATGCTGGAACGCCACGGGAGCGGACGCATCGCCTCTGTCGTTGCCATCGACATGTCACCGAAAGTGCTCAACAGCGAAGACTGGCGGAACGGAACCATCAGCGGCCTGACCGCGGAGCTCAACGCCCATGTGCTGGACGTCATGGTCGCCGACTGGGCCAGATTGCCGGGCAGGATCGCAAGGCGGCTGTTCGCGGACGATCTGCCGACCGATCCCGAGCTGTTGGCCTTTGCCACAGCGCAGATCGAAGCGGCGGACCCGGCCCTTCTGAAGCCGATGTGGGCCTCGCTCACCGCGCAGGATTTCCGGCCGTTCCTGAAGGAGTTCCCCGTGCCGCTCCATCTGGCGGCCGGCCTGCGGAGCCAGCTCTACGGGCCGGCCGTGCACCGCTGGCATCAGGAACACGTGCCGGGTCTTCACCTCCACCAGTTTGAAAGCTCCGGCCACGCGCCGCATCTGGAAGAGCCGGCGAGGTTCAATAGGCTGCTGCTGGATGTGATCCGGGGGAAGCCGATCAGGTGCTAGGCTCTCAGCAGGCGCGGAACAACCTGAACGCAGGTTGATCTAAACTCGCGAGAAGCTGGGCACGCAGCCTCATCCTGAGACGGTCCTGTCGGACCTCCTCAAGATGAGGACTTTGTTGCCGCGACGTCCAGCGGTGCCTTCAGCGGCGTTGCGCCAGTTGATTGAGCAGCTGATCCGCATCGGCGGGGCGGGCGGCGATTTCCAGGATCAGTTTCTTGCGCACGGCATCGGCAAAGGTCGCGGGGCTGTCCGCCGTTACCACAAATGCTGCCGGCCCGCCGATGATGTCGCGGTAGAACCTGTCCTCCAGATCATAGGCAACCGGGCGGCCCGAACAGTGCCGGCAGAGGACGGCAAGACCGTTGATGACGATGCCGGAGGAGACCACCGTCTCCCGGGCTTCGGCAATGGTCGGGCCGTTCCAGTTGTTGGCGCTGTCGGCGGAAAGATCGATGACGCGGCGCAGGCCGGTGTGCTCATTGGTGTCGATCAGGTCCTTGCCCCTCAAGAGGGCGGCGCCGATCGCATTTCGCCCATAGGCCTCACGCGGCACGTCCATCAGCCTTGCCGCAAAGTCCCGTGCCGACGCCATGCCGTCGACCACCATCCAATCGACCACGACATGCTGGGAGGCCATGTCGGCCCATTCCACATAGGTGAGGGCGATCTTGCCATGGACGTTGCCGGTAATAGCGCTCAGCACCGACGGATCGGTGATCGCCTCGGCGTATCCGGACCGCTGAAAGCGGATTTCACCGTCGTCGATCGAACCCGTGGCATCCGCCAGCAGGACCAGTTCGAGATCCACCTCATCGCTGCGGGCAGGACTGGAGAGAAACAGGAAACAGGCAACTACGGCCAAAAACATCCGCATCACGATCCGCTCCGGCAATCAGGCACTTTTTGATTAGCTAGGGCGTGACAGCGGAAAAGGAAAAGGTGGCGTGTGGATTTGCTGCTGAGGTGTGCCGCCGGCGGGCGCGAACGCCAGTTGCTCCAGCCGGAATGACAGGTTTAGCGGGGCGAAACAGAAAAACCCGCCCTCTATGAGAGCGGGCCTGCCAAATCATTTGACTGGATCAGCTCACGCCACGGCGCGGGCGAGGGCGCACTGGGACCACAGGTCGTTGATCGCACTGGCGAGGTGTTCGATGTCATCGGCCGTGTGCAGCGGGGTCGGTGTGAAGCGCAGGCGCTCGGTGCCGACCGGAACCGTCGGATAGTTGATCGGCTGCACATAGATGCCGTAGGTCTCCAGCAGAATGTCGGAGAGCCATTTGCACTTCTTGGCATCACCCACCATCACCGGAACGATATGGCTGTCATTGTCCATATGCGGGATGCCGCGCTTGTCGAGGGCGGCGCGCACCTGGGCGACCCGCGCCTTGTGCGCCTTGCGCTCGAAGGGGCTGTCTTTCAGGTGACGAATGGATGCGGCCGCGCCTGCGGCAAGTGCCGGCGGCAGAGCCGTGGTGAAAATGAAGCCGGAAGCGAAGGAGCGGATGAAGTCGACAACCGTCCTGGACCCGGTGATGTAACCGCCCATGACGCCGAAGGCCTTGCCGAGCGTGCCCTCGATGATCGTCAGGCGGTCCATCAGGCCTTCGCGTTCGGCTACACCGCCGCCGCGCGGGCCGTACATGCCGACCGCGTGCACTTCGTCGAGATAGGTCAGCGCGCCGTACTTGTCGGCAACGTCGCAGATCTCCCTGATCGGGGCAATGTCCCCGTCCATGGAGTAGACGCTTTCGAATGCCACCAGTTTCGGCGCATCCGGATCATCGGCCGCCATCAGCCGTTCCAGGTCGGCAACGTCGTTGTGCTTGAAGATGCGTTTTTCGCAGCGCGCGTGGCGGATGCCCTCGATCATGGAAGCATGATTGAGGGAGTCGGAATAGACGATTATGCCCGGGACCTGGGAGGCCAGGGTGCCGAGAGCCGCCCAGTTGGAAACATAGCCGGAGGTGAAGATCAGCGCGGCTTCCTTGCCGTGCAGATCCGCCAGTTCCCGCTCCAGGAGGACGTGATAGTGATTGGTGCCGGAAATATTGCGCGTTCCGCCCGCGCCTGCGCCGCATTTCGCGATGACTTCCTGCATGGCGCCGACGACCTTCTCGTTCTGGCCCATGCCGAGGTAATCATTGGAGCACCAGACGGTGACCTCCTGAACGGAGCCGTCCTCACGGTAGCGCGTGGCACGCGGAAAGCTTCCGGCCTGGCGTTCCAGGTCGGCGAAGATCCGGTAATTTCCGTTGTCATGAAGTTTGTTAAGGCGTTCTTCCAGATACGCATTCACGTCCATGAAACCGGTCCTCTCTTCGCTGCGCGTGTACCGCAGCGCCCTCTCTCTCTATGCCGCGCGCATCTGCGGCTTTTCACATGCCTGAGACCATGGCGTCCAACCCCAGCCTAGCAGGTAACTTGTAGCTATTCAAAACTGCATTACCAAACTTCCGTCCTTGATCAAGGTCAAATGACGCAGATGCGTCCAAACGCCATAGGTCCTCGGACCGGGTGCAGCTGCCTGAATTCGCTCGCAAACCGCTAAAACACCCCTTCGGAAATTCTAGCGAAAATATAGGCAGGCCGCGCGGAAATGCGAGTGTTGCCAACAAGTCTCTTGCTTTCCCGGAGCAAACATGAATACTGATTCATGTTTCAGGAACGTTGGGAGGGTCCGGACGTGAACAGATCGGCCGGAGATGCGGAGGCGCTGCAGAAGGCGTCCGGCAATCAACCGAAAACAGCTCGCGGCGAAGCAACGCGCAAGGCGATTCTCTCCGCGGCGGAACGCGTTATCGGCGCGAGGGGCTATAACGACGCTTCCATCGGCCACATTACCAGTGAGGCAGGTGTCGCCCAAGGCACGTTCTACATCTACTTCAACACCAAGGAACAGGTGTTCTCCGAGCTGGTGCTGGAAATGGGCCGCCTCGTCCGCCACACGATCGCGGACGCAACTCTGGGAATTGACGACAGGCTGGAGGCCGAAAAGGCCGGCCTGACGGCGTTTCTGGAATTCGTCTGTGCCCATCCGGATCTTTACCGGATCGTCCAGGAAGCTCTTTTCGTCGACCCGCAGGCCTACCGGGAATACTACCAGACTTTCGCCGCCGGCTACCGTTCCGGACTGATCGCGGCCGAACAGGCCGGACAGATTTCGCCGGGCGATGCCGAGATCAGGGCCTGGGCGCTGATGGGGATCGGCCGCGCGCTTGGCGAGCAACTGGTCGTCTTCAAGACCGGCAGGCCGATCCCCGAGCTCGTTGCCGGCGCATACGACCTGATTGCCAACGGTATCAAGCCGTGAGGCCCATGCCGTGAGCCTTGTCGAAACAGAATGGCGGCATGGCGCGGTCTGGCTCTGGCTCAACCGGCCCGAACGCCACAACGCGCTTGTGCCGCCGCTGACGGGCGCATTGCGATCCGCCCTCGCGGAATTGGCGGAGCAGGAACCTGCCGCGCTGGTGCTGTCCGGCCGGGGACACAGTTTTTCGACCGGCGGCGACATCGCCGGTTTCCTGGAACACGCGGGCTCGCGGCAGGCGCTCAGGGACTATTCGGAAGGCCTGGTCGGCGACCTGCATGACGCCATTCTCGAGCTGCTCGCGTTTCCCGCGCCGGTTCTTGCCGCCGTCAATGGTGCCGTGACCGGCGGATCGGCGGGGCTGCTGTTTGCTGCCGACATGGTCGCGATGTCGGACCGCGCGTTCCTGCAGCCCTACTATTGCGAGGTCGGGTTCGCGCCCGATGGCGGCTGGACCGCGCTCCTTCCTGACCGGGTCGGTCCGTCGAAGGCGCTCGAGATCCAGTACCGCAACGCGCGGATCGGCGCCGCCGAAGCCCTGGCCCTCGGGCTGGCTTCAAGCGTTTGCCCGCGCTCGGAACTGGCGACACAGATCGATGCCTGGGTGGATGACCTCGGCAAGGGCTTTGCCCGAACGCACCGGGTCACCCGGCAAGGGGTCTGGGATGAGCGGAGGCGGGAAGAGGTCCGCCGCCGTCTCGACCTGGAGAGGGCCCGGTTTCTGGAGCTTGTCGAACGGCCGGAAACGCTCGACGGCATGAAACGCTTCACACGGCAGCGCGCCTGAGGCCTTCAGAAGAGATTCGAACACCAGGTGTTGGGGAGGACACATGGAGTTTTTGACAGACATGGCGGCCAAACGGGCCGAACTGACGCCGGAGGCGGTCGCCTTTACCGATCACGACACCGGCCGCAGCTTCACGTTCTGCGAGGTCAACAGCCGCGCCAGCCGGCTCGGCAACCTGCTGCTGGACCGGGGACTTGGAAAGGGCGACCGGGCGGCGGTTCTTTGCCTGAACCATCCCGATTTCTTCGTTCTGCTGTTTGCGGCTCAGAAGACCGGGATCCAACTGGTGCCGCTCAATTGGCGCCAGCCAGTGGCGGAGTTGGCGCCCATCCTGGAAGCTTCCGGAGCAAGGGTCCTGTTTCACGACGGCGACTGCGCCGAAACGGCCGGGGACCTGGTCTCCGACACCGGCATCCGCCTGCTGCCGCTCGGCGCCACGCGGGACGCCGGCAGTGCGCTGGACGCCCTGCTCAGGAACGCAAGCCCGGCCGCAATCGGCTGCGGCCGGATCAGGGCCGATGCGCCCTGGTATCTGCTGTTTACCTCCGGCACCACAGGCCTGCCCAAGGCGGTCATTCAGACCGCGGGCATGGCCTATGCCAACATGATCAATTACAGTCAGGCGACCGGTCTCACGGTCGGCGAAAAGGGCGTCAACTTCCTGCCGCTGTTCCACACGGCAGGCATCAATCTGCCGACGCTGCCGATCTTCCTGAACGGAGGCTCTTCGACGGTCCTGCGCAAGTTCGATGCGGACAGGATTCTGGATCTGATCGATGCGGGCGAGGTAACGAATTTCTTTGGCGTGCCGGCGATCTATCAGGCGCTGGCGCTTTCACCCAGGATTGGCAAGACGGATTTTTCAGGCGTCCGCTCGCTGGGATGCGGCGGCGCGCCGGTTCCCCGGCACCTTCTCAACGATTTCCGCAAACGCGGCGTCACCATCTGCAACGGCATGGGCATGACGGAGACGGGGCCGACCGTGTTCCTGATGGACAAGGCGCACGCGGCGGAAAAAATCGGCTCGGTCGGCAAGCCGCAGATCCTGACCGACGTCCGGCTCGCCGACGGTGACAGCGGGATCGTGGAAGGGCCGGGCGAGGGGGAAGTCCAGTTCCGCGGTCCGAATGTCACGCCCGGCTATATGGACAATCCGGAAGCGACAGCGGCCGCGTTCACGGTGGACGGCTGGCTGAAATCCGGGGATGTCGCCCGGCGCGACGAGGACGGTTATTACTACATCGTCGACCGGATCAAGGACATGTACATCTCCGGCGGCGAGAATGTTTACCCTGCGGAAGTCGAGAAGGTCTTGGTCGGCCATCCGGCGGTCCTGGAGGCCGTGGTCATCGGCGTTCCGGACGAAAAATGGGGCGAAGTCGGTGCGGCCTTCCTGATCGTCCGGCCCGGCGAAGAGCTGGACACGGACAGCCTGTCCGGCTGGTGCCGCCAGCAGCTCGCTCCCTACAAGATCCCGAAGAGCTTTTCCGTCGTGGCGGATCTTCCCCGCACGGCCGCAGGGAAAGTGCGCAAGAACGTCGTGAAGGACGCCTTTCTGACCGAAACGACACCGGAGGATGCCCGAGTATGAGCCTCACCGCAGATGCGCCGCTACGCGCCTCTTTCACCTGGATTCCGAGGCAGGCCGATTTCGACGCCTTCGCCAGGCTGTCCGGGGACGACAACCCCATCCATGTCGATCCGGACTTTTCCGCCCGCACGCGTTTCGGCCGCACGGTGTCGCACGGCATGCTGCTTTACACCCGCGTCCATGCGCATCTTCAGGAGCTTTATCCCGGCAGGGCACACAAGCTGCAGACCCTGATGTTCCCCAATCCCGCCTATGCGGATGAGGAGCTGACATTTTTCTTCAGCGGTGATCCGGACAGGCCCGATCAGATCGTGATCGAGGTCAGGCGCAGCGCGGACGGCGCTGTCGCGCTGTCCGGAACCTGCGACCTTGGAGAAGACCGATGACCCTCGAACCTGGACAGCAGGCACGACTGAGCCGGACCTATTCGGACCAGGACATGCGCGACTTCGCGCTTCTTTCAGGCGATGACACGAAGGTTCCTGAAACGGTTCCCGGCCCGCTGATCGGCGGCCTGTTTTCCTACCTGCTCGGCGTTAGGCTGCCCGGGCGCGGCACGAACTATCTCAAGCAGAGCCTGGAATTCCTGGCGCCGGCTCCCGTCGGCGAAGAACTGACGGCGTCCGTCACGATCACCCGCCTCAGGCCCGAAAAGCATCTGGTCGATCTCGAAACCGTCTGTGAGGCCGCAGACGGCACGCGCATCTGCCAGGGGCGGGCGCTGGTCTATGTCGAGGACGTCGGCAAGGAATAGACGCGACCCCGCCTGCTCTCGCTATGCAGTCTCTTGCAGATCTGGTCGCTGATGCTAATCGCCTTCCACCAAACGCGTCTTGCCGGGCCAGAACGCGTAGTGCGCGGCGATCCGGTCGGTCTTTGCGTCTGGTTCCTTGTACACCCAGCCGATCTCCTCGCCGCCCAGGGCAACATAGCTCGCATCGCCCTTGATCGGGCAATGGGTGGTCTTGTCTACCGTCTTGAAGGAGGCGGTCAGATCGGCTTCGGGAACATAGATCACCGGGTCATACAGCGACTTGCCGAACTCGATCACGCGGAGCGCATTCGTGCTGTCGGCAAGCAGCTTGTCGCCTGCGTAGACGCGGATGCGGCGGGGAACGTCCTTGACCACCATGAGATGGGAGGGGTTATCGGGGTTGCGGATCGCTTCGTCCAATGCGGGGCTCTCCAGGGTCGCCATCGTGCTCTCCTCATGTCTACTCGCCGGGAAATGGCTGGGTCTTTCAGCGACCCCAACGGTTTCAGGTGTCGCTTGTTCAATACAGTACGTGAGGTGCCTGGCCCGGGTGGGCAATGGCAAGCATGTGACATTGCCGTGAAGACATGTTTCGGCCGGTTTTGGCATTCACAGAACCGAAAGCGGCTGGCTGACGCTTGAAAAATCTGCTGAAACCACATTCAAGAGAGAACAGGTCATGCAGCAAGGCGGTTTTCATGGGTGAGCAGGTAACGGAGTTGTTGAGGCGGTTGTTTCAAAGGGCCGTCGAGGTGGCAGATCCGATGAAGAGCCTCGCGGCCTCCCTGCCGGAAAAGCCGGCGGGACGGGTCGTCGTCGTCGGGGCCGGCAAGGCCTCGGCCCGGATGGCGGAAGCGGTCGAGGCGGTCTGGGGTCCGTGCGAAGGGCTGGTCATCACCCGCTACGGATACGCCCGGCCATGCAAGGGCATCGAGATAGTCGAGGCAGCCCATCCCGTGCCCGATGAAATCGGTCATTCCGCCACGCAGCGGATGCTCGATCTGCTGGAAGGTCTCGGCGAAGACGACTTTGTCCTGGCTCTGATTTCCGGGGGCGCGTCGGCCCTGCTGACGGCGCCAGCCGGCGACATCTCCTTGGGCGAAAAGCAGGATATCAACCAGAAACTGCTCGTTTCTGGGGCGCCCATCGGGCAGATGAATATCGTACGCAAACACCTGAGCCGGGTGAAGGGCGGCCAGCTTGCGGCAGCCGCTTATCCCGCACGCATGCTGGCGCTGCTTCTGTCCGACGTCCCCGGCGATGATCCAGCGGAGATCGGGTCGGGTCCAACGGTCGGCGATGCGAGCACGCCGCAAGACGCCAAAGCCATTCTGGAGCGCTGGAAGATCGACGTGCCGGCCTCGGTCAGTCAGGTTCTGGCGGGGCGGACCGGCGTTCTTGCGCCGGATGACGACAGGCTTTCCCGTGTCACCAACACGATCTTCGCGGCCCCGTCCCAGTCTCTCGAGGCGGCTCGGCTGCTGGCGGAAGAAAACGGATGCGATGTGGAAATCCTCGGTGATGCGCTGGAAGGGGAAGCGCGCGACGTTGCGCAGGAACACGCGGCCCTCGCCCTCAAGCGCCAAGAGGCCCGGTCCGGCAGCAGCCGTCCGCTGATCCTGATGTCCGGGGGGAACTGACGGTCACCCGCCGGGGCGACGGCATCGGCGGACCGAATGCCGAATACGCCCTGGCGCTTGCCTTCGCGCTGAAGGGCGCACCCGGCATCCACGCCATTGCCTGCGATACGGACGGCGTCGACGGCGCGGCCGAGGTTGCCGGCGCTGTCATCGGGCCGCAGACGCTGTCGAAGGCGGAAAAGGCAGCCGTTTCGGTCGACAGGGCGTTGGACAACAATGACGCCCATGGCTTCTTTGAGACCCTGGGCGATCAGGTCGTCACCGGGCCGACCTTGACCAATGTGAACGACTTCCGTGCGATATGGATTTGCTAGGTATGGCCCCATTTGGGAACCTGTTGAAGCGCAGCTTCGACTATGGTGCATCTGTTGCGGGCCGGGTTTGGATAGGGATTGGTATTGTCTGAAGTCACCATAACGCGGGCCGTCCGCATGCCCGATCCGTTCCGGATCGAGCGCTTTCTGTCCAATCCGAAACTCGGGCCGAGGCTGCTGTTCTTCAGCGGCGGCTCGGCGCTCAACGGCGTCGCGCAGCGTCTGAAGCGCTACACTCACAATTCCATTCATCTCGTCACGCCGTTCGACAGCGGCGGCAGCTCGCAAGGGCTCCGGGTTGCCTTCGACATGCCGGCGATCGGCGACCTTCGCAGCCGGCTGATGGCGCTGGCCGATGAAACGGTGCTGGGCCATCCGGACGTCTTCCGCCTGTTCACCCACCGCTTTGCCAAATCCGCTCCCGGGACGGACCTTGCCGGTGAACTCGACGCGATGATTGCCGGGACCCATCCCCTGGTGGAAGCGATCGAAGTTCCCATGCGCACGCTGATCCAGAACCAGCTCGACCGATTCCGCGCCGCCTGCCCGGAGAGCTTCGATCTCAGGGGGGCAAGCATCGGCAACCTGATCTTGGCGGGCGGCTATCTCCATCAGAACCAGCAACTCGAACCGATCATCTTCCTGGTCTCGAAACTCGTCGGCGTCCAGGGCACCGTCCGTGCGGTAACGGACGACAATCTGCATCTTGGAGCGGTGCTGGAAAACGGAGAGACTGTCATCGGCCAGCATCTCCTCACCGGCAAGGAGCATCCGCCGCTCACCTCGCCGATCAGGGATCTCTTCCTGAACCTCGGCCTGAGAGGCCGGACGCCCGCCCGTTCGCAGATTCCGGAACGGAACCGCAAACTTATCAGTTCGGCAGACCTCATCTGCTATGCTCCGGGAAGCTTCCATACCAGCCTGGTTGCCAACCTGCTGGCCGACGGCGCCGGCCGGTCGATCGCCGCGCGCACGGTGCCGAAAGTCTATGTGCCCGCGATGGGCGCGGACCCGGAAGCCGGCGGCATGGATCTGCCCCACCGGGTGCGGACCCTGCTCGCCTATCTGCGCAAGGACGCCGGATCCGATTGTCCGGTGAACCGGTTGCTCAATCTGGTGGTCGCCGACCAAAGCGTTCCTGAAAGCGAGGCTGCCGAGGTCAGCGCGTTGGGTGTCGCCGTCGTGAGGCTGGATCTCGTTAGCGAGCAGTCCGCGCCCTATTACGATCCGGCGGCACTGTGCGATGCACTGGTTTCGCTGGTATGACAACCGGAAGGCCTGGATCTGATGGTACCCTGTCGCCAGCCGGACCCGGTATAGTCGAATCGATCAAGAGGAAGACGTCATGAAACGCAGGCCGCTTTTGAATCGCCACCTGAGCAAGCTCGTGGCATCGCTCGGGCATATGGACGAAATCGTTGTGGCCGACGCAGGCCTGCCGGTTCCCGCCAATGTCGGCGTCATCGACCTGGCGGTCTCCCCCGGCATTCCCGGACTTTTCGATGTTCTCGACGCCCTGGCCAACGAGATGGTCGTCGAGCAAGCCATCTTCGCCGACGAGGCTTCCGCTGAGCTCGTCACCCAGATCGAAGTGAAACTGGCGCACTGGGCGGCCGATGCGGGCAAACCGATCGAACATATCCGCTGTTCCCACGAGGCGTTGAAGACTAGAACCGCCCGCGCCCGCGCTGTCATCCGCACGGGCGAATTCACGCCGTTCGCGAATGTCATCCTGGTGTCCGGAGTGCCGTTCTAGCGGAGCGCGTCCGGGTCACCCCAGCACGGCCGCAACCAGACGGGAGCCGCTCTGCAAACGAGTAGGCCCCGGGTCTCGCTGCGCTCGCCCGGGGTGACTCGGAGAGTTTTTCGAGCGCAAGCTCGAGCCGATAGTGTAAGAACTATCAATGGCTTACTTCGTATATATTCTCGCAAGCCGGATGAATGGAACGCTGTACGTCGGCGTCACGAATGATCTGGCCCGCCGCGTGGAAGAGCACCGGCAGGGAATCGGCTCCGGCTTCACGAGGAAGAACGCTGTTCACAGGCTCGTCCATGCGGAAGGCTTCGATCAAATCGAGGACGCCATCGGCATGGAAAAGCGGCTCAAAAAGTGGCGGCGGGCGTGGAAGATACAGCTGATTGAAAAATCCAATCCGGATTGGCACGACCTGCTTACCCATTAAATGCCGAGGGCGCCAAACACTCGATGTCACCCGGCCCAGCGCAGCGCAGAGCCGGGCCCACTTGCCGGTCTGCTTGGTAAAGCCGAAGAGAACAGCGTCGTACCGGCCGCGTCCAGACAGTAAACGCTCTGCAAACGAGTAGGCCCCGGGTCTCGCTACGCTTGCCCGGGGTGACTCGGAGGGGTTCAGCGCAGTCACGTGACGAATCCTCCTCGGTGTCGCCCCGGCCCAGCGCAGCGCAGAGCCGGGGCCTACTCGCTGGTCTGCTCGGTAAAGCCGACGAGAACAGCGCCGGACTGGCCGCGTTCAGACAGGAATCGCTCTGCAAAATGGGCCTCGGTGTCTCGCCGCGTTCGCCCAGCGAGGAACAGGGCTGAGTCCGCTCTTGATCTCGCCGGCCTTATGCTGACGCAAAATGCCCCGCTTCAGGGCGGCATCCGCCGAAACTTCGCTCCCGCTTGTTTCGTTTTAAAGACAGTATCTTCCCGCTGTGCGGAAAATTTCTTCAGGGGCGCCGAAACCGATTTTGTTGACTTTCGAAATCGGTTTTGCAAGCCTTCTTTTCAAGAAAGCGCGGCTGTTGGATCGATGTGTCCGGCAAGGCGCGACGGTATGGAGGGGCCGACCGGCACCCCGGGGGAGGATGAATGCCACGGACACACGGTTCCGTCACGATTGACGATGTGGCCCGCCATGTGGGCGTCGCCAAGGGCACCGTGTCGCGCGTCCTCAACAACTACACGGACATTTCCGAGGAGACCCGCAAGCGCATCCTGAAAGCCGTGAGGGACCTCGGCTACCAGCCGTCGGCGACGGCCCGCAATCTCAAGCGGGGCCGGCAGGACACGCTCGGCATCGTGATCCCCGTTGGCCATGGCAGCGGCGCGGATCCGTTTCTGTCGGAATTCATCGACGGCATTGCCCGCGCACTCGATGAGCTTGGGCTCGACCTGCTCGTGACGACCGCCCACTCGCGCGAACACATGATCGAAACGCTCAAGCGCCTGATCGCACGCCGCAAGGTGGACGGGTTCATCGTCACCCGCACCGGGGTCAACGATCCGCGCATTGCCTATCTCACCGAGCAGAACTTTCCGTTCGTCGCCCATGGCCGCACGGGAGACCCTTCCGGATATGCCTGGTTCGACATCGACAACGAAGCCGCCTTCGCCGACGGCGTCCGCCACATCTACAGTCTCGGTCACGAGCGGATCGGCCTTGTCGGCGGAACTCTTGAGCTGAATTTCTCGCTGCAGCGCCGGAACGGCTACCGGCAGGGACTGGAGGCGCTCGGCGTGCCTCACGACCCGAGCCTGGAAAGCCTCCAGGCCTTGAGCGAAAAGGGCGGCTTTGCCGGCGCCGAAGCATTGCTGTCCCTCGACAATCCGCCCACCGCTCTGCTGTGCGTCACCGATGCGCTGGCCATCGGCGCCGTCCAGTTCTGCCGGAAATACGGCCTGAAAGCGGGTTCGGACGTCACCATCATCGGGTATGACGGCCTGCCGGTGGGCGAGTATCTGGATCCGCCGCTGACCACGTTTTCCCAGAGCGCGCAGGAAGCGGGCGGGCGGGTCGCCCGCATGCTGATCGACGTTCTGGACGGCAAGGAACCCACAAGTTTGCAGGCGCTCGCAAAAGCGACCCTGATCCGGCGCGCCTCCGACGGAGCGCCGTCCATGACACCGGAGGCGCTGTCGAGGCTGCTCCGGAACCGGCTGAACCAGCAGCCACATTCTGGCAAATAGGGAGAGTTGAGATGTTTGGGAGGACGACATTCCTGACTTCGACCATAGCGGGCATGCTCGCGTTTGGTCTGTCAGCGGCGGAGGCCGACACGCTGCGCTTCTGGACGACGGAAGAGCAGCCGGAACGGCTGGCCAAGCAGGAGGAAATAGCCGCCGCATTCAAGGAAAAGACCGGCATCGACGTGAGCGTTATTCCGGTGAGCGAAAGCGATCTCGGCACGCGGGCAACCGCGGCATTTGCCGCGGGCGATCTGCCGGATGTGATCTATCACACCGTGCAGTATGCGCTGCCCTGGGCGGAAGCCGGTATCCTGGATACCGAAGCGGCGACGGAGGTATTTGAAAAGCTCGGCGCCGACACATTCGCCCCGGGCGCCGTTGCCATGGCCTCCGTCGAGGACGGCATTGCGTCCGTTCCGGTGGATGGCTGGACGCAGATGGTCGTCTACCGCAAGGACCTTTTCGAAGAGAACGGCCTTGCCGCACCGGACAGCTACGAAGACATACTGGCAGCGGTTGAAAAGCTGCACAATCCGCCGGAAATGTTCGGGTTCGTCGCGGCCACCAAGGTCGACGAGAACTTCATGAGCCAGGTGCTGGAGCATGTATTGCTCGCCAACGGGATCTCCCCGGTCGACGAGGAGGGCTTCAAGCCGCTGGACGAAAAGAAGACCGTCGAGGCGCTGGAGTTCTACAAGGCCATAGCCGAGGCATCACCTCCGGGGGATCTCTACTGGAAGCAGTCGCGTGAACTCTATTTTGCCGGCAAGGCGGCGATGATCATCTGGTCGCCGTTTATCCTGGATGAACTGGCAGGCCTGCGCGATGATGCGCCGCCGACCATCACCGACGACCCGACATCCTCGGAACTGGCCTCCAAAACCGGCGTCGTCACGACCTTGAGCGGCCCGTCAAATCCGGAGGGCGCAGCCTGGGCCGATATTCGCTATTTCGGCATCACCAACGATGCGGACACGAATGCGGCCATGCAGTTCGTCGAGTTCTCCATGGACGACGAATATCTGACGACCCTGTCGATCGCTCCTGAAGGCAAGTTCCCGATCCGCCGCGGCAACTCCGAAAACCCGACCGCCTTCGTCGACGGCTGGGCCAAATTGCCGGTCGGTGTAGACCGCAAGGCAGCCCTGACCGACGTCTATGATCCGGAGACGATCAAGACCGTGGTGTCCGGTCTCGACACGGCCAGCCGCTGGGGCGTCAAGGAAGGTCAGCTTTCGCTTGCGTCCAAGATGATCAACAGCCAGGTGATCAACCGCCTCGTGCGCGAATATATCGATGGCGAGCGCGATGCGGCCGCAACGGTCGAGCGGCTCAACGATGAACTGGCCAAGATCCAGTAAAGGTTTCCGCCCCGATGAATCGGGGCGGCACCACTCTCCACCCGGGACCGGGCCGGGCAACTCCAAATGGGACTGCCCGGTCCGCTTCGCTCCGCGTGAGGGGCGGGACCATGAGTCGCCTTCCGACCGCATGAAATTCCCTCGCACCGGCCCTCTCCCGACGGAGTGGCGGCAAAGAGGGCAAATCCGAACGTCAACGCTGAAGCGGAACGATGAGCACAAAGACCCCAGCAGAAGCTTCTTCAGGTCCGCCCAAGGGCATCGGGCCGATGCAGCGCCGTGAGATGTGGCTGGCGTATCTGATGCTGTTGCCGACCTTCGCCATCATTCTGGTGATCGTTGCAGGTCCGCTGCTGGCCAATTTCTGGATCAGCGTCAAGCCGGTTCAACTCGGCGACCTGCGCCCGCCTGCCGTGCTGGTGAACGAACGGGTGCGCGGCAACCCGGAGGCTGCGGGCGACAGCGCAACGCTGGAATATCGGCTGCGCAATTCGTCCCAGGACGAGGAAATCCGCGATGTCGTGCTGAGGGACGCAGTGCCGGAAGGCTTCAATGTTACCGGCCTGCCGGACGGCTGCGGCCTTGAGGACAACCGTCTGACTTGCATGCTCGGGACGGTCGAGCCCGGCTGGCGCGACCGGTTGCGGCTCGAGGGCACCGTCTCCAATGCGTTCCTTGCAACCGACGACCCGGAAGAGATAAGCGTCGCCGTCGTCACGGGCGATGCCGACAACGTGCTCACCAGTTTCGAATTCACGTTCGAGAATTTCTCCAGGATCTTCAGCGCGCGTGAATTCTGGTCCGTGCTGCGGGTCACCTTCTATTACACGATCTTCGGAACGGGCGGGGCTGTCGTGCTCGGGCTGTTTGCCGCCCAGCTTCTCAACACCGCCTTTGCCGGTCGCGGTTTCCTGCGCGGCCTGTTTCTGTTTCCCTACGTTTCTCCGGTGATTGCCGTGGCTTTCACCTGGGTGGTGCTGTTCGATCCGTTCTCCGGAACGCTGAACGCGCTCCTCACGAAGATGGGTGTGATCACCGATCCGATCAATTTCTTCGGCCAGCGGGCCATAGGCTTTTCGCTCTTCGGCATTCCCTTCGAATTCCCGCTGGCCCTGTCGACAGTGATCGCTTTCGAGGCCTGGCGCTATTTCCCACTGTCCTTCCTGTTCATTCTGGCGCGCATGCAGTCGATCAACACCGACATGTACGAGGCGGCCGAAATGGACGGCGCAACGCCCTTGCAGCAATTCTGGTATCTGTCCCTGCCGCAACTGATGGGCATTCTTTCGGTGCTGTTCCTGCTGCGGTTCATCTGGACCTTCAACAAGTTCGACGACATCTTCCTCCTGACCGGCGGCAATGCGGGCACGCGCACGCTGACCGTGGATGTCTATGAGCAGGGCTTCGCGCTTGCCAATCTCGGTGCCGGCGCCGCCGTGGCGGTGGTCGTCTTCGTCGTCCTCGTCACCTTCGCCACCCTGTTCATTCACTTCGCGCCGAAGGAGGAGGGGTTATGAGCCCGCGCAGCGTCGTCATCGCGGCCGTCACCGGTCTCATCTGCGGCGTCACCGCCATGGTGGTGCTCGGCGTCGCCCTGACACTGATCACCGGCGCAGTTGCGCTGCCGCAGGCGACCGCGGCCGGGCTGGCGGGTCTGGCCGGGGCTCTCGCCCTCGTCTGGCGGCAGTCGCGCGAAAGCACCGGCGGCATTCCGGCCTGGGCCATTGCTGCGACGGCGGTGTTCCTGGTGCTCATGACGGCGTCCTTCGCCGCGCCCTTCGGCCTGCCTCTGGGAACCGTGACCGTGTGGCAAGGGCTGGCGCTGGTGACCTTCATCGGCGGCGTGACGGCCGCCCTCCGGCTCTGCCTGCGCGATGCCCGGCTGGAGGCCATGAGCCGCTATGAGCGCGAGGTCATCTATATCCGCGTCCTGAAGGGTATCGGCTTCGTCGTCTTTACGATCATCGTGGCGCTGCCCTTCTACGTCATGGTGATGACCTCGCTGAAAAGCCAGCAGGCGCTGCTTGCAAATCCGCTGGATCTTTCGATCGACGTCTCGCAGGGGCTGGACGGCCTGTTGCGCTCCTACAGGGAGCTCTTTACCCAATTCAATTTCGGCCGTTACCTGCTGGTTTCCGCCTATGTTTCGATTGCGACCGTGCTGCTGACGCTGCTGTTCTCCGTGCCGGGCGCATACGCGGTCGCCCGGCTGCGGTTTCCGGGCCAGGGTTTCCTGTCGCGCTCGGTGCTGCTGATTTACATGGTCCCGGCGATCGTCCTGGTGATCCCGCTCTACGCGGTCTTTTCGCAACTCGGCCTGCGCAACACGCTGACCGGGCTGCTGATCGTCTATCCGGCGACCACCATTCCCGTCGCGCTTTACATGCTGCAGGGCTATTTCCGCGGGCTGCCGTCGGAGCTGGAAGAGGCCGGGCTGATGGACGGGCTGTCGCGCGTCGGGGTGATCCTGAAGATCACGCTGCCCCTGTCGCTGCCGGCGCTGGCATCCGTCTCGCTCTACGTCTTCATGATCGCGTGGAACGAGTTCCTGTTCGCTTTCATGTTCCTCGACGACCCGGGCATCTTTACCCTGTCGCGCGGTGTCGTTTCCCTGAATTCCTCCGAGGTGCCGCGTCAGCACCTGATGGCGGGCGCGGTCATCGCGACCGTGCCCGTCCTTGTCCTCTTTCTCTGGTTCGAGCGCTTCCTTGTCCAGGGCCTGACGGCCGGCAGCGTCAAGGGATAGGACCGATCATTCGAAGGGCTCATCAGGACGCCCAAGGGAGTTACTTGTGTCGCATAGTGATTTAGACAAACAGGCAAGATCGATCCTGATCGAGAACGACCAGGGCGGGTACACGATCCCGACCAGGGGCCTTTACCCCTACCAGTGGAACTGGGACTCCGTCTTTGTCGCCCTCGGCTTCTCCACGTTCGACCAGGACCGCGCCTGGCAAGAAATCGAGATGCTGTTCGAGGGACAGTGGCGCGACGGCATGGTGCCGCACATCCTGTTCCGCAAGGACGACCCGAGCTATTTCCCGGGCCCGTCCGTCTGGGGAACCGACGGCGGCGCGATCCCCAGTTCCGGCCATTCCCAGCCGCCGGTCGCCGCGTCGGTCGTCAACAGCCTCGTGGAGAACGACCGGACGGGCAGGGCACCGGAGCATGCCGCGGCGCTGCTGCCGAAGCTGATGGCCTGGCACCGCTGGTATCTCAGCTATCGCGACCCGGACAAGCTTGGCGTCATCGCCGTCATTCACCCCTGGGAGTCCGGACGGGACAACCTGCCGGACTGGGACGAGGCCCTGCGCGCCGTGGAGGTCAGGGACATCGAGCCCTATGAGCGCAAGGATACGTCTCATGTCGACCCGGCCATGCGTCCGCACAAGGAGGATTACGACCGCTATCTGAGCATTGTGGCCGCCTGCCGGAAGGTCGGCTGGGACCCGGCGAAGGTCGCGCAAACCTGTCCGTTCTTTGTGGCCGATCCGGGAGTGACTTTCATTTTCCTGCGTGCCTGCCGGGATCTTCTGGCCCTTGCCGAACGCCTTGAGGCGCAGGACGAAGCCAGGGAAATCAGGACATGGATCGCGCGGATGGAAAAAGGCACCCGGGTACTGTGGAACAGCACGGTGAAGGCCCATGTCGCTCTGGACGAGCGCACCGGCAGGCAGACGGACGGCGTTTCGAGCGCGTCCTTCCTGGCGCTTTATGCGGGCCTGCGCGACGCTGACATCCTTTCCGCCCTGCAGGCGCATTTCGACCGGATCGCCGCACGCGTCCGTTACATGATGCCGTCCTACGATCCCGATCACCGCAGCTATGAGCCACTGCGCTACTGGCGCGGGCCGGTCTGGGCGATGATCAACTACATGATCGCGAAGGGGTTTGCGGAAGCGGGCGATGAAGCGCGGGCCGAACGGCTGAGGGCCGACACGGCCGACCTGATTGAAACCAGCGGATTTGCCGAATATTTCAGCCCGGAGACCGGCGCGGGCGCCGGCGGCGGCAGCTTTTCGTGGACCTCGGCGATCTGGCTCGCCTGGGCATCGCCCTCACATGCGCAAGAACCAGCTTGAAGGGGAGCCAGGCAATGGGTGCGATCCAGCTCAAGGCGGTCGAGAAGTGGTTCGGCAACCTGCAGGTCATCAAGGGAATCGATCTGGAAATCGAGGACGGCGAATTCGTGATCTTCGTTGGGCCCTCCGGCTGCGGGAAATCGACGTTGCTGCGTCTGATCGCCGGCCTTGAGGAGACCAGCCGCGGCACGATCGGGATCGACGGCAAGGACGTGACCGCCCTGCCGCCGTCGGGCCGGGGGCTGTCCATGGTGTTCCAGTCCTATGCGCTCTATCCCCACATGTCCGTGCGCGAGAATGTCGGCTTCGGGCTGAAAACGGCCGGCGTGCCGAAGGACGAGATCGAGCGGAAGGTCAAGGCAGCCGCCGAGGTCCTGAAGCTCGACGACTATCTCGACCGACGGCCCAAGGCCCTTTCCGGCGGCCAGCGCCAGCGTGTCGCCATCGGCCGAGCCATCGTGCGGGAGCCGGGCGCCTTCCTGTTCGACGAACCGCTGTCCAACCTCGATGCGGCCTTGCGCGTCGAAATGCGGTTCGAGATCGCCCGCCTGCACAAGAGCCTCGGCACCACCATGATCTACGTGACCCACGACCAGGTGGAGGCGATGACGCTTGCCGACAAGATCGTCGTGCTGCAGGCGGGGCAGATCGAGCAGGTGGGCACGCCGCGTCAGCTCTACGAGAACCCGGACAACCTGTTCGTCGCCCAGTTCATCGGCTCGCCCAAGATGAACGTGCTGCCGTGTTCGGTGGACGGCGACCGGTTTTCGCTCCGGGGCCACGGCGGCGGCCGCTATCCGCATGCGGGCGCAACGCAACAACCCGTCAGGCTCGGTATCCGCCCGGAGCATATCGCCGTCGTCGGCGCGGAAGAGGGGCACTGCACGGGCACGGTGGAGGTCGCCGAATATCTCGGCGCAGACACTTTCCTCTATGTGGCGCTGGACGGGCTCGATTCGGTTCTCGTTCGCATCAGCGGCAGCGAGAAAATCGAAGAAGGCGCCCATATCGGCCTCAGGTTCGACGAAGCGCGCATGCACTTCTTCGATGTGCAGGACCGGGCGATCAGGTACCCGGTTTGAGGCGGCATCTGCCGGCCTTTCCTGCAGCTGCCCGCGAGTGATCCGGGTCCTGCGGCACTTCAGAGCGGGATGACGTCGACACGGTGGTCGGTCGTCTGGCCGCCGGCGGTGCGTGATACGCCCTTGACCGGAGAGACGTCGCCATAGTCACGGCCTCGGGCCACGACGATGTGATCCTGGCCGACACGAACCGCGTTGGTCGGGTCATATTCGATCCAGCCGACCTCGATTCCGCACCAGGCGCGCACCCACGCATGCATGGCGTCGGCGCCTTCCAGACGGGGCCGGCCCGGCGGCGGGGTCGTCCTCAGGAAACCGCTCACATAGCCTGCCGGAATGCCGATGCTCCTGAGACAGGCGATCATGATGTGGGTGAAGTCCTGGCAGACGCCGTGACGGCTTTCGAATGCCTCGAGGGCCGGTGTGTCCACCGTCGTGGCCCTCGCGTCGAAATGCATGTCGTCGTGGAGTGCCTTGCCGATGGTCTCAACGGCTGAAATGGCACTCATGCCGGGAGAGACGTGTTCCTCGGCATAGACCGCGAAGGCGGGATCGAGCGCCAGGCGCGGGGAAGGGGACAGGAAATGCACCGGCTCGTCAGCCTTCAGCGACTGGATGGTGGCGAGTTCCCGCGCCAGGGATTTCAGTGACGGGGAAATGTCGAATTGTTCCGGGGTCGCGGTCCGGTCGATGCGCGCCTGCAGTTTGAAGAGCAGCTCTCTGTGGGGCTTTCGGTAGGCGACATCGGTCACCGCATTGCCGAAGAAATCGACCCTGTCCTCCCGTTCCCAGGGTTCGGGCTGGAGGCTGATCCGCCCGGAAAGCAGCGTTTGCTCGCCCGGACACGTCGCGGGCATCAGGCGCAAGGCATGGCGGCCGTGGTTCGCCGGGCTGGCATAATCATACGTGATTTCAAGCGTTACATCGTACAGCACGGGCGCCTCGCACAGGGCGTAGGGAGAGTGACGATCGCCGGCCGGCTCGTCGACAGGGCGGCGACAGTGCATTCAAGCTTACGGGCTCGTAGCCTAGCGGATATAGGCATCGGACAACTCGACGGAGAGATGGGCGATCCGGTCGCGCAGGTCGGCCAAAGCATCGGTGGTCAGGGTCTTCGGCGTGGAAATCGCAAGGCTGGTGTGAACCTGCAGCACGGATCGGGCGGGAACCGAAAGATAGCCGTTTTCGGTCGCCCCCGGAAGCACGCCGATATGCTCCTTCATATCGCTCAGCTGATAGAGAATGGCCCTCGGATTCTTCGAGTCCATGGCAAGAAGGTCCAGCACCGTCGCATGGCTGAGCGAAACGGCATAGCGCCGGCTCATGGACATGGCGCTGTCGCCCACCTCCAGCAGCAGTTCCAGGGATCCTTCCGGGGCATCCGGCGCCGTGAAGACCGACAGGAGATCTGCCATCCGGTACGCCCGTTCAAGGGCCCGTCCGATGCTCAGGAAGCGCCAGCCGGTGAAGCGGTACATGTTTTCGTGAACCAGTCCGGAAAAGCCGGTGATCTTCCTGAGCAGCAACCCCATGGCCCGCGGCACATCCGCGTTTTCGTGCATGGCGTGCCGGGCGCCGTTGGCGGTCTGGGCGAGATCGTTGAGAGCCAGCCAGCCGTCGACGGAGAAGCGGTCGCGGACCTTGCCGGCGGCGGCGACCGCCGAGTGCAGCATGTCGCAAAGGCTCTCGGGGACCGGCGTATCGGGGGAGACGCCGGTCCCTTCCAGATAGGCCGAGGTCATCGCGACCAGCGGCGCATCCGGGTCCGCGGTTTCCATGAGGCGGGCATGATAGGCCCGCAGAAGGCGGACAGACCCCTCGGCCCGTTCAATATACCGGCCAAGCCAGAAGAGATTGTCGGCGGCGCGGGAGGGCAGGGTGCCCGTCTGGGATTTGAAGAACGGCGACTCGGTCTGGTGCAGGAGCGTTTCCTTGACCGGCCTCTGGTCGCCGACGATCCAGACATCGGCCGCCGATCCTCCCGCCTGCATCGCGATGGCGCTGGCATCCTCCGTCCGGCCGATGCGGGCAAAGCCCCCCGACATCACTTCCCAGCCGTTTGCCGTGCGCGCCAGGAAAACGCGCAGGCTCATCGGGCGCGGAACGAGCTGTCCGTCCTGATAGGACGGTGTGGTCGAAAGGGTGACGGCTTCCTGGCCGACGAGAGCGTCGGCCTTGTTGTCGATCCAGCTTTCCAGAATCCCCTTGTGGAACTTTTCGAAATCCTTGCCGAGAAAATCGGTCTGCGCGGAGGCAAACGGCAAGGCCGTCGAGAGCGCGGGGCTGAACATCATGGTCTCGGCGTGCTCTTTCACATATTGCCGGGTTGCCGCTTCGCCGCACCACCAGGTGGCGACATTCGGCAGTTTCAGCTTTTCGCCGAGCAGGTGTTTGCTGATGCGCGGCAGGAAGGCGAGCAGGGCGCGGGTTTCCAGGATGCCGGTGCCCAGGGCATTGACCATTGTCACCGAGCCGTGCCGCACCGCCTGAACCAGGCCGGGCGTGCCAAGTCGCGAGGTCTCGTTCATCTCCAGCGGGTCGGTCCAGGCGGCATCGAGACGCCGCCAGAGGACGCTGACCGGCTTGAGGCCGGAGACCGTGCGTACCATCAGCCGGCCGTCCCGCACGGTCAGATCCTCGCCCTCCAGCAGCATGAAGCCCAGATAGCGGGCGATATAGGCGTGCTCGAAATAAGTATCGTTCATGGGGCCGGGGGTCAGGATCGACACACGGCTGTCCGATTCTCCGCGCAATTCGACGAAATGGTCGCGGAAGCGGCGGAAGAACCCCGCGAGGCGGTGAACGTGCGCCTTCGCAAAGAACTCATTGAAGACACGCCCGGTGGCGACCCGGTTTTCAAGGGCAAAGCCCGCACCGGAGGGCGCCTGCGCCCGGTCGCTGAGCACCCACCAGGTGCCGTCCGGACCGCGGCCGATTTCGAAGGCCAGGAAGTGGAGGAAATGGCCGGATTTGGGAGTGATGCCGACCAGGGGCCGTTGCCATTCCGGGCTCTTGGCGATGAGGCTTGCAGGAAGATACCCGTCCGCCACCAGCCGGTTCTCACCATAGAGGTCGCCGACCACCTGCTCCAGAAGCTCGGCGCGCTGGATGAGCCCGGCGGAGATCTCCTCCCACTCGTCTTCGCCGATGATGAGCGGAATATGGCTGAGCGGCCATTCCCGCTCGTTGGCGCCGTCCTGGCCGTAATGGCGGAAATAGACCCCGGCATCATTGAGATACTGGTTGCCCCGGGCAAAGCGGTCGCTGATCTGTTCCGGCGTCAGGGATGACAGGTAGTCCACGAAAGAACGCCAGACCGGCCGCACCTGGCCGTCCGGATTCAGGAGTTCGTCCGAAACGCCGGGATACGGGCGATAGGATTTCAGCAATCCGGGCCCCAGGTCACCAGTTTCTGCGGTTTCGTTCCGATTCATCCATTACTTCCTCCCCGGACACCTTCGCGCCGAAGGTCCTCAGATGTTTTTCGGGCGCCTGAGGTCCAGGGTCAATGGGAATTCCGGATGCGGGAGTTCCACGTCCGGGACATAGAGGCCCGGGGTGTGTCCGTGCGGTTCGAACCGGGCAAGCCTGCGCGCCTCCGCCTCGTTGCCGTTGACCGGAAATGTTTCGTAGCTGCGGCCGCCGGGATGGGCCACGTGATAGACGCAGCCGCCGAGCGCCCGTCCGCTCCAACGGTCGAAGATATCGAAGGTCAGCGGCGCGTCAACCGGATGGACCGGATGGAGCGCCATGGCGGGCTGCCAGGCCTTGTAGCGGACGCCGGCAACGGAAACGCCGTTGGCTTCGGTTTTCCGCAGCGGCATCATGCGGCGGTTGCAGGTGACGATGTAGCGTTCCGGATCGCTGGTGGAGAGCTTGACCTGCAGCCGTTCGGTGGAACTGTCCGTGTAGCGGACCGTGCCGCCGATGGCGCCGGTTTCGCCCAGCACGTGCCAGGGTTCAAGTGCCTGCCGCAGTTCCAGGTGCACGCCCTCCACCTCGACCTCGCCGCAGAACGGGAAGCGGAACTCGGCCTGGGCCTCGAACCATTCCGGGCGCATGGCAAAGCCATGGTGCTCCAGATCCCGCAGCACGTCGAGGAAATCGGTCCACACGTAGTGCGGCAGCATGAAACGATCGTGAAGCGCCGTGCCCCAGCGCGTGAGGTTGCCGGAAAGGGGATGCTGCCAGAGCCGGGCAATCAGGGCCCTCAGGAGAAGTTGCTGCGAAAGGCTCATGCGCGGGTCGGGCGGCATTTCAAAGCCGCGGAACTCGACAAGACCGAGACGACCGGTCGGGCCGTCAGGGGAATAGAGCTTGTCGACACAGATCTCGGCGCGGTGCGTATTGCCCGTCACATCCACCAGGAGGTTGCGCAGCAGCCGGTCGAGCAGCCAGGGGAAGGGCGCGGGCCCCTCGTTGGGCCGATGGATCTGCGAAAGGGCGACTTCCAGTTCGTAGAGGCCGTCATGCCGTGCCTCGTCGACGCGCGGCGCCTGGGATGTGGGGCCGATGAACAGGCCGGAGAAAAGATACGAGAGGCTCGGATGCCGCTGCCAGTGGAGGATGAGGCTGCGCAGAAGGTCGGGCCGGCGCAGGAACGGGCTGTCGAGCGGCGTGGCTCCGCCGACAACCACGTGATTGCCGCCGCCGGTGCCGGTGTGTTTGCCGTCGATCATGAACTTGTCGGCGCCGAGCCTGGTCTGGCGGGCCTCCTCATAAACGCCTTCGGTGATCGCGACACAGTCCTTCCAGCTTTCGGCCGGATGCACGTTGACCTCGATCACACCCGGATCCGGGGCGACGCGGATGACGTTCATGCGCGGGTCGGGCGGCGGCGGATAGCCTTCGATATGGACGGGCAGGCCGAGATCCGCTGCAGCGGTTTCCGCCGCGGCGATCAGTTCCAGATAGTCCTCGAGGGCTTCCACCGGCGGCATGAACACGCACAGGCGTCCGTCGCGGGGCTCTACGGACAAGGCGGTTCTGACGGTGGTGTCGCCGATTTCTCCTTCCGGCAACGTCTGCTCGCGTCTGTCCTGCTGATCGCCGCTGGCAGTGAAGCGGGCAACGTCCTGTGGGCGTTCCGGGACCGGTCCGACGGGGAACTCCGGCAAGGGGCCGCGAGGCACTGTCGGATCGGCAATGTTGACAAAGGGATATTGCGCCGGAGGCACGTAGGGGAGCGACTCAAGGGGGAGGCGGTATCCCACCGGACTGTCGCCGGGAACCAGGAACAGCGCATTGCGGCGCAGTTCCCATCGTTCGGAGCGCCAGCGCGGGCCGGTGGCCTTCGATTGCCACCGCTGGATGGGAAGGATATGGCCCGAGGGGGTCGTGAGGCCGCGGTCGAAGACACGGGCGATGCGATGGCGCGCCTCCGCATCCTCGAGCCTGGAATTCTCGGGCGTGACGTTCTCGGGCAGATTGGCTTCCTTGACCAGCCAGACGGCCGGATCCTCATAGGCGGGAACCACATAGTCCGGATCGATGTCCAGCCGATCGGCAATCTTCTGCAGCAGGGTGGCCGACTTCTCCGCGTCGGCCCCGGTTTCCCGGCCTTCTTCGGCGATCAGGTCCGGTTCGTGCCAGATCGGTTTCTCGTCGCGGCGCCAGTAGAGCGAAAACGTCCAGCGGGGCAGGGTTTCGCCCGGATACCACTTGCCCTGACCGTAGTGGAGGAACCCGCCGGGAGCGAAACGTTTGCGCAGGCGGCGGATCAGGATATCCGCCTTCTCGCGCTTTGTCGGGCCGACCGCCTCTGTGTTCCACTCGTCGGATTCGAAATCGTCGATCGAGACGAAGGTTGGCTCGCCGCCCATGGTCAGGCGGACATCCTCCTGAACCAGGATCCGGTCGACCTCGTCCCCCAGCGTGTTGAGCGCCGTCCAGGCTTCCTCGGAAAAAGGCTTGGTGATGCGCGGATGCTCGGCCACCCGGCTGACTTTCATGTCGAACGAAAAGTCGACATTCGCGTCGCTCGCCATGCCGACGATCGGAGCCGCGTTCGAATAGTGGGGTGTCGCGGCGAGGGGAATGTGGCTTTCCCCGGTCAACAGGCCGGAGGTCGGATCAAGGCCGATCCAGCCGGCTCCGGGCAGGTAGACCTCCGCCCAGGCGTGCAGGTCGGTGAAGTCATGGTCGGTTCCCGAAGGGCCGTCCAGGGCCTCCACGTCCGGTTTCAGCTGGATGAGATATCCGGAGACGAAACGGGCGGCGAAGCCGAGGTGGCGCAGGGCCTGGACAAGCAGCCAGCTGGAATCGCGACAGGAGCCGGTTCCCTTTTCGAAGGTCTCCTCAGGTGTCTGCACACCCGGTTCCAGCCGGATGACGTAGCCGACTTCGCGCGCAACACTGGCGTTGAGCCCGACGATGAAATCGATCGTCCGCTGTTTCTCCCGCGGCACCCTGTCGAGAAATGCCTTCAGGCGGGGACCGGCAGGGTCCGTGCGCCGGTAGATCTGCAAGTCCTCCCGCAGCTCCTCCGGATAGTCGAACGGCCAGTCCTCGGCGCTTTCCTCCACGAAGAAGTCGAAGGGATTGTAGACGGACATGTCGGCGACAATGTCCACTTCGATCTTGAATTCGCGAACCGGCTCGGGAAAGACGAACCGGGCCAGCCAGTTGCCGTAAGGGTCCTGCTGGTGATTGACGAAATGCCCTTTGGGGGAAACCTTCAGCGAGTGGGACAGAACGCGGGTGCGGCTGTGCGGCGCCGGGCGGAGCCGGATAATCTGAGGGCTCAACGTGACCGGTCGGTCGTATTTGTAGTGGGTCAGGTGATAAATGCTGGCACGAATGGACATCAAGAGACCCTGATCTGCGACGGCACGGAATTGCGGCCCCTAGGCTTTCACAAAACGGCAGCCCGTACCACGTCTTTCTCCCGACACGCGAAAACCGCCGGCCGCCCGTTCCGCGTCATCTGCCGTCGTCACCGTCGGGGTCGGAAAATGTGGCCGGGTCGAACCAGTAAGAGCGCTCCTGAAGTGGCGTCTCCCGCCCCAGGTTGGTGTTGACCAGCGTGAAGATCTTCCGGTCGGCCAGACGGGCGCGCGCAATGTCGGTGCGGTGATAGGCAAGAAAGTGCTCGTCGAACGAGCCGTCCGCTATCATCCGTTTCAGTCCGGTTTCGATCTGCCGTGCGAGCTCGGGATGCGCCGGACTGACAAAGAAGTACGTCGGAAGCGGAATGAACAGGCATATGGATTGTTCGACAACGAGGTTCTCGTTCTGGCTTGAGAAGCTGGCCTGCTCATTGAAAGCCTCGTTTATGCCCCTCCCGAATGTGATGAAGCGCCGCAGCTTGAGCATCCGGAAGAGCATGTCGTAGTCATGGCTGACGACAACATTGAAACCAGCGTCCTCCATTACACGCCGTGTCGACCACTGGGCTCCCGATCCGGTTGGAAAAGCCATGAGGTCCTCAAGCGAGATCGACTTTTGCGAGGGCGGCCTGATCCTGCTGATTGATCAGGAACAACCTGTAGCCCTGAATGCCCTTTCGGATGGGGATGCGGATCGGGATCAGCTTCTCTTCCCAGCCCGGTTTCGGAGCTTCGGCGACGACATGAATGTTCCGGCCCGTGATCAGCTCCTGCAGCACGCGGTCCCGCGAATACTCCGCTTGTGCGTGCACGACCTTGGCCGGAACGCCGGCCTTTTCCAGCGATTTTGCCAGCAGGATTTCAACATAACGATAGCGGTCGTCCCCATTGCCGTAAGGCTTGAGCGTGATGACCGGTGCATTCTCCGGAGCGGCTTGCGACGGGCCGACAAACGCAAGTATTAAGGAAAGTGCCAATATTGCGTTTCGACTTAACGTATGCATTTCGGTGTCCGGCACAAATAATACGAGTAGTGAGACGTCTGATGGAGTTGAATTGTTCTTCTTTCGCGTATTTAGTCAATCTTTTTTGTTGTAGTATTTAGATATTTACTAAAACCTCAGCGCACGTAGCGGTTGTATTTACTTCTTTGGTCTGGCTTTGAATGCTGTTCATGCCGCGCTGGGGCAGGTATAAGAGATTTATGGTGCACAACTGCTTTCCGCCGATGGGGCAGGAAAAAGGTGCGGCTATACTGGACCGCTTCGTGCATACAACTCGGCGGTCGGCGCGCCGCACTCCCGGGCCAACTCGTGTTCCCGGTCGAATGCACGGCGACCTGGAAGCCGTGGAACAGGAAGATGATGGTCTTACGATTGCTTTTGGTCTGGTGTTTCTGGATGTTTGCAGGCGCCGTCCACGCCGCCGATTTCCGCGTGACCTTTATCAATCCGGGCGGCGAAAGCGGGTTCTGGGGCGAGGTCTCCAAAACCATGGCCGCCGCCGCCGCCGATCTTGACGTGGAACTGGAGATCCTCTACGCGGACCGGCAGCTCTACCGTATGGAGGCTCTGCTCCAGCAGCGCCTGGATCAGGGCGATCTTCCGGACTACTTCATTCTCGTGAACGAAAATCAGGCGGCCGCGCGGCTGCTTCAACTGCTCGACGGCAAGCCCAGCAAGATCTTCTTTTTGTTGAACAAGCTCACCGCGAAGCAGATGATGATGCTCGAGCGTCGGAATATCACGATGGACAACATCGTTGCGTCGATCATTCCGGACAATGAGATCGCCGGCTACGACATGGCCCAGTCTCTTTTTGACCGTGCACGGCAGCTCAATCCGGACGACGAGGAGATACGATTGCTTGCGCTGACGGGCGACACGACCACGCCCGCCGGTCTTCAAAGGGAACTGGGGATGCAGCGGGCAGTTGCCGACAATTACGACGTGAAGCTGCTCCACGCGATCCCTGCGGAGTGGAACGAAGAGATCGGCTACCAGCGCGCGGCGAGCGTGTTCAAACGGACCGAAGTGGACGTCGTCTGGGGTGCCAATGACGACATCGCCCTGGGTGCGCTGAAAGCTGCCAGGGAGGCCGGCCTGACCCCGGGGCAGGATATCCTGTTCGCCGGGCTCAACTGGTCGTCGCGCGGCATGGAGGCCGTGCGGAACGGCGAGATGACCATGACCCATGGCGGGCACTTCTTTGCCGGGGCCTGGTCCATCGTCATGCTGCGCGACCACTTCTTCCGGGAAATCGAGGGCGAGTTCTTCGTCAACGTGCTCTTTAAGATGTCTCCGATCACCGGCGAAAACGTCGACCTCTATATCGGGCGTCTGGGAGACGGGGACTGGGACAGGATCGATTTCAGCCGGTTCTGCAAGAGCGTCTCCGGGCGCAGCCACTACGACTTCTCCTCGGAAGCGATTCTTGCCGCGGCGGCGAGCTGAAGCCCCCGGCCAGGATTGACTCCACCCTAACATGCTGAAATCTCTCCTACCCAACCCGGTCTCCACAGCGTTATAGATGGCTGGCGGAGCCATTGAATGCCGGTTGGGAGAGACTTATGACGGACAAGAACAAGCCTGACGGCGCCTATGATCCGGAAACGGAAGGCGCGGAAATAGCGTTTTCGGACAAGATGTCCTACGGCGATTACCTGGGGCTGCCGCAGATCCTGTCGGCACAGAACCCCTTGTCCAGTGCTCCCGACGAACTGCTATTCATCATCCAGCACCAGACCTCCGAGCTCTGGATGAAACTCATGCTGCACGAATTGAACGCGGCGCGGCAGGCAATCGCGGACGATCACCTGCCTCAGGCAATGAAGCTGCTTGCCCGGGTGAGCCGGATCATGGAGCAGCTCAATTCCGCCTGGGACGTGCTGCGCACGATGACCCCCAGCGACTATACCCAGTTCCGGGATGATCTCGGCATGTCGTCGGGCTTTCAGTCCCTGCAATACCGCCTGATCGAATTTGCGCTCGGCAATCGGAACCTGGCGATGGTCAAACCGCACGAACACGATCCGGAGAGCGTTCGGCGCCTTCGCGAAGAGCTTGACCGGCCAAGTCTCTATCAGGCGGTGCTGTCCCTTGCCCGCCGGCGCGGCCTTGACGTGCCTGACGCCGTCACGGCCTCGCCGTCATCGGAGCCGCATCAGGAAATTCCCGAGATCATGGCAATGTGGCAGACGGTCTACCACGATCCGGCCGCGCA